>CAYTJF010000001.1:0-74784 GCA_964437945.1 uncultured Granulosicoccaceae bacterium
GTTTGTCGGTGACGGGGTCGGACTAGGTGTTGGGCTCGTCGGCCGATTACTCGGATGTCCGGGACTGTTTGTCGGTGACGGAGTTGGAGTCGGGCTTGGGCTCGTTGGCCTATTACTCGGATGTCCCGGGCTGTTTGTCGGTGAGGGAGTCGGGCTCGGACTTGGGCTTGGGCTCGGACTTGGGCTTGGGCTTGGTGTTGGCGACGGCGCAGGGGTTCCACCATAAAAATGTTCTACCTCAACATTTCTGCCGTTGATGTTAAGAACTCCTGCATCGTTTTCGTTGCGCAATGTCTGTAACCGCTGCTGGTTTAGTGGGCCTTTTTGAAACGACTCCGCAAATATCGCCCCCTCGTCGCCGGCAGAATCAGGACCACCCAGTGCGGCATCAAAGTGATGGCCAAGTTCTTCAACGAATACACGTTGAAGCTTGGCAGGATCGTTCAATAGAGATGCATCGAGTAAAATTCGACCGCCGTCCTCTCCTGCGTAAGCACCTGATACGTTGTTACCAAGGGTACCTGCATTGACAAACTCAATGGACTCGGGCATCGGTATCTCACCAGAGAGAATTTTTGAAGCCAGTTGATCGATTTGTGCGGCCGATGCTTTGTCTCCGAATGCCTGGTGTAAAGCACTTTTCAGATTCTCTGGATCTGACTGAGCATCATCAACAAAATCTGACGTCAGCGAGTTCAATACATTCTGCTCATACAGCTTTGGCAAATCACTGCCCGTTTTCAGCGATCTCTCTAAACCGGTTTCACTTGCGGAGGCCGAACTGTTCTGCTTTTTATCTACTGAGCTTTGATCAGAGCCACGCTGAATGGAACGATTGATGTTGGATATTACGCTCATGACAAATTCCTTTTTCGAAACTGTTTATGAATACCATCCGGTTAATGCAGACGGAGCGCGTGGCAATAAGTACTGGAAGCTACTTGCCTGCAACTGGGCGTTTGAGCCAGCCAGTTACGGAACAACACACGGATAGGATCTGCTGCTTTTGAAAGTAAGTTATCAGAAATGCAGCCTGTGCATAATTAGGGGATACCCTATATCGCACTTAAATTACGCATAAGTGGATGGCAATATTTGCGTATTATGCTCTGTGCACTGGCACTGAAATCTTGCAGTTTAGGGTACTTTTTCGGCCTTTGATTAACTGCGCGGTTCAAATCTGTTGGATCTATTGGCGACCCGACATATTTTGAGGGCTAGCAGTCCGGTGCATATTCTGCGTTTGTTATACTCATGATTCACTGAATTGGCTAACCAATAGAATGAGTGATAGGTCAAACACCGCCTCAAATACCACCGACTTTGAACAATCTTTCCATCAATACACTCTTGAAGACTGGCAGGAGTTAGCGACTAAAAGTTTGCGTGGTGAAACGCTTGCATCCCTGTCTCGTACTTCGGCAAGTGGGCTCTGCATTGACCCGCTATACACAAATCGTCCCGAGGCTAGCAGCACTATTTCACCATCACCGCTACAGCGCTGGGATAATCGGCTGGCTGTTCTGGGAGATAACGCAGATGTACAAAACGCATCGCTACTTGCTGGCTTGCGTGGTGGCATTAGCTCTGTACAAATCCAACTGGATTGCCCCGAACAAAAGTCGCCAGTAAACACTGATGAACTCCCATCCGTTTTGCAAGATGTGCTGCTCGATATTATCCCGATAAGCCTAATGGCAGGCAGTTGCTTCACCAGGGCGGCAGAACAAATAGAATCTATCTGGTCCACACAGAATGTCAATGCCAAAACTGCTGTCGCCTTTTTTAATGCTGACCCCATTGGCACACTGGCGTCCAACGGCAAGCTGGCAACAAAGCTCGAAAAGTTACTGGCTGACATGAGCGAACTTGCTCAACATTCGCACAAAACATTTCCATTGGTAAAAACCGTCTGTGTTAACAGCACTTGCTATCACAATGCGGGAGCATCGCTGGAACAAGAACTCACCGCCAGCATGGCTACGGCGGCTGTTTACATGCAGTCCATGATCGATTCAGGTATGAGCGCGCAATCGGCACACGACGCTATCACCTTCCAGATTGCCTGCGATGCTGACACTCTGTCCAACGTGGTTAAACTGCGCTCGCTAAAAGCGTTGTGGCATCACATGGCGAATCATATGGGTGTAACGCAGATCACAATGCAGTTGGTCGTTGAGACATCATTGCGTATGCAATCGCGTAACCAACCGTGGGTCAATCACCTTCGCAATGTCAGTTCAGCAGCAGCGGCCACTATGGGTGGTGCGCAAAGTATCATTGTGCATCCACACAATCGAATCGATGACATCTTTATTGATGACGACATAGAGCTTGGCGCTCGTGTGGCCAGAAACATAGCCATAATCCTTAGCGAAGAATCTGCCATGAACTTCGTCCACGATCCGATGGGCGGTTCATACGCCATTGAAAATCTCACCAACGCGCTTTGCCATAGCACCTGGCAAGCATTGCAGCAGCTGGAAAACGAAGGTGGTCTGATTCAAGCATTAACCAGTGGACAATGGCAAAGCCAGATAGCAGCCACTCAAAAACAGCGAGTCGCTCGTTTGCACGATGAGCAGGATGTACAGGTCGCAGTTAATCGCTATACAGTGAAAAAATCACAGCCGCATCGAAAGGCAAAGCCACCAAATCAATCCAGTCAAGAATCTGAAAATACGCTGGCGCTGCGTACGGTTCGTGATGCAGAAGAATTCGAGGTGGCATCATGAGCACTTCATTTAAATTCAACAATATTGATGCCCCTGCAGTTTATAAAATAGCGGCTGATAAAATCACGCCAAACCCGGTTAGTACAACACCTGAAAATATATCGCTAAAACGCTTGTACGACAGCACAGATTTACAACGGGTGGGTTTCAGCGACAGTTATCCAGGCTTAGCACCCTACACGCGCGGCCCATACCCAACGATGTACACCACTAAGCCTTGGACAGTGAGACAATACGCAGGCTTCTCTACGGCACAAGAGAGCAATGCATTTTACCGACGCAATCTTGCTGCCGGTCAAAAAGGTTTGTCCGTCGCATTCGATCTGGCCACGCACCGTGGCTACGACTCGGACCATCCGCGTGTAGCTGGTGATGTTGGTATGGCAGGTGTTGCAATTGATTCGATTCTGGATATGCAAACCTTGTTCGACGGAATTCCACTCGATAAAATGAGCGTATCGATGACCATGAATGGCGCTGTGTTACCGGTACTGGCTTTGTATATCGTAGCCGCTGAAGAACAAGGAGTGAGTGCAGACAAACTCAGCGGGACTATTCAGAACGATATACTCAAAGAGTTTATGGTTCGGAATACTTATATTTACCCACCAGAAGCATCGATGCGAATAGTAGCCGATATTTTCAAGTACACATCGAAGCATATGCCCTTATATAACAGCATCAGTATTTCTGGCTATCATATGCAGGAAGCCGGTGCGACCTGCGATCTTGAGCTTGCCTACACGCTGGCTGACGGTGTTGAATATTTGCGCACCGGCATCGCTGCAGGAATGCAAGTTGATGAGTTCGCTCCACGGCTGTCGTTCTTTTGGGCGATTGGTATGAATCACTATATGGAAATAGCTAAATTACGAGCTGCTCGCCTGCTTTGGGCGAAACTTGTAAAAGAATTCAACCCAAGTAACCCACGTTCAATGAGTTTGAGAACACACTGTCAAACCTCAGGCTGGAGCTTGACGGCCCAGGATGTCTATAACAACATCACTCGAACCTGCATTGAAGCCATGTCTGCGGTAAATGGTCACACGCAATCATTGCACACCAATGCATTTGATGAAGCGCTGGCATTACCGTCAGACTTTTCCTCTGCAATTGCTCGCAACACGCAACTCTTTTTACAGCATGAGGCTGGAACCTGTCACACAGCCGACCCTTGGGGTGGCAGCTATTTCATGGAAACATTGACCCGCGAATTGGCAGACAAAGCCTGGCAACACCTGCAGGAAATAGAAGCTGAAGGTGGTATGGCAAAAGCTATTGAAGCAGGCATACCCAAGCTACGCATTGAAGAAGCAGCAGCCCGAACTCAAGCCAATATCGATTCTGGAGCGCAAATTGTGGTTGGCGTAAATCAATACCAGCTTGATATCGAACCGCCTGTGGATGTACTTCAGGTCGACAATGCAGCGGTGTTAGAACAACAAATCGAGAAACTGAATCAGTTGCGCTCAACTCGTAATGCGGCCGAGCATAAGCGCGCAATAGATGCATTGGCTGCCGCAGCTCGCGGCACACAGGAAAATTTATTGGAATTGGCCATTAACGCAGCGCGTGCTCGCGCGACAGTCGGCGAGATCAGCGCTGCGCTTGAACAAACCTTTGGTCGCCATGTGGCAAAAATTCAGAAGATAGCTGGTGTATACAAAGAAGCGATGGGCAACCATACTGGTGTGCCTGACGTACAGACGAAAATCGATAGCTTTACCGAACAAACAGGACGGCGACCTCGTGTATTTCTGGCAAAAATGGGGCAGGACGGCCATGACCGAGGACAAAAAGTGATTGCATCCGCATTCGCAGATTTAGGTTTTGAAGTCGACATTGGCGCGCTGTTTCAAACGCCTGAGGAAGTTGCCGAACAGGCGATCACCAACGATGTACATATAATCGGAGCCAGCTCACTTGCCGCCGGTCATTTAACCATGGTTCCAGCACTACGCAAAGCGCTTCGAGATCGCGGGCGAGAAGATATTTTAATTGTCGTTGGTGGCGTTATACCCCCGCAAGACATAGATTCACTCAGAAGCTCTGGCGCTGCCGCCATTTTTCCTCCTGGCACTGTTGTCGTCGAGGCAGCCGATGATCTGATTGATACCTTGATAGAAAAATTCAACATTAAATGTTAGCCACTTCACTATTCGCAACCAGGACCCAATGAAGTAATTCAATACCGTCTTGTTGTCTGCCTTCTGACAACTGCTAAACAAGTAAAGCGTCGTTTTCAGCAGATATATCCATCCATATAACCGCAGCAGTCATACTGCATAACCTATCTAAAAGCTCATACTGGCCGCTAACCTGAGTTCCAGAGAACTAAAATAGCGACTCATTTTGCATGTCTAATTCAGGCAAAAGCAACAAATCAGGCAAGGGGCCGAATCATTCGTCCGATGAGAGCACTTCAGTCTCCGATCTGTTAGCACAGATCGCTCATCTAGAACAACAGCACGCAGCCTCGGAACAACATACCAGGCAGCTCATCGAGCTTAGTGATATGGCGGCAGATATGATGCGCCAGGACTCCCTAAATACCTTACTCCAGTTCATCGCTAATGAAATAGTGCGCCTCAGTTGCGCCAATGGTGCTTATTTGCACATGGTTCATGAGACAGAGGACTATCTGCATGTAGTGGCTGCTTGTGGTGCGCTTACAAAACAACTAATGGGCAGCACTCGTAAAAAAGGTGTTGGACTCTCTGCACTAGCATGGGAGACCGGTACTTTCCAATATACAGATAACTACAATACCAATAAATTTCGGGTAATTGAATTTCCTGAAGCACTCAAAGCAGTTGCACTGCCTTTGAATTTCTCAGACAGAATTTCCGGTGTTGCCTTTGTCACTGCATCAATCGCAGATGATTTGTATTCGCAAATTCCAATATTAAAAGAAGTTGCTAAAATCGCGTCTATTTCTATTTACAATACCGAACAGCTCGAAGCTCAAGCATACGAACTACAACGAATTAAAGCATTAAGTGTTCTGGGTGACACGCTATATCAGTCTACCGATTGGGAGTCCATTCTGGACAGTGTTTGCCAACACTTATTTGAAATTTTTGACATTGAACAGGTCACGATTTTTCAATGGTCGGAAAAAATGGAACAACTCCAGGCTTACTGCGCCAGACGTAAATTTGATGGCGTAGTGGAACAATACCAACCCATCGTTGAATGTTTAAGTGAACATAACATCAGCAATTGGTGTTTTAAAAATAATCAATTTGCCCAAATAGGCAGACACGCGGAAGACTCAAGGGAATCATCTGAAGTACACACCTACTACCGAGAGAACAATACTGGCAGCACCATGTGTGTACCACTCAGTTATCACGACAAACCGTGGGGCGTTGCCACAATAAACAAATGCGGTTCTAAACGAAATTTCAATGAAAGCGACGCCAATGCGTTTCGCGCGATAGCAAGTCAAGTCTCAACAGCGCAGCAAAGAAACGTATTGGTTTCCAAAGTGCACCATCAAGCCCATCACGATAGCCTTACGTGTCTGCCAAATCGAAGAAGTTTCGAACAACATTTTTCCACGCTAGTCAAAGATCAGAACAACATAGAGTTTGCAATTCTTTTCTGCGACCTAGACGGATTTAAATCTGTGAATGACACCTATGGTCATGACGTCGGTGATACGGTTCTCAGGATATGTGCAACAAGAATGGACAATTGCATCAGGCCCAGTGATTATCTGGCCAGAATGGGTGGCGACGAATTTGCCGTTATGGTTAAACTAACCGATTTTGAACACAACATTGGCATGTTGGCAAAACGCTTTCTCGTCACAATAAGCGAGCCGATACTTGCTAATGATCTTCGCATACAACTCGGCGTAAGCATTGGAATCAGTTTTTATCCAAAAGACGGAACAACCTTCTCACAATTACTAAATCATGCCGACGTTGCCATGTATCAGGCAAAACATGCAGGTAAGGGAAAAATTCTGAACTACAACAAACAAGATTCAGATGATATTCGAAAGAAAAATGAACTACGCTCGGCGCTACGAGAAGCGTTGCCTCGGAACGAATTTGAACTTTGGTATCAACCGCAAGTCAACTGGAAAACTGAGCAGGTGTGCGGCGTAGAAGCACTAATTCGATGGAACCACCCACATCTGGGAATGGTGTCGCCATTTGAATTCATACCAATTGCCGAAGAATCTGGCCTGATTGACAAACTCGGATTATGGATTATGGAAGAAGCGATAATGACATTGCGCTCTTGGCAACTGCCCACCGATAAACAGTTTAGTATGGGTGTTAACATTGCTCCACCTCAGTTTATCGACGAAGCATTCTCCACTAATGTTCTGGCTATTCTAAAAAAACATAAGGTTCATCCAGAGCAACTCAAAGTGGAGATCACCGAGAGTTTTATTATGAGTGATCGAGAAGGTGTTGCGGTGCAATTGAAACAACTACAAGAAAAAAGTGTTTTGGTAGCAATTGATGACTTCGGTACAGGTTACTCATCACTTAGCTACCTACAAGATTTACCCGTTGATATTCTCAAGATCGATCGCGCGTTTGTCTCTGGCCTGACACAAGAAAACTACAAAAAATCAATAGCAGCAAGCATCATAGCATTGGCCAATAGCCTCGGATTGGCAACCATAACCGAAGGTGTAGAGAACGAGGAACAGCTACATTTTATACAACAGTTAGGTTCTGAGACTATTCAGGGCTACCACTACTCAAAGCCAGTGCCGGCGGCAGAGCTACTGGATGTAGTTAACAATATAGAACAGAAAAACAAGTTTGTTAACAAGGCTGCCTAGCGAAATGTTGCATTCCCATACCATCGCCTGAAGTTGGCAATCTTGCCATTGAACTCTGACAATGTGAAAGCATATTGCAACCAAACGCCTTTATGCTGGGGTCGTTCAAAAATAAATCCGGCAATATACCATTGATTTTGTTTCTGCAATTCAGCCCCGGCTACCGATGCACTTACACTTGCGCTTGAACCGGCCCACACAACATCATTAGTCCAGATATAACCATTGTCGGTCAAATTTGCCATATCGAGTAAAACTCCGGGTTGTGACATGACTTCGCGTTTAATTGTACTGCGCATCTCATCAGTAAAAATCGTATTAGCGGATGCTGGAGCAACATTTTCATCGCTATCCGATGGGGTACTAGTTACGGAGTCGGCAAGCGATGTGGAGGTAAAAAACGCAGAATAAATCAGAATTAAAAATGACGCATAAGACAATGCCTTCATAACAGTCAATCCTCTGCTAGCCCGATAATCAGGCTAGCACAATACAGGAAATATTTTGACCATTTTTTCAGGGCTGTGATTTTACAACTGATCAGTGAACTGTGGTCTGTTTCACATTTTCTTGCACCAAAACCCAGGGTGCGGCAACCAGACACCAAAAATCAGGCTCTCTCGCTGCCCAATCACGAGCATCATCGTCGCTGGCGCGCGCTACGGATTTATCGCTAAGCCAACTTTCCAGCTGCTCCTTGTTATCAGTGGCTAATACGGTACCTACCTCAACAAGGTCTCGCCCTTCCACAACTTTAATAACGACTCCGCGAGCAAAATACCGTACCAAATCACTCCACGAGATAACACCCGTTTCAAGATTCAGCTTTTCATCAACGGATAAAAACTGGTTCTCAGCGTCCTCATCTGTAACACTCTCACGACGTTTGCTACCCTTGCCATTGTCGCTCTGATCAGTCATTAGATTGTTTGCGCGTTACACCACATTAGCTAGGCTTCATCTCGGCGATAAATTCATTTGATCTTTCAATAGAACGATTCATTTGCTCTATCAAATTATCTATATCACCCTCCAGACTCTCAAAAGTATTCTTCAACGAACCAACCGCCTGTGCATTGAGATTATGTTTCAAAAACAATACATTGTCGCGAAAGGTTTTCAGTACGGGGTCCATGCTGCGCTCGGCAGCCTGCATGCTTTGAAGCATTTCATTGTACCGACTTTTTGTTTCACCGAGCTGCTGCTTGCTGTTGTTTCGCAGGTTTGGATCGGTGTATTCCTCTATTTCTCGTTCCCATTCGGCAAATAAATCTGTCGCAACCTGCTCAACATCATCGATCTCATCAGACACATCTTCGGCTGCATCTTTGCTGTCGTCGTACTCATCACTGAGTCGATCATAAGCTTTTTTCAAACCAGTCTCTTCAATTTGAACAACTGAGCCAAAGCGTTCCAGCGCATCTTTAAACTGCTCCTGTGCCTCTTTCTGCGCATCACGCGCATCCTCAACATTGCCCACCAAAATATCGCGTTTGTGAATACCTATCTTCTCAAGCGCATTGTATTTTACTGTGCTGCATGAAGACAAAAACAAAAGAGCCATGCTCGCGACCACAAAATTTTTTCGAATCATGAATTTAGCCTTAAAAACCGTTAACGGCAATAAATGTAGTAGTTCTATCGTAAATGCGGATTGGCAGTGCGGCGTACCAGCTCATCCCAGAGCTCTGCGTTGCAGTTACCAGCTTTAATATGCCCTTCTAGATACCCATCGCTGAGCTCTTCAACTCGATTTAGCTGGCATCTGCTCTCCATTGTGTCCCAGCGTCGCTCATCGCAGAGGTTGCGGTCTTTAAATTCCTGCACACAAGATAAACCGGCAAGCAAGTCATCCGACTTTGAGCTGTTCGACTGATTAGGCTGCGCTACGAGATTGTCGGATTTGGTGGCTCCCCGTTTTGCAACACTCTCAAGCACAATCGATGAAAGCTGTTCGTTCATGTCATCGTTGTCCAGACAATCATCATCGGCAGTGAGCACGAGACTTTTAGCATTAAACGATGGGCCGGAATACACAACCGCCCGATAGCCTGGGCTAAGTTTGATGGATGAAACACTTTTCTCTGTTATACCCGCCTTGTTTAGTGCGTTGATATCGTGTTTTCCAACCGGCAATTGCACACTTCCCCCACGGTAATTGCAATGCGCATACAAAGTGGCTACCGGATTCGCAGCATTGGTTGACGCGTCAGTTTTTCGAACAATCATCGATGAGATTGCATCGTTGTATTGGCCGACCAGACACGGGTTATTATTACTCAAGGTACCCGACCCGCCACGTTGAAAATCATTGAGAAACAACTCTACCTGATATCCATCACTGACTTGCAGTGCTGAGATAGTGTTGTTTTGAATGCCAAGTTCATTAATTTGTGCATTGTTGTACTCGCCTTCGCGCAATGTGGCCGACTGACCTTTGTAGGCACATTCCGTAAAAACAGTAACCCCTGCGCTAGCGACTTTTGCAGGTGTAGCAGCTTTTGCTACGCCTTCACCTGAAACCGATACAGACGTAATCCGATTAGCAAAATCACCGCTGTCGATACACTGCACATCACTACCAGTGGAAGCTGAATCTCCGCGAAGAAAGTCGTTCTCATAAACAGTTATGCTCATACCATCTGGTACTTTAACTGCCGAGATTTCATTGTTACCCAAACCAAACTTTTTTAATTGAGCCAGGTTGTAATCACCAACTTCGAGTTTTGCCGAAAGACCATCGTAGTTACAATCTGAATAAACGGTAACCACACCTGTCGCACTAACTGGTTTTTTAGGTTCTAAGGTGCTGTTGCCGAATGTAACAGGTGCCTTTGTTCCAAACTCAACTTTGGGTGCATCAATTTGAATGGAGCTGGTAAGTTTACTGAAAACACCATTTTCGAGGCAATTGTTTGAGCGATTCAAACTGCCGGAACGACCTCCGAAACCATCGTTTTCAAATAAAACGACGTTAAATTCTCCATCAATCTTTACCGATGCAATAGCATCTTCTGGAATACCGACTTTTGCCAGATCTGACGCTGTGTACTGGCCAGCGGCAAGTGTGACCCCTGGACCTTTGAATCCGCATTGCCCGTAAAAAGTTACATCAGCAAACGCCGTGAATGGCAGAAGTAATAATAGTGCAATTATTTTTCTCATTACGCCCTCCTGATATACAACCGCTTACGAATAAAGCTGCGGTACGTTTAGTTGTTCATGAATCTGGTTACTCGCCTGCTCAGAAATATTGAAGCCCTTGGCAAGGTTGTCGAGATAATCAGCCTCTTTTTTGGAATCCAGATTCACTGTCATCAACGACAAAACGTAAACCTGCTGTTCCATTCCTTTAGGCACACTTCGAACAAAGCCAGCTACATCCAATGGCGCTTGCATCTCAGCGCGGATAAAGGCCGACTCCTCTGGCCCGATATCGCCAAGCTTACTAACGATATTTTGTTGTTCCTGCTCATCGACAACACCATCCGATTTAGCAGCGTTAACCATCGCACGAATCAGCACGGCTGCCTGATCGGTTTGCTCAGCAGTCGCCGCCGGAGCCGTGGCACCAGGCGACTGCTGCCCCAATGCGCTACCCAACAGGGCACCGATTCCACCAGTGTTTGCCGCCGCACCACCCTGAGCTGGACCACCACCTAACAACGAACCGAGTAAGTCTCCTGCACCACCAGCCTGTGCCGCTGAACCTTGTTGGCCTTGTTGTTGGCCTTGCAACTGTGCAAGCAAACCACCAAGCCCACCAGCGCCACCGCTTGCCGCACCACCAAGCAAAGAACCCAAACCACCAGCGCCGAGGCCGGCTTTTGACATAGCGCCGCTAAGCAACATTTTTCCTAACATTCCGACCAAATTCATACCTGAGCTCACTCTATATTAAGACGCGAAATATTAACACGCACACAAAACAGCACTGATGGAATAAGGACCCACGTAACAAATGTTACCCTTGTCCCGTTAATTCTTCGCCAGCTCAAGGCTTAAGCGCAGCTATGAACATTGAATCATATATCCGTACGATACCGGATTATCCCAAAAAAGGTATTCAGTTTCGAGATGTGTCCACGCTCTTTCAAGACCCGCGCGGATTTCGCATGGCGATTGATATGTTGCTGCACCCTTACGCAGGCCAGCCTATCGATAAAGTTGCCGCGCTGGAAGCTCGTGGTTTTATCCTTGGCGGTGCAATTGCGCACCAGCTTTCTGTAGGCTTCGTGCCTATTCGAAAGCAAGGCAAATTGCCAGGCAAAACCTGGAAAGAAGACTACTCACTCGAATATGGTGAGGCCACCATGGAGATGCACACCGACGGATTGCAAGCCGGTGAACGCGTTCTGCTGGTCGACGATCTGATTGCCACTGGTGGAACCTGCGAAGCCGGTATAAAACTGATCAAACGCGCCAACGCTAAATTAGTTGGTTGCGCTTTTATCATCGACTTACCAGCACTAGGCGGTAAAAAACTAATTGAATCTCTCGGCGTCGAGGTTCATACCTTATGTGATTTTGAAGGCGACTAATGTTCACGTGTGATGCTATCTCGCTTCGCTGCTTCAATGACCGAGCGTACTGCGCGATGAGTCCCTTTTTCTGTGATTACCCGCGAATAAATACCGCCGGATGTGATCGCTGTATTAACATCGTCACCGTTTGCAATCCGATATTTTGCATTAACGTTAATATTGACAGTTAACTGTGCTCGATTTTTTTCGAGCGTACGTGGACCTATCCCTTTTACATTGATCAGTTCATCCACCGTTTTGAAAGGACCATGTGACTCTCGATAATCCACAATCGCGCGTGATTTGGCCGGACCAATACCCGATAGTTTTTCTGCCAGCTCTTCAGCTCCGGCACGGTTGATATCCACCAGGGGTTCGGTTGCGAGAACGGCGTGCGAGGAAAGTAGAATAAATAAAAACGGCGCTACTTTCTTAAACGACACCGAATTGAACGACATCGACTTAAGCGATACCCGCTTTAAAAAAAACTGGAATGCCAACTGGCGGATGTCTGAGACTGAGATCATATTTGAACCTCCCTGTTCAAATAAATAATTGTTGTTCAAATCAATTGTGTAGCAAACTACCGCTTCAAACTACAGGATATTGATTGACACCTGCGAATAAGAAAAACAACACGCCTCCTGCGCGTGACAACAGTCTAGCCTAATGCGGCTCTGAGTTTCAAGTCGCAAACTGTCTGGCGTTTGTCAGTTTACTGGTGGATCTCGCATAGCGCATAACCATCAAAATGGCGAGTTGTGTACCGAATATCAATGAAGCCATAAACAGATGCAGTGGTTGCGCAAATATCGGCAAATTAAGCCTGTCCATAGACATGCCCATAACAATCGTGCCAAGCAGCAAGAACGCTAAAAACAAATTCAACCGACGCAACACAATCGACTGAGTCTTTGTAAGCAATTGGAAAATCAACCAACCATTAAGCACTACCAAGCCGATGGCTGCATATTTATGAACCTCAAAAATTAGCGATAAATTATCTATCCACAAGTGGCGGTTCACATAGTTGCTCTGCTTGGCGATGAGGTCGATCCCTTCTCTGACTTGCGTGCCCAAAATCAATTGAATTAGTCCGAGAATCATCGACAAAACAATCAGTGGGTAAACCATTTTTGATAACCCGTCTACATCAACCTGCTGTAGCCTGGTTCGAGCAGATCGTATCATCGCAGCAATCACCAATCCGACAATAACCTGCGCTAACAACATGTGTACCGTTATAAGCGCAGGATTCAAATTGCTGGCAACCACGCGTGCACCCAACCCGCCTTGCACGCCTACCAGTACAAATCCTGCCAGCGAGAGCTGAGTTACCAAAGTGTCGTGCCGCCGGAACGGCAAAGAGAAAAACAGCGTGAGTAAAATTGTGAAACCGGTAAACACGCCCAACAACCTGTTGAGATATTCAGTCCAGGTTTTACGAACATTAAATTCGGTGTCTTTGTATCCACGATCAGCATAGATTTGCTGATAGTTTTCTGGCAGTTGAGATTCACTGGTAGGCGGTATCCATTGACCAAAACAAGTAGGCCAATCCGGACAACCCATGCCTGAACCGGTTGCACGGACAGTTCCACCGACTAGAATCAACGCGTATATAGTAACAATGGTTCCTGCAGCGAAAACCCAATATCGGCGAATTTGCAAAGTAGTAGGCATGACTCTCTATTAAGGCTTGGCAACATGCCTATTTTACGGGAATTGCGAAGCATTGGACGCTATAGTTGTCCATTCCGATGAACTTTTTAAACTGTATCGAACTAACATCTGTATGTTTACAGAAAAAACCAGCATTTTGATCGCAGCCGGCTTGATGATTAGTCTGTCAACCAACGCCAACACCCTCCAGACACCCAAACCTGCGCCCAAACCTTCGCCGACTACAGAAATCAATCAGACCGTCTCGAGCAAATCTCTAGAGCAGCGGCCAGAGCAGCCGGAGACTTTTGAACACTGGCAATCTTTAAAACGCTGGAAAGAAAAGAGTTTTGTCGGCAATACGCGCTATGAACTCTACAAAGAAAGCGCTGCTAGCGAACGTAATACTGTCCAAAGCGGCACTACTGTATTGAAAGCCACAGCGGTTAACTCAGCATCGGTGCTGTACAGGCAAGAAGCTGTTGACCTGACCAGCACGCCGTGGCTGGAATGGTCCTGGAAAATCGAATCAACCTATGATGACATCGATGAAAAGACTAAAACCGGAGACGATTTCCCCGCTCGGCTCTATGTCACAGCACAAACAGGGCTTCTGCCCTGGGAGTCCCTCGCTATCAACTATGTCTGGTCATCCAACTCACCAATAGATTCTTTCTGGTTTAGTCCGTATACAAAAAATTCTATAATGGTGGCGGTTCAAGGTGGTGATTCCCTGGTTGGACAATGGGTCAATCAACGCCGAAATGTCACTGAGGACTTTAAAGATCTTTTTAACATTGAAGTTAAAAAACTATCCGGTTTTGCTGTTATGGTAGATGGCGACAACTCGTCTCAGTCCGGAACTGCCTATTTTGGCAATATTGATTTTGTCGCCAATTGAATTTGCCGCTACTGGCTACCAGTGATAGCTAGAGACAACCAGTGGCAGCCAACTGAGAACTGGCACACATCGAATTGCATCATGTCGGACAAATTTAATACCCCGGCGGTAGAGCCCTGAGATTTTGCCGATAACTAGCATAACAGTGTCACCATGAGACCTTGTAAGAGCCCGAAATGAACCCGCTAAGCAGCGAATCAAAAAACCTCAGAGCGCTGAAAAAACTGCCGTTAGTTCAATCGATCAACGAACAGTTATGGGCTAGCCTTGCACCTCACATAAGCTTTTCTGTGCTTATGGACGGTGAAACGCTGTTTGAAGAAGGTAACCAAAGCGAAAATCTGTTCATGGTGTTGAATGGTGAGTTTCAACTCCAGTTGCCCAGTATAAAGTCAGGCGAAAATTTTTATCTTCATTCGCGATTTAAAGGCGATACCGCAGGTGATTTCGCTGTACTCAACGGTGGCGCTCATTTGGTTACCGCAGTAGCTGCCACAAAGTCTAAAGTGGCGCGGATTCCACGCGTTGCATTTGAACTGCTCACCGATATCGACCCTAACATTCTTGCTCACGTTTACGACACTGCAGCTGAGCTTTCCCGTCGGGTCATGCTGGCAAAAGTATTTCTTAACATGTTTGGCGAAATCAGCACCCAATTGATGAACAGCCTGTTAGACAACACAGAGATACGCCACTACAGCAGCGGTGACGTGCTAATGCAAGAAGGCGACGACGCAGACGGATTGCATATAACCATTTCTGGTCGCTTGCAAGTTGAAACTGTAGATGAGGCAAATAATACAATAGTACTTGCCGAGGTTCGTGCACCAGAGACAATTGGCGAACTTGCACTGATGTCTGACTCGGCTCGTAGCGCAACTGTCTACGCGACACGCGAATCAACTGTTGCATTTCTAGAAAAAGCGCTATTCGATGAGCTCATCGCTCGTCAACCTGACTTATTGTTGCCACTGACCAAAATTATCCTGCAGCGGCAGGCTGAAAAATCAGCCCTATTGAAATCGCCATCCAAAGATCAATCGATCGCCATTATCCCCTTGGATAGAAAATTGCCATTGCGACGATTTCTACACCAGCTCAAACGAGAGATGCGCATTGATGGAAATCCACTTCTACTCGACGCTCGCGTGTTCGACACGCTTTATGGAAAAAAAGGGGTGGCGCAAACCGAATTTTCAGATGTGTTTAATTCTGCTGTTGCTCAATGGCTTGATGATAAAGAAAATAGCTTTCAAGAAATTCTCTACCTTACTGACCCTACGTTGTCATCATGGACAAAACGGTGTATCAACCGAGCAGATCGTATTATTTTATTGGCTGATGCCGACAAGGATAATTCCTCAAAATTGCGGGAAATCGAGCATGATCTTCGGAACATCTTAAAGAACGCCCGCTATAATCGAGAAATCGATTTGGTGTTACTGCATGACAAATCAACTGTGCAACCATCACACACTGCTCGTTGGCTACGCAAGCGTGAGATAAATGCCTATCATCATATTCGTATTGACGATCAGCAACACATAGCACGGCTAACGCGACGCATTTGTGGTAATGCGCGCGGCCTGGTGTTCAGTGGTGGAGGCGCTCGCGGCTACGCACATCTAGGGGTTCAAAAAGTCATTGAACAACAAGGTATAACTGTCGATTATATCGGCGGGTCAAGCATGGGTGGACTGTTAGGAGCATCCATGGCCATGGGCTACAGTGTGTCGGAAATCGAAGAGCTATCGGCGGTTTTTGCCAATAAAAAAGCCTTGTTCGATTACACCCTACCGCTGGTCTCTCTGCTCAGGTCAGCAAAACTTACGCGTTTTTGTCACAAGGTATACGGCGAAACTCGTATTGAAGATCTTTGGATTCCGTTTTTTTGTGTGTCATCGAATTTATCAGACGGCAATGAAGTCGTTCACGATCGCGGACCTCTTTGGCGTGTGGTGCGTAGCACTATTTCATTACCAGGTATTTTTTCGCCAGTACCAACACCGTCAGGACAATTGCTAATTGATGGTGCAGTACTGAACACCTTTCCAGTTGACATCATGCATAATCAACTCGGTGGCAGAGGCAGCATCATCGGTGTGAATGTTAGTCAGATTGTGGAAATTCGCGAGTACTACAATTACGGTACCTCACTCTCCGGATGGCAGGTTTTGGCTTCGCGACTCAATCCATTTGCAAGAAAAATACGTATCCCCCGTTTGGTGGAAACCCTACTCCGCTCAACAGACATTAAAAGTATTATTCGACTTAACGAAACCAAAGCAATGTTAGATGTGCTAATTGAGCCAGATGTCAGTGGAATTCCATTGATGGAATTCAAGTCATACAAAAAAATAAGTGATATTGGTTACGAGACTGCGATTAAAGTATTGGCCGAGCATGAATTGATCAATGCATCTGCGCTTAACACTATGCAACAGAGTGAAGATTCTCATTCAAACGATACCAACTGGAAAACGGAACAACTTCACAGTTGATACACAATTACGCTACCGTTTTTGCTACTAACACTCGAAAATTCGGCGTATAAAAGCACAATATTTTGCAGATCCTCTGCAAATTGTTAATCATTTGTGAATGTCACAGGTAACAAGGCTTAGTTTGTTGCGTGTGACATGCTCGCAGACTAGTATGAGTCCTCTACATTACATAGAATTGGGAACCTTGCAGTTGTATTAGGTTCAAAACGTTATTGAGTACTTGTAAATTAACTGAGTTCTGTAATTTAACGGAGGTATCATGTCTAAGTTCGACGAAGCAATATCCGATTGTAAAACACAGCTGTCCAGCATTAACGTGGACTGCAACGATAAACTATTATCGGCCGTTGCTAAAGGATTAGGACCATCATTGTATAATCGCGATGCAAACCTTGTTGCAGCAGCAGACAAGAAAGAATTGGACAACGTAAAAACCCGGTTTATAAGTAGAAAACTAGGTGTTGAAGGTCCTGATGCTGACGCTGCGATCCAGTACGCCATTGATACCATCGGTGCAAGCAATCGCCAGAAATTACGCCCTGTATTTTACTACCTGATTGTTAAGCACTTGAATAAAGAATCTATTTACGACAAGAAGTAAAGAATTTTCGTAGAAGTAGAAGCACTAGCAAAGTAATGAATTATCTATGTAGTAAAAGTGACTGTATTTAGCGATCAGCCGGACTTGAAGATAAAAACAAAGCCCTGTTTTAACGGGGCTTTTTTGTATCAGAACCCCTTGCAAAGGATTAGGATAGTGCAATGCTAAATCATACCGCGCTTGCGAAAAAATCATACCTGAACAAACCATCCTGACTTTCAATGGTTTGATCAAAGCGTCGTAGAATTTGTTCTTTCCGAAAAGTCAGTGCTGATAGCTTGTCCGCTGAATCCAGCTGCAACTCTTGTCGTATGGCATGTCGTCGCAAAGCACTCCTGCGATAGGCCTTGAAGGTAGATTCGTTTCTTGGCGAATCACCTGTTGCGTCTTTACCGTACAGTGTAGAGTGTGCTACGCATTGCAACACGCCAGTCTTGATCGATGCTTTCAGTTTTTCATCGTGAAGTAAATCAACCAGCACACGTGCCTCGAATTGATCCTCGTTGACGTTCGGATCATAAAACAGGCCAATTAACGTATCTCTTTGCACCGCGTCGAGCCCATATTCAAAAGCCAGGATGGCCAAATTCTGAGTAGCGTACAAATCCAGATACATCATGGTGGTGTCCAGCAGCGCCAGGCCGGCCCGCAACCTGACAGAATTAACCGAATGAGGTCGTCGATAATACTTCGGATCGATTTTACTGGCTTTCAGTTCTAACAATAGCCGCTCAATTAGCGGATAAACAATAGCGCCTCTGGCTCGCTCGGCCCAATAGATTCTTGCGCCACTGTTTCGCCAATGTCCGGTCATAAGCTCTGGGTCCCGTATGCCCTCTTCCAGCGAGATAACGGTGTCCAATAGCTTTATCACGATTCCCGACAAGGTGTACGGTAATCCGGCTTCAGTGGGTTGCAGGTTAGTTCTGGTAAAGCTGCCGAAGTTATACTGTTCTTGTGGCTGCATCAAATGCGGATGACTTAAGGTAACTGCGGCTTTGTTTACACCATCGGTTGGCGCATTGGAGTCGGTTAGTTCGGAGACCATAGCGGCAATCGGACCACCAAAACGAAATTGAATTTTACGCAATGAGTGACCGTAGCCTGTCACTCGTTCCGAGCCATCTTCAACTACATCGTGTAACAAGGCAAGCGTGACAACCAACGGCTCTAAGGCACGGCCAAGTACTCGTTCTGCGATCGCGGAGATTCGAAACGCATGTGCAGACATTGTACTGAGCGACTTTCTACGTCCCTTCTCCAGAGCGCGCATCATCTCAAGACTTGCCAGGTGCACAGTCTCTATAGAGTTTGGATTATCTGCGGCCACATAATATTCCATCACCGGCAAATTCATGTGCACCTCGTGGACAGCCTTTCCACGGCGACCAGAAAGCCTTTCGCGTTTATAGGGGTCGTCAAGTGCATCGCGAACTGCCATCAAAAGCGTGTTACGAAGCGGTTCGCGAAGCGCGTAGTGATCAACGCCTGTTAGACCAAACGCTACTCGTGTACGCGCGTAGTCTTGTTCCAGGTAGGGTTGCTCTGGAAAGTCACTATCAACATCAACACCATTACGCACCAGTTCCTGCCGACTATGCGCATCGAGAAAACTAATGACCCGATCTCCAGCAGCACGGGCGGTTAGCCTGAGCCGACTAGCCTCGATCGCCGCCACTGCCGTGGCAATTTCGGGTGATGGTGGAGCTTCCGGGGTTACATTTTTCTCAATTGCAGTCTCAAAACTCTGCAAATAATCAGTCAGACTGCGAACGTTACTTGCAACGGCATCCCCGAACCATGAAAACAAGTAACTGTCATCAATAATTTCATGATCAGAAGAGGTGATTGAACTAAACCTGTACTGCTTGCCGAGGGTGTCGTGCAGCATGGTGGCTACAATCATATCGTGCGTCATGCTCGGCATACCCTGGCCGTGATTGCCGTACAGTCTGACGCCGAGCAACATGTTCGCAGCCAGAATGGCGGAATGAATGCTGGGCTCCAGCTTGGGCAATCGATTGGTGTTAATCAGACAATGCTTGCCAACGTCTTCAATATCGAGCTGTTGCGGGTCAATGGTTTCCGGATCGATATCCTGATCGCTGAATATCTCGTTTGCAAGTAAGTCCCTACCACGTTGGGTGTTAAATAACTTTGGCGGTAGTGATGATAGGGGAACCAAATGTTCAACTTCTTTGGCGATCCAGCGGCGAGATATTTCCCCGGCAATGACACGGTCCATATCTCCTGTACCAGCCAGTACTCCGTACGCTCGAACAAGCTTTACCAGGTCAGTTAATTGGTAGGCACGAGCCACTTGCAAATCCAGTTAATTTATACATCGAAGTATAACAACGAAGGATAGCAACTGAGTACCAAATTGAAACCATACGGAATGGCAAGTCAGTAGATTTGTAGACTGCAGCTCGTCCTTCTTACCGATTTTAACATTCCGACCGAATGACCAGTCTTTGGTTCAGATCGATTTGGTTTTTTTCCTGAATTCGCAAAGATCGTTTATGACGCAATCGGGACACTTTGGTTTTCGAGCAACACACACATATCGACCATGCAAGATCAGCCAATGATGAGCGTCGAGCAAGTATTCTTTCGGCACAAACTTCAACAACTTCTTTTCAACCTCAACCACGTCTTTACCTGGTGCAATTGCAGTCCGATTTGATACGCGAAAAATATGCGTGTCTACTGCCATTGCAATTTGCCGAAAAGCGGTATTAAGCACAACATTCGCGGTTTTTCGGCCCACGCCTGGAAGGGCTTCTAACGACTCCCGATCATCTGGAACCTCCCCACCGTGCTGATCGTGCAGTATCTGGCAGGTTTTGATAATGTTCCGGGCTTTGGTGTTGAACAAACCGATGGTGCGAATATGATGTCGTACTTTCGCCTCACCCAGTGCCAGCATCGACTCTGCAGTGTTAGCGGCGGCATAGAGGCCTTTGGTTGCCGCATTCACGCTGACATCAGTAGCCTGAGCCGACAACAGCACTGATATCAGCAACTCAAACGGCGAGTTGTACTCCAACTCGGTTTTCGGCTCAGGATTGGCCGCCTTCCATCTGGAAAAGATTTGTTCACGCTTTTTCGGATTCATACCGACAATAGTAACCGCATCCTTTCAAAAATCGCCAATCCGGTTTAGCATCAATGCTGTACCCAAACCAGGGACCTGGCAATGTGTGGTCGCATTAATGTTTCAGACAACGAAGGGGTTCGCCTGCTGCTAGCCATGCTCGGCATGGAGGTCTGGCCCAGTCGCGACCCGCGCTTCAATGTTGCACCCAGCCAGGCGCTGGATGTGGTCGGTTGGCAGAACGAAGCTGCTGTTCACCAACGTATGCAATGGGGCCTGATTCCAGCCTGGGCCAAGCCAGGTACTTTTTCGGCCCCGTTAATCAACGCCCGTAGTGAAACTATTCATGAGAAACCCTCGTTCAGAAAACTGATCAGTAGCCATCGCGTACTAATACCTATAAATGGTTTTTACGAGTGGCGACGGACAGGAAAAGTCAAAGAGCCCCATTTCGTTAAACCTGCCTTTGCCGATGCCATGTTTATTGCTGGTATCTATCAACCCCCGAGCAAAGCATCATCGGATGATAAGCCTGCACGCGCACAAGTATGTGCGGTCACTGTTGAGGCGAATGAGGTGATGAGCAAAGTGCATCATCGAATGCCGGTCATTCTGGATTCGGCTGACGCGCTCACCTGGATACAGCCTGGCGACAAGAACACGCTGGACCAATTAATGGTGCCTGCCAGCAATGATGCACTGCAAATTCTCGAGATCGGCGACTACGTTAACTCTTCACGTAATGAAGGGCCAGAATGTGTAGCACCACGACGGATTAATGATTTATTCGGCTAACTCGCCCGCTCGGCATGGTCAGTGCCGAATGCGCTGAATTAGCATCTCATGATGAATTTCGTTATGCAATCCGTTCTAAACCCCAGAGCAAGCAATAAGGTTTTCATCGAGTTCAATCGAATTATTGTTGAGTGTAAAACGCCACGACTGGCCAGAAAAATCTCCAACAGGTGCAAGCATCGGCTCATCCTGATTGCCGTCTGAACGAATATCCAATGCAATCTCGCTACCCGTAAAACTGTTGGTTAACTGGCAATAGCCATTGCTTCTAAGTGTGATTGTCCAAAACTGCCCGCTAACGTTGGCTGTGGGTGCCATTTGGATTCGATCGAGAACACCGTCGTTCACCACATCTATAGAGTAGCCGTCACCAATTGACTGATTGCTTATTGTATACCTGCCGTCATCGAGCCTCGTAAACTTCCACCTCTGCTCTGCTACATTGGCTACTGGTCTGAGTCTTAATTGCGTGGGTACTGCATCATTTTGTGTTGCAGTTTCATCCAGATTTTCAATCCCGTTGTCATCCACCACACTTAGCGCATTATTGTCACCAGTGAATTCGGTGGTTAAACGGTAAGTTGGGTCGGGGTTGGGTTCCGGATCGGAATTAGTTGAGCTTTCACTGCAGGCGCTGAGCAGCACCGTGCTAAGTACAATGGTTAAAGATGCGACACTGCCATATTGACGATGGGTTGTAAGTTTTCCTAACACTGACCAATCTCCTTAGTCTTTCGATAAAAACGACGATACCTGCACAATACTACCAATGTGTCTGGTGTGTCTGTTTCGACTGCCGGGGCAGTCGGTTCTGGTTGCCCCGGCTGAGGCGCTCCATCATCGATCAGTGATGGAGTTTCAGCTTCATAGCCTGCACTAATAAACTGATTACTTATCGTAAATCTACCATCAACGAGTTTCGTGAATATCCAGCGCTGCTGAGCTGCATTAGCTACATCGACTAGCCTTATCTGCGTTGGAACAGAGGTATTCCGCACTGCATTCGTTGTAGCAATAGCTACCACACTTAACGCTCGATCATCACCCTTGAACAATGTAGCCATACGATAAGTTGGCTTATTCTGCTCTGGGTTGGGTTCCAGCTCAAAAACCGGTTTACTATCACCACAGGCGCTGAGCAATAATGTGGCAACCACCTAGTACAACAATTCGGCCCAATAGAAAACTGCGTGCCATTTCATTAAACACAGAACCAACTCCCTTTCAATTAATAAAATGACTATTCCTATTCAAAGCCAAGTTATCACAATAGCTAAATCCAACACGCTAAACTCGAGTGCTAAATGATGCAGCCAGTCTCTTATGTCAATACCTTTGGTGCCGCTCAGTCCAACAATCGCCACGGCACCCGAACCAGGTACAGTCTTCAGCATACGCCTATCCCCACCTAAACCATTGGTCTAGTGGTCAACAACTTTAAACACAAATATTCAGATACAAATAAATTCGGAGACACATAACACTACATCCCACTCAAACTAAACTAATAGCTTGAGTTAGGCGAGTCGTCCGGATTCATATCGCCATACACTTCATCAGGATCGGTATTGTTAATCAGCAGCACTTCACGTACTGTTTCAATGTCGGCAAGCACTTTGTCTACCCGACCAGCAAAGTCGAATTCGTTCACTTCGATTGCTTTGGGCATATAGCAAAATGCTACTTTCAATGCATGCAATGCATCGTCATCAAGTTTACTCATTTGAAGTCGCAGGTCACGTTAAAGTTAGTAGTTAACAGGTTTATGAGTTGATTTAGAGGTTGGATTGGGTTGAAATCATGGGTTGGTTGAATTCATGACTGAGTTTAACGGCTTCGACTTATGGCAAAGCAATTCAGTAACTACGCAGCTGACCGACCAGCACGCCCTGAAAACTGACACGTTCACTTGAATACCGCATGGTAGACATCGCTTTATTCTCTGGAATTAATTCGACTATTCCGCCTTCCCTCGCCCCATCGCCGTTCCCTCGAGTTGTGCCGGCATCGTATTTCCCCAATCGCTTCAGAGTGGCTTCCTGTGAATCAATGAGTGCAACGACAATGTCACCGGTACGCACTTTATTGGTTTTACGCAGGATTACTGTATCACCATCCAGAATGCCAACGTCTATCATGGATTCGCCTGAAACGCGCAATGCGTAGCGATCGGGTCCAATAAAAAACTCAGCCAGATCGAGATGTGCCTGATCTTCGATGGCTTCAATGGGTTGGCCAGCGGCGATCTTTCCCAACAGTGGTAATTTAAAATCTCCAGAACTCACGCGCTTGGCAGGCAGATTAACCAAATCTATTATGTTACTGGTGACCTTATTGGCGATGTTCCCTTTGATGTTCCCTGCGATATTACTGGCGGCGACGTTGCTACCAGCTCGCGTATTGGCTGATTCGTTGTCTTGTTTCTCGATTATGGGCTTTTCGGTAATGCGCAAACCACGCCAACCGGTGCCGTGCCGTTCCAGCTTGCCTTTTTCGATGAGTGATTGAACGTAACGATGCACAGTACCCTTCGATTTCAGGCGCAATGTATCAGCCAATTCAGCTATGGTTGGCGACTGGCCCTGCTGGCTAATATGCTGTTCAATGGCGCTAAGCACCCGCGTTTCCAGATGGGTAAGTGGGCTGGCGACAACCATAACGTTCTCCAAACGTTCTCTATTACCTAAGCGTAGCACAGCTTTAGCAACGTACCAGCGAATTTAAGCAGATTGATCAAATTCTGCTCGCTGAAATGCGTTCCATTTGGCTATACTTCGCAGCTGACACTCGGCCTTCGCACTGTAATCTGTATGCGCGCTTCAAAATGAGCAGCTCTCAATGAATCTACCGGGGAACCGACCGAGCGAATCGCTAACCGGCCCGCACGCGCCCTTGATTGATGCATTGTTTGTCGAGCGTCCACCTATAACGAATGCCGACTTTGATCTGCGAGCGCGTATGCTTGCAAAAGACGTAGTTTGGCAACCTACGAAACTGCCCGGGCTAAGCGTGTGTTTGCTTGAGTACAGAAACGGTGCACATCCAAGAATGACAGCACTGGCCAAACTTGATTCTGATTCGAAAGGGGTTAGCGTTCCGGCCGCGCAACTGGAATTGCTGGTTCAGCACGGCATCATAGCCGATGACAACTCAGAGTACCTGCATCCGTATTACTTACGCCAACCGCAAGATCTTTTAAGAGAAAATCAACATGTGACTTTGCACCCGGGAAGTCAAACAGTTCCCCCGAGTGAAAACCAAATAGAGTTCTATCTTGCAACAGGACAAATTCCAATAACCGATACCGAGCGTCGGTGTATTAATCTGGCAGACAATAGTCTGTGGTTGCCCGGTCCGGTAGAGCATACTGAGGTCATGCCGCTGCATATGCACAATGGCGCCAGTTCAATGCTGGTACGTTGGTTAGCATCGGTAACCTTTCGACCTCGGCTCGACCCATTAGGAGAAGAAGTGTTGGTGATAAACGGTACACTGGCCGACGAACTTGGCGCCTACCCTGCCGGTAGCTGGATACGAAACCCGGTAGCCTCATGGCAAGCATGGGGTGGTGTCGCCGGAACCGTTATCTATTACAAAAACGGGCACTTCGGTCAAGCAATGGCCAACGCAAACTAAAGCGCCACTTTGAGTCTTGATAAAACCACACAGTTGACAACCGATCAAGCGGCCAAGCTTGCGCTGGACATTAAACAATGGGCAGCTGAACTTGGCTTATCCGCCTGCGCCATAACCGACACAGCACTGGGTGATCACGAAGCACACCTTTTGAATTGGTTAAACGATGGCTTCCATGGCGAAATGGATTACATGCAACGCCACGGTACAAAGCGTAGTCGACCTTCAGAGCTTGAACCGGGCACCATTCGTATCGTATCTGTGCGACTGAATTATTTTGCTCCTGACGTTGCCGATGCCGACACTGTTATGGCTGATGGCGAGCTTGGCTACGTGTCTCGCTATGCGCTTGGTCGCGACTACCACAAGGTGCTACGCAAACGTCTGCAAAAGCTGGCAGATAAAATAGCGTTAACAGCACATGATTTTTCGTATCGAGCGTTTACCGACAGTGCACCGGTACTGGAAAAAGCCATTGCAGAGAAAGCTGGGCTTGGCTGGATTGGCAAACACAGTAATTTGCTGGGGGACAAAACCGGTTCCTGGTTTTTCCTCGGTGAGTTATACACTAACCTGCCCTTACCAGTCGATCAGCCACAAATAACGTCACATTGCGGTACTTGCACCGCCTGTATGGACGCCTGCCCGACCAACGCAATTGTTGCACCCTATCGCGTTGATGCTCGGCGCTGCATTTCTTACTTAACGATTGAGCTCAACGGTTCTATTCCAACAGAGTTTCGCCGCGCAATGGGTAATCGTATCTATGGCTGCGACGATTGTCAGCTGGTGTGCCCGTTCAATAAATTTGCCAGCCCAACAACTGTTGATGACTTCAAGCCCAGATTCAATCTGGACGCCCCGGCTTTGGTCGATCTGTTTAACTGGACTGAAAAGGAATTCAACGATCGTATGCAGGGTTCACCAATTCGACGTATTGGTTACTGGAACTGGCTTAGAAACATAGCGGTAGCACTGGGCAATGCTCCCAGCAGCGAGTCGGTAATCACAGCATTACGTTTTCGCGCCTCGACGGACAACGAAACACTACGCGAACATGTTGAATGGGCGCTACAGGAACACAAACAGAAAACGGCTTGATAGCCTTAGTGGGTTTGACAACGCTACAGTTTTTTCTGCATCAGAACCGCATCACCTGTTTTGGCATCCAGCGAATAGGGTACAAATCCAAATTTCTTATAAGCAGACAGTGCAACCGGATTACCTTCCAGCACTTCAAGTGTCACCTTACAGCACTTACGCTGTTGTGCTTCTGACTCTACAAACGCCAGCAGTCCCTGGCTAATTCCTTGACCTCTGGCCGATGGGATAACCGCAAGGTCATGGATATTGATCAACGGCTTGGCTGTAAATGTGGAAAACCCGGTTAAGCAATTTGCCAGCGCCACGTAATCAGACCCTACCTGACACAACACGGTAAATGCGCCCGGGAAGTTAGCCAGGCGGCTAACCAGCGTACTCTTTACCTGCTCTGGCAACGGCTCGCCACCTCCCATGGGGTCGTTCGCGTAGGTATCGAGTAGCTCGACAAGCACTTTGGCATGTTCAGCATTTTTATAGTCTGCGATAAAGAAATGTGGTGTCATGTTGCGAGTTAATTGATTATGGTGGTACCGATTGAGCGGCAAATATGATTAATAATTTAATTGAACAATAGCAAATCGGTTATCATCGGATAGAACTTTAAATTTACGTTGGACTATTACCATGCTTGTGAATACCCCAAAAGTCAGTCTCGGTTGGCAAGCCAGTGCCTTCGAGCTACCCAATCCAGATGGAGACACTTTCTCTCTGGAGCAATTAAACGGTAAAAATGGTTTAGTCGTCGTCTTTATCTGCAATCATTGTCCTTATGTTGTTGCCATTGCAAACCGACTGTCCGATGATGCTCGGGTACTGCAAAGTGAAGGGGTAAATGTCGTGGCGATAAATTCTAATGATTTTATAAGCTATCCCGCAGACAGCCCTGCAAAAATGACACTGTTTGCTGAACAATACAACTTCAGTTTTCCATACCTGGTAGACGAGGACCAATCGGTGGCACGCACATACGATGCAGTGTGTACACCCGATTTTTTCGGCTTTGATCGCAATGGCGCACTAAGATACCGTGGTCGCCTTGACAATGCTCGCATGGATAACGACACAAACAGAACGCCAGAATTAATCAACGCGATGCGACAAATAGCAGAAACAGAGAGTGGGCCTGCTGAGCAACTGGCAAGCATGGGCTGTTCTATTAAGTGGCGATGAGACCATTTGATTCTACTGAGAGATGGCGGCCAAAAGAGAATCACAGGCCTGCCATTCGACAACAGGGGTTAGCACGCCAATCTCCTCATGGTAGTCGTTAATCTGAACCACTTGAATACCAGCATCGGAGAGCTGCGCTCGGCAAGATTCGGATACCCATTGATACTGTCCTGCGTTAGCCCCAGAGAGAAACGTAATCCATCCAGAACCCGACGATAGTGAAGTCACTTTCAACAACATATCAACCGCTGTGCTTATCTCAACTGAGACAGATTCCAGCAATACATCACAATTCATCCAGTTAGCTACTTCGGGCAAGTCACCAATCTCCGCAAAGTAGTCCAGAATCTGAACTACTGGAACACCAGCGTCAGAAAGCTCGGTTCGGCACGATTCAGAGACCCACTGATAATGCCCCGCATTAACCCCGGACTGAAACGTTACCCAGCCCGAACCCCATGATAGTGAAGTTACCTTCAACAATAAATTTGGCTCTACTTCAGTATTTGTATCTGTATCTGTATTTACATCAGTGTCTTCATCGTCATGGGGCGGATGCTCATGATCCCCGTTGTGCATCTTAGTTAACTGAGTTCCAAATGGTGTTTGATCAACCGTGGTTTTCAACAGCCCGTACTGATAAAGCACCTGGCCATCCGGGCTCTTGTGTCGGTCGTCTAATTGACTGCGATCACCTGCACTGTTTCCAAACTCACACGCGGCTCTCTCCTCGATATTACACCGAACCAATTCATTCATAGATTGGGTGTCCCATGCAGCGATATAATCCGCATGAAGAGATTCACCTTGTGTCGCAGCACTGTGATCAGATGACAAGTACCAGTTGCTGTCCGCTTCGACCCTGTATCGCATATTGTAAATAACTTCAGGGATTCGATAGGGATGGGTAATTGGACAATCGTTGGAACGGCCATCAATCGTTGAGCTGTAAGATAAGTGGCTAATGTTGTCTGCGCTTTCTAAAATGGGCGCACCGTTAGCATTGACTGCAACGCAATTTGGAAAGTTTACGCTCAATTGTAGTGCTGACCCATTGTTAATTGAATTATGCGAAAAGCGACCTGCACTGCTATTCGAAACATTTTGATTCGCCAACATGGTAAGACCATTGGGTATCGGAAGAATCGTGTTTCGATCAAAACCTGGACTGCCAAAGCTCTTATAGTAGACGATTAAATCATATGGAATAACAGCCTGATCATTTTCATCAAAGAGTGTTGGCGCCCAATAGGCACTACGATTATTCGTACCACCCTCACAGCTTGAACTTCCCATACTAAGTATGCTGTCAGCACTACTGGAATAATTCGTTTGTGTGTTACCCCAAAATGTGTGCAGATGAGCCCCCGCCGGCTGGCCAGGGTGTACCACAGGGTCATCGTATGAAAGATGAGATACAGCGCAATAAATTCGGGTTCCGTGAGCAGCTCCTGAATTTGCTGGCGTATTAGTCCACATTTCGGTGCTGCCATCGGTACCAATGGTTATCGGGTATTTCGGGGCTTCTTGTGACGCCGCAACTAACGGATTCAATATACCAATTACAACAACGCTTCTTAGTATTTTTACAAGCTTCATTTTTTTTGCAGAATTAATTTAGTAATTAAACGACTAGTTAGCCGCCTGTTCAAAAACAGGCGACAGTAATAATATAAAAAAATAGACTAGCCTTAGTTATGTCTGAGTTGCGAGACCGAAAACTAACAAATCAGTATTCTCGGCCAACTGCGGAAACTAATTTCATGCGCCGCTCAAAGCGGCCGGGGGCCGCGACTCGGTCCCCGTTTATGTTAACTAATCGGTATAATTTTGAAGCAGGTTGATTTCTGAACAGTTCTCAATCTAGGATAGGGATTAGAAATTGTAAACTATGCCACTATTAAGTAAGCGGCGAATAAGTAAGCAACAAATATGTGCAATACGTTAAGCAACTATGCCTTGGGTCAGATAGCAGAAACAGGGAATGAACCAACTAAGCAATTGGCAAATATGGGCTGTCCGATTAAATGGCAGTAGTTGCCCGACTATTTTCGCCTGTCAGGGCTTTACACAATGAACTTTAGTGCGCGAGAAATAGCTGCTGTACGTGCGGAAACACCAGCATGTGATTCACTGATTCACTTTAACAACGCAGGTGCATCATTAATGCCTAAGCCTGTACATCAATCTGTGTTAGATCATCTGAATCTGGAATTCACTATTGGCGGCTACGAAGCACACGCTCAAGCAGCGACTCAGATGAACGCGTTTTATGAAGCATTTGCACGTCTGTTAAACGCGAGCACTGACGAAATTGCCTATGTGGAAAATGCCACTCGTGCCTGGGACATGGCCTTTTATGGTCTGCCTTTGCAAGACGGAGATCGCATACTGACTCACGCATCTGAATACGTATCCAATTACCTGGGATTTTTACAACAAGCAAAACGACGAAACTTGTTCATCGACTTGATACCATCAGATGAATACGGCCAGATCGACGTTAATGCTATACCTGAACTGATAACCGACAAAACCCGACTCATTGCTATTACACATGTGCCGACTCAGGGAGGGTTAGTTAATCCGGCGATAGAAGTTGGCAGAGTCGCAAAAAAACATGGGCTAATGTATTTGCTCGATGCTTGTCAGTCTGCGGGTCAGATAGCGCTTGATGTAAAAAAGCTCAATTGCGATGTACTTACCGGTACCGGGCGAAAATTTCTTCGTGGACCGCGCGGCACTGGTTTTATGTACATCAGAAAGGCATTTATCGAACAGCTCGACCCACCCTTTGTCGATTTGCATTCGGCCAACTGGACACACGAAAATAAGTTTGAATTCGTGCCAAATGCAAAAAGATTCGAAAACTGGGAAAGCTTTGTCGCCGGGCGAATCGGTTTAATGCAGGCCGTGCAATACGCCAATAATCTTGGGATAGATCGAATTCAGTCGCGTGTAACTGCCCTTGCTTCAAATTTACGTGAGCAACTCTCGCTTGTAGGAGGCGTGGCGGTACATGACCTTGGTTTGCACAAATGCGGTATCGTCACCCTGACAAAACAGGGAGTGCCCAGCGATTTTGCAGCGCGTCAACTACGTGAAATGGGCATCAATGTATCGGTATCAGAACTCACCAGTGCGCGACTTGACTTAGGCCTTCGCAAGCTTGATTCACTTGTTCGGGCATCAGTGCATTATTTCAATACCGAAGAGGAGATATCGAAATTTGTACAGGCCGTTGATTCACTCAAACCAGATTGAGAATCCAATGGCCAAAATAAAAAAAGCGGAACATAAAGTTCCGCTCTTAATAAGAAAAACTAACTGCTAACTACAATCTAGATATCCAATACACGATTACGCTGATTGGAGAATCCGACTTCTGCAATTTTTAAGTAAGCAGCCATTTCTCGCAGGTTGGTTTGGAAACTATCGTCAATCTTCGCTGCCAGCTCACTGTGGTCTCTTGTTTCTTCGAAGACTTCTTCAGCCGCCTCACCAAATGCATCATATACGTCGTCGTTGAATTCACGTAGTTCAATGCCGTTGTCATCAACCATCTTATTCAGGAATTCGCCATTGTTCGCAACGGCTTCTTCAGGCTGAGCCGCATTCTCTTCCATACAAGCCGTTTCAATGACAATCTTTTCCCAGTTAGATAGTTTTTCGAACCACTCTTTGTTCATACCAAATGCAAGACCACCACCTGGCTCATGCATACCCGGTGAGTAGTAGTATTTAGCCGCTTCATAAAACTTCATGAAGTAATCGTTGTAAGGGCCAACCCACTCCGTAGCATCGATGGCGCCTGAGACCAGGTTTTCATAAATCTGACCACCAGGCAGAGAAACAGGTGATGCACCCAACTTCGCCATTACGTCACCACCAAGACCTGGTATACGCATTTTAAGTCCTTTAAGGTCATCAGCAGATTCAATTTCTTTGTTGAACCAACCACCCATCTGTGTGCCGGTACCTCCACAGGTAAACGCTTTCAGACCGTACTCGCCCGATAGCTCATCCCATAGTTCCTGACCGCCTTTGAATTTAATCCAGGCATTCCACTCAAGATTTGTCATGCCAAATGGCACGGAGGTGAAATAAGCAAAACCAGGGTGTTTACCCTTCCAGTAATAGTCTGCTGCTATGTAGGCCTGAGAGTTTCCAGAAGCAACTTCATCAAATGAATCAAATGCACCAACACGTTCACCGGCTGCAAAGTATTCAACCTCGATTTTGCCCTCCGACAAATCACCGATGCGTTGTGCAAGGCGTTGTGCGCTTAAACCCAGACCAGGAAAATCGCGAGGCCATGTAGACACGATAGTCAATTTGGTTTTGCTTTGTGCAATGGCAGGTGCGGAAATGATTCCGGAACCAGCAGCAGTCGCCAAACCAAGTCCGGCCGCACCTCTGGTTAAAAACGTTCTTCTCGTCATTTTCTTTGAATCTCCTAAAATGAAAGGTTTGTTTATAGTCTAAATTTGTGCGACCAATCGAAATTGATTGCTACTTGGCACATAAGAACATCATCACTCCATCGAGTAATGTCTCAACTGTACAGCTTACAACAAGGACGCACTGGTTCGAAAGGCCCAGCAGCGCTCAAAAAAACAGTATTTATCTGCCTGATGGACATAGTAAGCCTATCTTGAGTGGATTATGTGCCGTGCAGACTAAATTAGTACTGAAACAATCTCTCGGCCCACGCATACCACATTGTCAACCACCGCTACAACGCTTCTTTCAATTTTCGCGCATGGTATTTCTGTAGGTGTTCGTCTCCTTCATAGCCTTTCTGGCGGACCCATTCAAAGGTGTGCAGAAAGGTCTGTTTGCCAAATCCGCCAGGCAACGCGGCAACAGCGGCTTGCAGAGCATTGGATCTAACAGCAGGTACATCTTCAGGCATGAATAGAATGGTGGGCGTGAACATGACCCCCCATTTCAGCGCAGCGTCTTTTTCGCTGAGCACTTCACCGTCAAGATCGGTTACCTCCTCAGAGCCAAACAAGTTTAGTTGCACTATGTTGAAGTTTTCCTGAACATAATTACTGATTTGAGGGTCGGCTAATACGACTTCATGCATTTTTCTACAATAGATACACGCATACTGTTCGACGATTATGGCCAGTCGCTTGTTTTCAGCTTTCGCGTCGTCAATATCTTCTGCAATATCTTTGAAACTAACCGTAAACCAGTCTTGGGTGTGCAGACCACCTTCGCCGATGTCATCAGCGTCGGCTGCATATAGCCATAATGGGAGAAAAAGCAGGAAAATCGAGAGAGTTTTCAAATTTCACCTCCGTATCTACAAACTGAGCTTGTCATGAGTGTTTACGCTACTTTTTCAGAATTTGGACACTCACGATTGTATACTATACCCATGACACCCAGCCAGACAGATCGCACTCAAAACAACGACTTAAGAGTGATTGAAGTGTTACGGACAAGGGTAGTGTTGAAACCAACGCAGATCTACCGGACTAGCACCATCCAGCCATGCAAAAGGTGGTTTGATAAACCTCTTCTATGGAAAACGTGGCTCAATGAATTTCGTGCCGGCAACACGAATTGTGGAAAAAAGTATTTCGGCAACATACCACTCGGCAAAATGTGGCGCGGAAAAACATTTATTAGTACAACTGTTTTCTGCTTATGGATAGCGCTGTTTTCACAGCCTGCTTTTTCGACATCTGCTCAACTGATAATGGTCGAGGAAACGCACTGCCCATTCTGTGCTCGTTTTAATGCTGAAATTGCACCTGTGTATCCCAAAACAACTGAAGGCAACATTGCACCACTACGCCGAGTCAGCATTGACGAGGGTTGGCCGGATGATCTTTCGCACATAGAAACTGAATCACTCACGCCCACGTTCATACTCATTCAGGATAATCGCGAACTGGGTAGATTATACGGCTACCAGGGTGATGAGTTCTTCTGGTTCCTACTAGGCGAATTGTTTGAAAAGCTGGAACCAGTTACGGATAAGGCAAATTAATATCGATGTTAATCTCCTTACCGTAACCCTCGCATTATCGAACAAACATCGTAAGTTTGTAACCAATGTCTGTTTATAACCATCGTCGAACCTGGTGTTTGTATTCGGTGTATTGCTCACCAAACAGTTCAGCTAGCACCTGCTCTTCTGGTTTGATTTGAAACTGCGTCAGGTACCAGACAAAAACAAACAGCATAGGCACACCAACTGGATTGCCAATCCAGAAAGCCCAACCGATAAGCAGCAACAGCATGCCAAGATACATCGGGTTACGGGTAAGTTTATACATGCCAGTTGCTACTAAAGCCTGGCTTCTCTCCGGCTTTAACGGATTAACGGTGGTTTTAGCTCGAAAGAATAACCAAACCGACCAGACCTCAATAACAACACCAACACAGAAAAAAAGGCAAGCTGATAACTTGAATGCGTCGAGTTCAATTTTTAGTGACGGTGCGAGCTTATCCAGTAGATATATTGTTAGACCAATGGTCAATCCCACCACCGGTGGTGGGATTTTTAAATTGAGTAAGCTACCTTTCACTTTGATTGATTTTTATCTTGTTGGTCTTTATCGAGCTTATTTATACTTTTTTTATTCATGCCTGACCATTCAATCTAATCGATCTAAGGACGGATGTAAGCATAGCCTTTTTCTTGCAAGTCAACTAGCTGCACTACGCCGGAAGGCACAAGATTGGCTTCATCGATCAGAACAATATCCTCACCAGCTTTTTTCTGCATTGCATTGTGCGTATTACCGCAAGCTGAGAAAGTAAGATTTTCAATTTCCAGCGACATGACGGAGATACGATCTTTAACGGGTGATGTGTCTGAGCGAAACATATGTAATCCTGGACCATAAGCCACCAGTTCGATCTCTACCGACTCGCCAATTGATTCGTAGTATTTATTCATATTCGCAACGTTGTTTAATGCCATATTCATACGTGCAGGATCGTTTTCATCAACATGGATAGCAACCTTGTGCATTGCTGTGTCTGCAGCTATGAGTGTATTGAAAAAAGCGCCTGCGCTGACAATGGTGAGTAAGATAACTGCTATTAGTTTTTTCATGTGTTTCTCCAAATGATTAGACTTGCATAGTGCCAACCTGAAACAAATCAGCTTTTATTCTTCGCTGTTCAGATTGTCAAACATATTTTCTGAAATAGCCAGCACAGCAGCCTGCACTCGCGATTGAACCTTAAGCTTTTTTAACACCGCTCGGACGTGCAATTTAACCGTACCATCAACGATGCCCAGTGCCGATGCGATGTCTTTATTACTTTGCCCTTGCGCAATATGACGCAATATGTCCATTTCCCGGGGCGTTAAATTGTACGTGTCGGTTACAGACCGGCTCGGTTTTTCATCTTTTGACACTACAGCACGGGCCAGTAAACTGGTTAGATCTGGCGCTACCACTGTTTCTCCGTCTTTAGCCTGCTTTAATAGCTGCTCCAGTACATCGATCTCCATGTCTTTTAACAAATAACCCATAGCGCCGATTCTGAGCGCTTCCATTAAGTCCTGCTCTTCAACGCTTGTGGTTAGTATGACCACACATTGTGTTGGCATAACTTCTTTAATTTTTACCAGCAACTCGAGCCCGCTCAATTCCTTCATGCGTAAATCCAGCAGCACCACATCGGGCTGCGAATGATTGATCAAATCAATCGCCTCAGTCGGGTTGCCAGACATGCCTACTACATTAATATCCCGACTGGTCAGTAATTGCTTTAAACCATTTCGAAACAAGGCATGATCATCAATTATCACAACGCTTAGATTGCTATTGCTCATGCAGAGTCTCTTTGTGGCTCAATTAAAGGTGGCATCGAAATTAACACTCGGGTGCCTTCACCACGCTCTGAATCAATATTCAATCTGGCGCCAATGCTCAGCGCACGCTCTTGCATAATAGTGAGACCGATTTGTTCACCACTGTCACTTGGTTGGTTAATCACTGCATCATTGGCAACTGACTGATCAAACCCAACGCCATCATCTTCGATCAGGATACTTCGTACACCCGAAGACTTGATTTTCAGGTAAACACGCACCATTGACGCATCCGCGTATTTGCGCGCATTGTTTAGCGCTTCTCCAATTATTCGCTGCAACGCTGATTCCTCTCGCGGGGTAAATCGAATTTGTGGATCGTCTGATTGAAAAAAAACAGACACACCACTGGCTTTACTGAATTGATCTATAACCACTTGTAACGAATCGGCATAACGGTGTTCAGCTAGTGGGCTGCGATATTCACGGATTAGGCCGCGTACTTCTTCATTAGCCTCCTCTATGGAACCGGTTATTTTGAGCACATCATGATAAGTGCTTGCGTCATTTTGCGACTTTAATTTTTCACTCAACAGCGTGGTTTGGTAGCGTATCGCGAGTAAGGTCTGCGCCAGAGAGTCATGTATTTCAGCAGCCAGCTCATTGCGATCACGACTTAATCGTGCATTCAATACCTGCTTTTGAACACGGTGCTTGCTGCACAACAGACTCAGTTGCTCAGATACTGTGGTTAGTACTCGTCTGGTTTCGCTGTGTTCAGTTTGTTCCAGTGATTGTCTTTCAACAATCAGAACCCCTGCCTTTTGGTCACCGGCAAAAAAAGGTACCCATACTTCACTGAGCTCTGTTGTGCCGGTGGGTTCAATAGTCGATATTTGCTGTGGAATGTGATCGAGTGTAACAACATCAGCAAAAACGCTGCCGTCTGTACTGTTTGTTGATGCTGCATTGGCTATATCGCCTACGCTGCTGGTTGCTACGCAACGCAGCTTGCCTTCGCCTGGTACAACTTCATAGCAGCTGACCCGCGCCGATTCAAACCACTCTGCCAGATACTTACACACTGTTTCGTATGCTGCTTCATCTTCAGATTCGTTCGACACATCTGACGTGAGCTTAAAAAGCAGCTCCAACACCCTTTTTTGCTCACTTAACTTCTTCGTCTGAGATTCGACCAGCGAATCCATATTGTCGGAAAGCCGAAGTAATGAGGTAGCAAGATTTGTCGTATGAAAATTGAGCTCTTTGTAGTGACGATGATTTTTATCCAATCCAATTCTTGCATCCAGATCGCCATCACACACTTGTTGCAGCCACATTCGAAACGCCAGATCGGGTTCAATAAAATGTTGATTGGTGTATTGATAAACAGACCAAAGAGAAATAACGGTAAAAACGATTAAAGCCAGAACCAAAGCTGCCACTAAAACAACGGTGCCAATCAGAAACGTACCACGCGGGACTGACCATAAAGTAAGGAATACTAATAGTACCAGTAACGTTGTAAACCCGATGGCAATATAGGTGCAAAGCAAGCGCAACTGCTTTGACGACGCCAATGCACGCCCATAGGCTGAAATCTCGCCACGTCTGACACGGTAGTCAGGCGATGAAGGCATGCTAGTGGCCCATCCACATGATACTGTCGGGTTCAGCGTGACTGTCTGCGCTTGCAGCAAGGCGCTCTTTCGAAGGCATAGTTGTTCTACGTCGAGAGAGGGCAACGTAGTCTGCGAGCGCAGACAGCCGCGCCCGAAGGGAGCCACAGAGCCATTCCATTGCTGCGTTGCAACTCTTGGCAAGGGAACAACCATTGCCTTCGAGCTGCGCCTTGCACTGGAGTGGCTCTGTGGCTCTGAACCCGACAGTATCATGTGGATGGGCCACTACCCATCAGCCTTGTTTGAATCGGATGAATCGTTGGCAGTTGTTTCTACAGGAGCGACATAGCTTGGATCGTTTGGGTTTTTAAAAATAAAATGCAAACCGCCTTCGTCGAGTTCAACGTAATCCAATTCCGTGCCATTTAGAAGTGCCTGATGATCTTTTGCGATCACAACATCGATACCGCCAGTAGACACCATGGTGTCACCGGGGCCAGCTTCGTCAAAACCCATTTGGTACTCAAACGACCCATCAGCGATACGCTGTGCAGCAACACGTAGCGGCATATCGTCAAAATCATGATGCTGCATATTTCGCTTTAGCTCGGCACCGGCCGCTTTGGTTACTTTAAACATGACTCTCACACATGACCATCAAACATGATTATTCGTTTTTACAACATCCTGTTTCGAACTCTGAATAGCGTTGAGAAACCAGTCTATCCATGGCGTTGCCTCAGTATGGCGAAAATGGGCATAACTGGCAACGACGTTATACACACAAACGCCATCGTGCTGAGAGTCAACACCGTGTCCTCGCGTGACCTGATAGGCATAGTTCGGAGGCGTTTGGAAGCTAATTTGCGAATGATGAAATTCGTGCGCGGGAAGGGTTTTCGGAGTATCGGTTCCTTGCGCATCTGTGCTGTGAGCATCCATGTGTGCGTGCGACGGATTGTGGGTCAGATTCATATACCCGCGTCCCTGAGCAGCTCGATGCATAGTAACCGCTCCATCAATCGCTGCCACCATTGGCCAAATCACATTGTCTATCTCTATCGATTGACACAGATACATTAATCCACCGCATTCAGCCCGCACTGGTAGTCCGGAGGCGATTGCATCGGCTAAACCGGAGCGACACCGTTGATTAGCTGAAAGGGCAACACCATAACGCTCGGGGAACCCACCACCAATTAACACGCCATCAATATCTAATGGAAACGGATCGCGCAGCGGTGAGAACGGTATCAGGCAGACACCTCGGACACGCAGCATTTCCAGATCATCTTCGTAGTAAAAATGGAATGCTTCATCCTGTGCAATGGCAATGCGCAACGAATCGCCAGCTTTGATTTTCTTATCAACATGTTTGTTTTCAATCGGCCAATGCGCTTGTCGTGCACTGTTATGTTGACACAGTGTGGTTAGATCGCACGACGCCTCGATCAAATTCGCCACCTTGTCGATGTGCTCATTGGCCGTTGGATGTTCCGGTGCCGGTACCAATCCGAGTTCTCGTTCATCAACACGCAACTCTAGCACCTCGGGGATGACTCCTACTATTTTCACATCACAGTACTCGTCAATGGCAGATTCAATCTTACTGGAGTGACGTGCTGATCTTATGTTGTTAAGCACAACCCCAGAGAAAGATATGTCAGGGTCAAATTCGACGATGCCGTTAATAAGCGAAGCGATAGTGCGGTGCATTCCGCGACAATCGATCACCAATAAGACTGGCAGACCAAGTGCTTTGGCTATTGCCCCATTGCTGTCTGAGCCGTCGAGCGCTAACCCATCGTGCAAGCCCATGGTGCCTTCTACCAACATCATCTCATCCAAGTGAGTGCAGTAGGTTTGTAGTAGCTCCTTATCGCTTTGCAAATAGGGGTCGAGGTTGTAACACGGATTATAACTGGCGGCTTTCAGCCACAGTGGGTCGATGTAATCAGGACCTTTTTTAAATGTTTGCACGCTAATGTTGCGGCGCGAAATAGCACGTGCGAGTCCCATACTGAGCATGGATTTGCCACTCGATCGCCATGGCGCAGAAATGAAATGCCCTGCAAAGCCTGTGTCTGGTTGTATTGGCAAGACCACTAATCTAATCCAGCCGACCCGGCTGACCCTGTCGAGCGGGTTTGCGTTTCCGGTAACAACGGCAGTATTCGCAATAGCGTCAGGCATAGTAGTAACGCCAGGGCCATACCACCAGCGCCTAGTCCCCATTCCCAAACACTGGGTTGATACGCTGAAAAACCGGCATCACCAAAACGACTTTCGACCACGGTTTTTCCTGGAAACAACGTTTGTGGTGTACTTTGCGAACCGATAATTACGACATACAGCAGTGCCATCGCACCAAACAAGGCCAGCAACGCGCTGATGACCAAACGTTTGGTGTCGTTGACTTTTATCGCGCTAACCGCCAACACCAATAATGGCAGTACTACACCAATCACTATATGCCCTAGCCAGAACACTAAAGATAGTTCGCCGATCAAGGTGTAACGTTCAACCAGGTGATGCTCGGTTGCATAAAGGTTGGTTAGGTGATGAACAATGGAGAAGTAAACCAAAGACAACAGGAACCACACCTGCATTCGACGCAAAGAATGCAACAGTTGATCGCTCAGTACCGGTGAATGCCAGCGATCAAGCATCACTATCACCAATACCAGCACGGCTGTACCCATAACAAGTGAAAGTGCAATAAACAACGGTGCCAACAACGCAGAATCAAGCGCGTTTCTGCCAACCAGAAATCCGAAAATACAGCCCGTTCCGGTAGTCAATACTATTCGCCAGGCAAAAGCCACACGACCAGCCACCATAGTATGACGATTAAATCGAGACTCCATCATCATCCATAAATAACACCCGCCTACAACCAGGAAGCCTGTATACAAAAATATATTCCAGGCAAAGATTGATCGGAAATTGTAGGTTGTCATCGCGACGATCAGCCGATCAGGCCGGCCCAGATCAAGCACCAGCACCAGCAGGCCACCGACCAGCAAACTCATCGAAAGCGTAACTGATAATCTGGCTACAGGCTTATAATGAGGCAGTCCAAACACAGATGAAAGCGAAGCGCCATTCAAGGCACCAGAAGCCGCCACGATCAGGGAAACAGCAAAGACATGCGGCAATCCCCAAACAACGTGGTTGTTCATGCCGGTAACAATATGCCCGGCGTGTTCCACGGTAAGTGCACAATAGCCGCCCAGACCTATCAGCAAGGCACACAGCAGCAGTACCAGCCAATAGCTGAAGGATTGCGGTTTCAGTGTTGCGTAGCGAGCGTGGTCTATCACAAGCTTGTGTACCGAACGCCGGTGTTCAGACCAAAATCCGGTCGAACCTGCTGAGCCTTTTGCACTGACATGGCTTTGCTGATGTCACTGTTCGGATCATTTAGATCGCCAAACAGAATGGCACTGTGTGCCTCATCTGTACACGCTACCGCACAGGCTGGCTGCATGTCTTCGTCCGCATCTATTCGATGCACGCATAATGTACAACTCTCAACCGTTCCCTGTCCGCGAGGTGCCCAGGATTTTTGGTTGGTTAGGGGTTCGTGAATAAACGATCTGGCTTTATACGGACAGGCCATAACGCAATAACGGCAACCTATGCAAGTGTGTTTGTTAACCAACACAACACCATCGGCACGTTTGAACGATGCACCTGTCGGGCAGACGTCAACGCAAGGTGCAGAATCACAATGCTGGCACATCATCGGTAAGGAAGACAGTTGCCCGGTTAAATTGTCTTGTAAATCAACTTTACGAATCCACTGTGCATCAGTGTCATCATTTCCCGTCGATTCAATGCCATGTTCTTCATGACAGCCGCGCACACAAGCATCACACCCCGAGGCACATTTTGAGCTATCGATCAACAAGCCCCAGCGATGTTTATCGCTTACACCTTTAATTGTCGTTAGCTGGGCATTGCCATCCGCGGGCAGCAACGCTGGTGCTGCGACGGCTGCCACACCAAGCACACCTAAACGCTTTAAAAAGTGGCGTCTTGCGATCTGCGCGTTACTCTGATTTGCTGTTGATGAGTTCATTACGACCTCGCTCCAAGCTTGAGTTCAAGGGCGACTGCAACGGAGAGTTCACTGACATAGTCGATGGTGATTTCACCGGTGTTACAAAAGCAGGCTTAAACGCCGGCATCTGTTTGTGGCGTAGCCAATGCATACTATCGGCGCGATCTGACGCATCATCTGATGTATCATCTAATTCACTAACGTCCGGTACTGCGGCATGACAACCAAAGCAATCAATTTTAACCGCAGCATACGCATGACAGCTTGCGCAGAACTGCCCTTCTGCATCCACTCGAACAGGCTCATTGCTGGCGTTTTGTTGTGCATGACAGTCTACGCACTCAACCAGACTAAACGGTTCATCACGAATGCCACGGATGACCGTTTCGTCGCGCTGATGCACGATCAGGTCCATATGGTTACGACGCATGAAATCGGTATCAGCAACACAATGGTCGCCTTTACCTTTAGGGATAACTGGGCCAGGATCACCGGCATGACCTGACCAACCCAGACTCAGACCAAGCAATAGCAGCACAGACTGAAACAACAGCGGCGATGGCAAAGTAAGCCGCATTGATCAGTGTCCACCCATGCCCATATCGATATATCCCGATGGACAAACGTCTGCACAAATATGGCAACCAATGCACTTGTCGTAGTCAGTATCCACGTACCGACCGGTTGTACTTTTATCTTTCTTCACTCGAAATACCGCATCTTGCGGGCAGTAGATCATGCAGTTATCACATTCAAAGCACATACCACAACTCATGCATCGCCCTGCCTCGGCAATGGCCTGCTCATCAGTCAGACGCACCATACGTTCTTCAAAGTGACCCAACACGTGCTCACCTTCAGGTACCTTTTCTTCTCGCTTGTTGCGCTTTTCTTCTTTCCAGTGACCCAGAAACAATTCATCGGCAGCAGCAATTTCGTGTGCCGAACGATCATCATAGTTATGCACAGCACCTTGCGACTGATCGGTGCCCCACTGAGGCTCGTTGTCGCTATCGATGGGTGCAAGGTTTGACTCTTTGAGCTTCTGTAACAGATTAAAATGGTGCACATCCACTTTCGGACGTTTTTGTACTTGTTCGTCCTGCAAAAATAAATCGATAGTGTTAGCCGCCACCGATGCCTGACCTATGGCGGTGGTCAGCAGATGCGGACGGATAATATCACCAGCGACAAAATGGCCGGGGCGATCTTTGACTTGATAAAACCCATCACTGTCGATAAGCCCGCGACCATTGTCTAAGGATTCAAGACCATGCAGATTACCGCCCTGACCAATGGCAGACACAATAAGGTCGGCTTCAATTTCCTGCTCAGTACCTTCAACCACTTCAGGTTTACCGTCTTTTTCCAGCGTACATTCGGCCAACACAATACCTGTTGCGCGACCACTATCGTCGGTGATTATGCGCACAGGCATAACGCCGTTAAGAATCGTTACGCCTTCGGTCAGTGCATCGTGCACTTCATGTTCTGCTGCCGTCATGGCGGTACGCGGCAACAACGAAGTTAGCGTTACCTCCGCTCCAATACGCTTCGCTGCCATAGCCGAATCGTGCGCCACATAACCATGCACAACCAGCTCGGGTCGTTCCTGTGCATTAAGCTTGTTGATCTTGCCAAGGCGTCTGGCCACTGATACCACATCAATGGACGTATCACCACCGCCAACACACACCACTTTGTCGCTGGCAACGTGTAAATCTCCCTTATTGAATGCCTCAAGAAACTTCACGCCACTAACGCAATTTGGCGCGTCCCCTCCTTCAACGGGTAAGGCCCGACCGGTTTGACAACCAAGCGCCCAAAGAATCGCGTCGTAGTCTTTTTCCAGCGTTTCAATGCTGATGTCCTCGCCCACGCGCGCACCTAACTGAACGTCGATATCGCCCATGGCGAGAATACGATCAATTTCAGCGTCGAGATGTTCGCGCGGCGTTCGGTAGCCAGGAATGCCGAACCGCATCATGCCGCCAAGTGCGTCATGATCGTCGAATATAGTACTGGCGTAGCCTTTTCTGCGTAGTTGATAGGCTGCTGCCATTCCAGCAGGCCCGCCGCCAACAATCGCAATTCGCTTAGTTGATGTTAACGGTGCACTCTCAAATGAAAAACCGTTTTCGGTTGCCATATCGCCTATATATTGTTCCACCGCATTAATGCCGACAAAGTCGTCAACATCGTTTCGATTACAACCTGCCTCACACGGTGCAGGACACACCCGGCCCATTTGCGATGGAAACGGATTGGCATCGGTTGAGCGACGAAACGCATACTCTTGCCAGGTCATACCTTCCGGTGGTTTTTCCACACCACGCGCTATCAACAACCAGCCACGAATATCTTCACCCGAAGGGCAACTACCCTGACACGGTGGTGTACGGTTTACATAGGTTGGGCATTTATGCGATTCATCGGCAACAAATATTTGCTGGGTCCAGTTTTTCCAGGAGGTATCACCGTCTTGGTATTTTCGTAGCGTGTGTTGTTCACCTTTGAACGTTTTACTCCAGGGTGTCGTCATCGCTGTCTCCCAAGTTTAAAGTTCAGTGTCCATTACCAGTGCGTCACCAACCAACTGATGCACGCTGATAACCTGGTCCATTTCAAAACCATAATAAGGCAACACTTTTGAGAACTGACTTTTGCAAATGGCACATATAGCCGCCATATGCGTAATCTGATGTTGTTCATTCACTTCTTTTAAAGCCTGCATGCGTGGCAAAGCACCTTTGGTGCGTAACTCGATCAAGTCATCGGTCAGCAAACCACCGCCACCACCGCAGCAAAACGTAGCTTCACCGATAGTATCGCTGCGCATATCAAAGAAATTGTTACACGCCGCTTTGATCACGTTTCTGGGCAACACAAATTGTCCACCAGCCTGACTTCCCATACGCGATGCGCGGGCAACGTTACACGAATCATGAAACGTTACGCGTTTATCGTCATTGGCTTCGGGGTCGAGCTTTATACGACCCTGTTCAAGCAAATCATGAGTGACTTCAATAATGTGCTGAGGTACCGGATAGTTCGCATCCAGAAAATCAAACGGACCTGCCAGTGTATTGAGAAAACTGTAACCAACTCGCCATGCATGACCACATTCACCAAACACGATGCGTTTTACACCGAGTTCCAAAGCAGCCTCCCGAATACGCCATGCCATCTTCTGCATGTTGTCGTAACTGCCAATGAACAAACCAAAGTTCGCAGCTTCGGATGCATACGATGAAACCGTCCAGCTCAGGCCGGCCTGATGAAACACTTTAGCGTAGCCAATCAAGCCATCGATGTGCGGTTCTGCAAAAAAGTCAGCTGACGGCGTTACCAACAAGACATCAGCGCCTTTGACATCAAGCGGAAATTTAACCGCCACACCATCGTCCTCCAACACGTCCTCTTCCAGTCCTTCGAGCGTGTGAGCCAACGCTTTCTCCGGCAGGCCCAGATTGTTACCAATCTTATGTACCTTGCCGATAATCTCGTTACAGTACTTCTGACCCTTCCCAACCGTGTCCATAATTTCACGAGCAGCCATGGATACTTCAGCTGTATCGATTCCATAAGGGCAATAGACAGAACACCGACGACATTGCGAACACTGGTGATAATATTTGTACCACTCATCGAGTACGTCCTCGGTGAGGTCCTCTGCACCCACTAATTTTGGAAAGTACTTTCCAGGTAAGGTGTAATAACGCCTATAGACTTTGCGTAACAAATCTTGCCGCGCAACCGGCATGTTTTTAGGGTCGCCAGTGCCAAGAAAATAATGACACTTGTCGGTACATGCACCGCACTTGACGCACGAATCAAGATACACCTGCAATCCGCGATACTTCCTGGTTAACTCACCCAGTTTCTCAACGGCCACCTCTTGCCAATTGTCGATCAGCTCTCCGGGGAAGCCAATGTCCTGTTGGTGAGCTTTATTCGCCACATAAGGTTGACTGTGTGCCATGGAATCAGGCATCACTGGCGGCGTGTACACATACTCGCCTAATTCAGCGACTTCAAATTCAGGCGATTTAGCCATGAGGTTTCTCCGCCCCCTTGTTATGCTGGGGGGAATCACCGGACTTTGCCCATGCCGCTATGTGCCGCCGCTCCCGCGGATTGTCAACCTGATTTCGCGAAGGACTAAAGAACAAGCCCGGAGCATGCAGCAATTTGGAAAAGGGAAAAATGAACAACAAAATGGCGACTAACAGTAAATGCAACGCCAGCACTGGGTTGAATGCCAGAGAGCCAAATTCGAACGACAACAGATCAAGTGCAAATCGTTTAACTTGAATAATATCGGCATGCAGCCAATAGCGCATGGCCAGACCTGAACCCGCAATAGCCATTAAAAATATCAGCATCAAAAAGTCGGACGGCGCAGAAATGTAACGAACCCGGTCTACCAAAAATCGTCGGGCTAACAAACCTGCCAGACCAAACAGCATCATCATTCCTGCATAAGGACTAAACTGCGACAGCAACACGACCCACCACCAGACTGGTTCAGTGAAATAACGAAGGTGAGATAACAAAACCAGCAGTAAGCCGAAATGAAACAGCCAACCGAACAGCCATGTCCATTTTGACGCTTTAAAAAGACTTTCAAATAACACCACCTCTCGACCCAAACGCAGAAACACGCCTGATCGAGTGGTGGGCGCCGGAGTAGTGGGAATTTTCAGCGGTGCGGGTGTGGTTGCGTAACGCAACATTTTACGCAGGGTGCCGATGACAAAAACAGCCATCGTGAAGTACAAAATTGCGCTAAACACGAATCCCATTGAAACACCCGCTCAGACTATACGCCTCGGATTTGATCAAACACAACCTGTCGGCTTTGGCAGCCCTGCATATTTACAGGCTTGTTTTGCCGGACCATAAGGATAAAGCTCATACAGGTACTTACTGCTACCCTTATCTTTGCCTAGCTTCTTGCCAATCGCCTTGGTTAATACACGAACCGCAGGAGCGATTTGGTATTCCTCGTAGTAGTCACGCAGAAAATTAATCACTTCCCAGTGGTTATCAGACAGCTCACAATCATCGATCTCAGCCATCGCGTTTGCAACTTCTGGCTCCCACTCGGCCAGGTTTGCCAAATACCCCTCTTCGTCGGTGTCCAGCGACTTGCCGTTTACTTCTAATGTCATTTGTTTCTCCTAATTGTAAATCTAGTCTAGAGCCAGGAATGTACTCGATCGTGTGTGGCCACCAGTTCGACGAAACCGTCGTAGTCCACCAGGGTCATTGAATCTAACAAGCCCGCACTGCCAAAACCCCTGGCTTGCAGGTCTGGTTGCAATACGTAAAATTGGGATTGTTTGGCTGCGTCAAGCAGTTGATCGGCATAGGCCGTATTCGCCAAAGCAGTGATCGATGCGTCCTCAATAAGCAAAACACTGTCCCCTTCTCCAATGCGTTTCAAACACTGCTCAAGCGTTCGTTTCTCGAACGGGGACTTATTAACAATATTCAGCGTGCTCATGATTAAAAACTCAGAAACTCAAAATGACATCGTGTTGATCGACCAGCGCTTTTATATCACTACCGGGTATGACTTCAACATCCACCAACAAATCGTCGACGACCAAACCACGCTCTTCAAGCGACTCTTTCTCAACAAACAATTTTTCAACATCGTACATCTCGAGCGCTCGGTATGTTTTTGAAAAATTCTTGAATTCGATGCCTTCAGGGTCTTGTTCTTTTTTTAGCTGATATACACCGTCATCGATAAACAGCACGCTGACATCCTGGTCAAACGCAGCACCAATCAGTACTGTCTCAAGCGATTCGAGTGCGTAGACCGTGCCATGAGGTAATCGTCTGTTGACGTAAAGAAATTTCTTAATTTCTCCGCCCTGGTACTCTTCATCTTCCATCGCTAATTAGTCTTATTTATCCAGTAACTTTTATCCAGTAACTCAAAAATTATCAGCAACCAAGCTATCATCAATCGCCAAACGTGATCAGCCGATCAGCTTCAACACCAGCTTCTACAAGCTGACCCAAACCCGAAATACGGAAACCTTCAGCGATATTGGTGGCATCTTTGCCGTTGCGTTTGGCCTCATCTTCATCGACCAGCCCACGTCGCTGACAAGCCGCTACACACAACACAAGATCAACGTTATGATCAGCTGCCAAGGCAGACCAGCGTTTCTGTATGTGCCGATCATCTTGTGGCGGCGTGGTAAGACGTGTGCCATTGTTGACACCGTCATGATAAAAAAACACGCGCATCACTTCATGCCCGGCATTTATGGCTGCGTTGACAAATTGGTAAGCAGAATCGGTAGCCTGGTGTTGATAAGGCCCCTCATTAACCAGTACGGCAAATTTCATACTCGAGCCCTAGAACCGGATATGACTGGATGAGTTCAGGCTTTTGCGCGAACCCCGCCAGTTGTCAATATGATATTTAGTGAATGGCAGCTCGGTGATCTCGAAGAACCGTGGCCAGCCTATACGATCAATCCAGTCGTTTATTCGCTCCCAGTCTTTTGCATCTTCTTTGTACGCAAAAAGAATTTTCTTGACCACCGCGGTGGCTTCTGGCCAGCGCGGTGGGTTGTTCGGAATGCCGGCTGCCACCAGCTTTTGAAACGAAGGCTTGCTACGTGCATTGGAATGATTGCCACCAACCCACACAGCCAGTTTGGAATGTTCCGGGTCGTTTATCTGCATTGGCGGACATGGAGGATAACAGGCACCACAACAGATACATTTCTTCTCATCGACTTCCAGAGACGGTTTACCGTTAACCATTGCCGGGCGAATAGCTGCGACCGGGCATCGTGCAACGACCGATGGCCGCTCACACACGTTAGCCACCAGATCATGATTTATCTTCGGGGGCTTGGTGTGTTGTATGTTGATCGCGATGTCGCCTTGTCCACCACAGTTTATCTGGCAACAGGATGTGGTGATATGAACACGGTTCGGCATTTCCGCGTGGGTGAACTCATGAATTAATTCGTCCATCATTGATTTAACAATGCCCGATGCGTCAGTACCCGGAATATCGCAATGCAACCAGCCTTGTGTGTGCGAAATCATGGCAACCGAATTTTGGGTGCCACCAACGATAAAGCCAGCATCGCCCAATGCTTTAATTAGTGGCTCTACCTTTTCTTCCTTATCGACCATGTATTCAATGTTCGAGCGGATAGTAAAACGCACATGACCATCAGCAAATTCATCACCGATGTCACACAGTTTGCGCAGTGTGTAGACATCAAGTATTCGTTGAGTACCGGCCCTGACCGTCCAGATGGCCTCGCCACTGGCGGAAATATGGCATAGAACACCGGGTTTGGGATGGGTATGATTAACCCACTGACCAAAATTTCGTAGCATCACCGGGTGCAGATACTGCATGCCATCGGGACAACCACTCTCGATTGCCGGACGCATAACCTTCTTGGCAGGTTTAGTAGTCGACATCTAAACAGCTCCTCCGGCAGCCTGACTTGCTGACTTGTCTACTGCCTTATCCGCTAGCTTGTCAGCCGCATTGTCGGCACGTCGCTCAAACCACTTGGCCGCTTCTTCATCCCAGCCGTCCATCCGAACATACGAGCTCTCGCGCGGGTGAGCGACCATGTTGGGGTCGACATCCACACCAATACCTTCAAGAAAATTGACCAGCCCAATGCGCTCGATCATCTCACCAGTACGTTCGTGCTCCAGTGCATTTTCGGCAAAAAAGTCGATTGTCTCTTCGGCAATTTCAACAATACGTTCGTAGTCTTCTTCGGTTTCAAGTCGCATAAACGGCACGATGACTGTTCCAAACAAATCACCGATTTTTAATGTGCGCTTGCCACCAATAAGAATGCTAACGCCTTTGTCGTCACCCGGACTGAACGCCGATGGCACTACATTCAAACAATGCATGCAGCGAACACAGTTACGATTATCCACCTCGACCGAATCATCTTCTTTCAATGATAGCGAGTTGGTTGGGCAGCGTGTAATGATGTTATCGATGACATGCTGGCGCCCTTTTATTTCAACATACTTTTTAAACGCACCCTGATCAACTTTCATATCGTCGCGCCAGGTGCCGATAACGGCAAAATCTGCACGCTCTATTGAATTCATGCAATCGTTCGGACATCCTGAAATCTTGAACTTGAATTTATACGGCAAGGCTGGCCGGTGTATATCATCGGTAAAGTTGTTCACCAGACTGCGATGCACCTTGTGTTCGTTAGTGCACGACATTTCGCAACGTGATGAGCCTACGCACGACATGGCTGTGCGAACACATGGACCAGCACCACCAAGATCAAAGCCGTATTCGTTTATCTCATCGAAAAAGTGTTGTGTGTTTTCGGTGGTAGCACCAATAAACATGATATTGCCAGTTTGGCCATGGAACGTCACCAGACCAGAGCCATGTTTTTCCCAGCTATTGGCTAAATCGCGCAGCACATCAGTGGTGTAATGATTACCGGCCGGCGGCTGTACACGCAGGGTGTGAAATTCTCTGGATTCAGGAAACATATCCCCCACTTCTGAGAAACGCGGGATGATGCCACCACCATACCCATACACACTAACGGTACCACCCTTCCAATAGCCTTTTCGCGTTTTGTACGAATGTTCAAGCTGACCGAGCAAATCATTGGCCATACCGTTAACACGATCGCTCGGATGGTCATCGCGCAATCGTTTAATACCCGAAACAAAACTGGGCCATGGTCCAGTTTCCAGATGATCGAGCATGGGGGTATCGTGGGTTTTTTCGCTCGCTTGCTCGTTCTCTTTTTCGCTCTTTTTGCCGGTCTCTTTGTCTGTCATTGGTGGTCGCTCCTAAGCGTCAGACAATTTGTCTATTTCTCTGACCGCCATTGTAGAGCGTCCAGTCACATACGACTATCCGTCTTTGTGAACACGTCGGAGCTTGGAGCCTATTTCTTAAGGAATAGGTCTGTCCAAAATTAAGGCAAATTCGTGCATAAAAGGAACAGAATCAGGTGCTTGGGGCGCTATTATGAAAATCTTACCATGGCAGCTTTCCGCGGTTGGACCGGTATGTCAGGCCTTGCCCGAAAAAGCAGCTACTCGCCAGTCAGACCCCATACGGTTAGTTAATTATTTCTGGCCGAACAATCCACTCATGCCCAGATTCGCTTGTTTGGGTAAAAACAACCTTTTTGCAAGTTTGATGGTTTTTAGATCCCGTTCAGAGCAGTGCGAACCGGCATATCACTGACGCACCCTACATTAAATTGCTTTATTTCTCTACAAAAAACTTTTTCTGATTTGTCTCGTTAAGTCTAAATATCAGCGGCTAGTTTGGTGACGCACTGCCAAAAAAGAAAATCAATCAAATTTTCACGTCATTTAGAACTAACAAATAACAAAGGTGATCGCTATGCAGCGTTTACTCAGAAGTGCAAAACGAAAAGACATTGGTTCTACTTTCACCAGGCTTCTCTTCTGATTCGTCACACCGCACTCAAATACGTTTTTTTAACAAAATTAATTGGACTATTGATATGAATAATCGAACTGTCATGATTGCTGTCGCTACATTTGTACTCGGTGGGGCTTTTGGATATCTATTGCAACCCGGTCAATACCAAACCAATCAGTCTGCAGCGGTTCAATCGACAACGCTAAGCAACTTGCAGAATAAAGCAACTCACTCAATAGAAAACGATTTAGCGGACGACAAAATCGATACACAAAACCCGAATTCATTTAAAGCAAATGATGTGTCTAAACTGGGAACAAGCGATTCAGAATTGGCCGTAAATCCAACAGTTTCAAGCAGTGCAGAATTAGTCAAAATTCCCCCACCATTCAGCACCCAACAATTAATCAACGAACTATCGCTGGTTTCAAATTGGCATGATCTTGAACTGCTGGATATAGAAGATATGGCTGAAAGTGAAACAGATTTTCTAGAAGCCATTGAGCAATCTCCAGAGTTAGTCAAGCCGTTACTACTTGCCTACCAGAATCTATCCGAAGACGGCGCTAAAGACCTACTTCGCTCGATGCTAGCAGCAAGCGGCGCACTCGAGGTGGAACAGCATGCACTTTCAGCACTCTCTACCAGTGACCTCGATTCAAAAACTCAGTGGCTTTATTTACTAGCAAGCACGGGGGTTAATTCGCCAGATTCTCGCGAAACTCTACTCTCGGCAATGGACGGTATGTCAGAGCCCGAGCATTTAAAAGTATCGCTACACGCCTTCTCCCCGGATATCGTCTCAGCGGAAGAACAGTTCGACATCGCCAATCGACTCGAAGTTTATACAAACCATTCCGATGAAAATGTGCGCGGAGCCGGTGTGGAAGCATTGAGCAAATGGACTGATAAAGGCAACAGTCATTTTATAGAAACTGCGCTTAACGACGAATCTGAAATCGTTCGACGGTCGGCAGTGTTCTCTTCATTCACTGCTGGCATTCAGTCAGAGTCCATTAAAAATCAGCTTTTTCGCATGCTTGACGACGAATCACAGCCTTATGACTTACGACTCGACATCTTCAACACGCTTTCAACTTACCAGTTGCAAGGCGAAGAGCGTCAAAAATTCTTTCGTTTCAATGAGGAAGTAGAAGCCATGAACAGAGGTAGTGGAAACGCGAAAGGATAAACCCTACTCAACGTAACTTTATTACAGGAGTCAATTATGAAAAATAAATTTTATCTAATCAATTTAACCATGCTGCTAATGGCCTGTTTATTCGTCAATACTGCTCAGGCTGTGCTTAGCAATGTCACCGACTACAATGCACAAGTTACCGCAAGCTCACTAAATGTTAGAAGTGGACCCGGTACCGGTTATCGTATTATCGGCTCGGTCCGTAATAATGACACCGTCAGGGTGACTCATCACGATGGCAATTGGCGAAAAATAAACTGGCAAAATGGTGCAAACGCGTACGTCCATGGCTCATACGTTAAGAAATTAGACACACCGCCATCTTCTGCGGATACTAATGTTACCGATTACGACGGTGTTGTAACTGCGGACACACTAAACGTAAGAAGCGGGCCCTCCACAGCAAATGGAATAATTGGTAAACGCTATCGAAATCAAAAAGTCAGGGTAACCCATCACTCCGGTGTGTGGCGCAAGATTGCATGGTCGGGCGGAAGTTCGGCTTACGTACATGGGTCTTATGTTAATAAAATAATTAATACCCCGACCCGCAAATCGAGACAGTTCAACATAACCGTGAAATCATACTTAGCTAACATTGGAAGCAACAGAGGTAGTTTCGGCAAACTCGCAGTTATGGACAATACTGAACTTTTCGCACTTGCAAAGTTAACTGATGGATTATTTTCGGAGTTGCCAAATAATGATAGGAAAGATGATTTGAATGGAGACTACCGGCTCTATACAAACCTAAGGGTGAATGCAACGTGTACAAATAATAACTTGAGCGTTTCCCATACTCTAAGCTCAGATGCAGGAAGGGAACCATTTCCTACCTGGAGTGTTGGGTCAATAAAACCATCTGCATTAATTGGACAGTTTGTACAGAACAAAGACAACGCAAGCACATGGTCTTTTCGCTATTACATGAAAGGAAAACCAGATATAAAACTTGAACCCAATTTTCAGTTAGTCAGGTTTAGAGCCAACCCTTACATATGGCATAAAATTGGCGGGAAGATACTGTGTAAGAATAACAATCCAACGTGGATTATGAACGAGTTCGCTGGTTCTAAATTTCCATCACATCGCTATTGGGTGGATGGAACACAATACTCCACTCACACGCAAGGAGATTTTGTAGGGCTTTGGAGCCTTACCAAACCGACGCTTGATCACTTAAATTAAGAAAACGTCTTTTACGTTTTATTGCATAGTCATCCTTCGAATCTATTGTGTTAGTTCGAAGGATGACTTTTTAGTACTGGCAATTACTCGAAAACACCACTCTCGAATGGCTAAAGCCGGTATCAACCAAAAATATCTTTTGTTATACCATCGTACCAACCTATTGATTCTTCATAGGTGGTTTTGCGCAGAGCGGCATCTTCGCCAGTTTCGCTGATGAATTTCGAAGTGGCGGCAATTTTGCCTTCCTCAACCGCGTATTGCGCACCTACTTTTACACCGTCATCGGTGCCGATCAAACTCCAGCACGTATTGCTGAATTTTGCCGGAAACACCTTGGCACCCAGCAGATCACCACGCACATTCAAGGCTGCGACCTTAGCCTGGCTGTTGGCCGAGAAACCTGATTTAGGCATAGCACCTGCGATACTGGCATCACCGAGCACGTAGATATTTTCATCCATCGTCGACCGCATTGAATCTGCAACGATTGGACAAAAGCCGGAGTCGTCGGTTAAGCCGCCTTCGACCGCAATAGCGCCGGCCTGTTGACCGGGAATGATGTTGAGTAACGCACCTTCGAACGTATCAAGATCGGTTTCGACCGTACCTGCTTCGACGTCTACACCGACCACACCACCGTGCACATCAGCCCCGTACCACTCGATCATATCGGGATAATGATTTTGCCAACCCTCTTGAAACAGGCCTTGTTTGGAAAATTTCTCTTTTGGATCGATGACAAAAATTTTACTGTCAGTTAATCCACGCGTTTTTAACACATGCGCCATCATCGATACACGCTCGTATGGCCCTGGTGGACACCGATATGGATTAGGCGGCGGAACCATAACAATGTTCTGGCCATTTTCTAGCGCATCCAGTTTACTTTTCAACAAGGACGTTTGGGCACCTGCTTGCCAGGCATGCGGAGCAACTTCTGCAGCTTCTTGCGAATAACCTGGCACGCTATCGAATTTAAGATCGATACCAGGAGCAACAATCAAGCTGTCGTAGGCGACCGATGAACCATCAGCCATGGCAACTGATTTTTTGGCAGTGTCTATTCCTTGAGCGTAGCCAATGACCACATTGATGCCGTAGTCGGCATTTAACTTTTCGTACGAATGGGTAATCGATTCGAATGAACGGAAATCACCAAGATACAAGTTGGAGAAAAAGCAGGTAGTGTATTTGTCTTCCGCAGAAATCAAGGTAACGTCCACTTTTCCTTCACTGTCTTTGGCAAGATAGCGAGCCGCAGTGGCGCCAGCTGCACCTCCGCCAATAACGACCACGCTCGGCTTTGCCTGAGCACGGATGCCGGCTGGAACGGCTATGCTGGCAACTCCAGCACCCAGCAATGTACTGAATTGTCTTCTGGTTATTTTACTCAAGCGATACTCCCCTCTTGTATTTAATAATATTGATCGGTTTTTTGTCCCATAACGCCAGTTATGCGAGATTTAAGTCATTTGATACAACGTTAATCAATTACAACGTTAATGCAAGTTGACTCATTTAACGCCTCGATTTTTCCATTCGGGCGTTCTACCTTTGGGTTTTACTTCTCTATAAAACCACAGGTCAAATTCAAAAACAACCGCTGGTTCTCAGACAGCATTGGCTGAGCATTGTACTATTCGCTGATGTACTGCGTAGCTTGCCTGACAGTGCATCGCGTATTATGTCTTCGATTACGTTTTCACTGGTTCCTTACTATCTTTTTTCGTACTCCCACACTATGTCGAATATATCTCCAAATGAATATTCCAAATGATATACGATCAATACAATAACGAATCAGCGATGATTCGCCGACCAATACCCAAACCCATTGGCTACCAAACTACTTAGTTGCTACGTTTAACAAATGGAAAACAAACGCTCTTCAATCGTTCGCGCAACAATGAACCCCAGTGGCAGGCAATTCGAGGTACTACCTGGTCAGAGCTTGCTTGAAGCCGGGCTCAGCGCAGGTATTGCATTACCATTTGGCTGTGCCAATGGTAGTTGCGGTGATTGCCGGGCGCGCCTGATTAACGGACAGGTAAAGAAAACACGAAGCCATGATTTTGTATTAACCGAAGCGCAGAAACTCGATGGGTGTTGCCTGCTGTGTTCAACAACGGCGATTACCAATGTACAAATCGATGTGCTAATTGCCGCAACAGTCAACGATATTCCGCAACAGCAGTTGCAAGCAAAACTTTGCCGTGTGGAACAAAGGCACGAAGTCAGCATTATCGCGTTCAAATTTATAAGAGGCAAAGCCTTGCGTTTTCTTCCTGGCCAACGAGTCCATTTAACCTCGAAGTGTGGCAGTACAGTGGAGTTGCCCATTGCCAGCTGCCCCTGTAACGCACAGTACGTCGAGTTCCACTTAACTGCCGAAACAGCACATCTGACAGAACTTAGCCGCTTTAGCGAAAAAGAGCTAACGTCGACTGCTGAACGCGAGCGCGTCAGTATCAGCGGACCGATTGGAAACTTCACGCTGAGTAACGATATACGTAAGCCCAAGCTGTTTATCACCAAAGGAAGTGAATTTGGTCAAATACAGGGCATGATCGAGCAAGTGCTGAACGATGAATCGGATGTGCCCTGCTGTCTGATATGGAAAGCCTCAGACAAGGTGGTTATCTATAGATCGAATCTGTGTCGATCATGGAAGGATGCGTTCGATCAATTCGATTTTATCCCGTTGTCGAGCAACGCAGATATGCTCAGTGCCATACCCAAACACTGGCAGACCCACCTTGGAGACTGCGAGGTGTACTTTGGAAAAAAAGATTCGATTCTTTCACAGCGGCTTACCAAACTTGGTGTCAGCCCGGCTTCCATGTTCTATGCGGACTGACAATGCATCGGGTAATAACACAACGGTGCAACACACCATAGCTTTTACAATTTGGTTGATAGCAACGCAAGATGCAGCGCAACCTATATCAAAAGAGATAGACAATCGACGCATTTGCCAACGCAACACCAATAAAACAAGCGGATGCTTTGCCCAATGACGCAAAGCAACCTATGATGAACACTCTAACCCTACATGAGCCCGGCTTTTTAGCATGTCTGCACCAACTACAGTGACATCTACGTTAGAGCTGATTAACTCACGTCTGTTCAATGGCGACCAGTCGAAGCAGGACGCGTGGATAGAGCAAGCCCAGGCAAATGCTGAACGGAATGCCGAATCGATAGGGTTGGAATCATTACAACTACCACCCAACCCTTCGCAAAACCGCGACTACGCCTCTATGAAGCAACTGTGCGCAAAGGTAGCAAACACCGGATTTGCACTTTATGAATGGGACGATGAGCCAAGCGATATTGCTACTTCAGTATCTCAACTGCTGCACGCATTGTCGCTTCGCAACGGAGATCAGGGCGTAATACGCGAAACGGGCCAGTTGTCATTGCTGCAGGATTTAACCGGCACACCAAAAGGGCGTTTTCCACCTTATCAGGCAAAAGCGATGAATTGGCACACTGATGGTTACTATAACGATCCCGCTGAATCAGTTCGCTGTTTTACACTGCATTGCATAGCACCAGCGGCTAGTGGGGGCGCGTTATTGCTGATGGATGATGTGTCTCTGGTTTATGCGCTACTGAAGGAAGACCCTGAGCTGGTGTTACTACTCTCGCATCCAAATGCCATGACATTGCCACATAACAAGGACAACGACGGACACGACAGACCTGATCGATGCGTGCCTGTTATTTCGCAAAATGCAGATGAATCGATAACCATGCGCTTCACAACCAGAACCCAAAACATACAGTGGCGGTGCGATGCAACACAAGCTGCCGCACAACGAGCCAGCGAACTGATCAATGAACGCTCGCAATGGCACACTCGCATCAGACTCGAACAAGGTCAGGGCATTATTACGCGCAACGTATTACATGCAAGAGAAGCCTTCGAGGATGCAACTGATAAACCGAAAAGGCAAATGCTGCGCGGACGATTTACGAATCTGCCATCGCCAGCCACACTAACCGAATCGGCACACACTTCTGCGAAGCAAAACCATGTTGCACCTTAGTGATATATTGTTACAGCACAAGGACATTACTACCTTTGCCGAACTCATTAAAGTCGTGGAACAACGCGCCAAAAATGAAATGTTTTTTCGTATCGATCTAAAACCACCCTTCCCCGATACACCGCTGAATTGGGAACTGGTGCTTGAGGCTGCATTCAGCGGAGTGCCCAAAGATGACTGACCCGGGCACAGAGGGTTTGAGTCTAAGCGATGAAGAAAAACGCTTGCTGGATAAAACACCCGATGCTGATCGGGAAACGCGATTACAGGCACTACTGGACGCGTTCGAACAAGTGCCAGAAATATCCTCAGATACACAAATTTCTGAACAAAAAAAAGAACAGTCCTTACAACATGCACGCACCGCACTGGAAATTGCCGGCCTGTTGTTAGACCTTGATAGAAAAGCTGACGCATGGAAATACGCCCGACCAGCAGTAGAAGATCTGATTGCCCATCAAGCGTTTGAAGACGCAGCGCTGGCTTGTCAATATACCTATCTGGCCGATCAGGACGACGCTATTGCGGCGATTGGCCAGGGAGCATGGTTGTCAGTAACATACCCTGTAGACCCTCATTTAACCGCTAACATACTCACCCATATAATAGATGAAACACCCGATGACTCTGATGGCGGAGCGGTGGCAGCCGCCGTGGCACATTATGTGGTCGATTTGCGAGGCGAAGGCGAAAAGAAAGAGGAGCTGAGACTGTTTACTGGAGCCAATCTGGCACGCGTAGCGAAGCGACACAGCAACGTTGAATCGCAAATGCAATTCGAACTGTGGGTGGAACGGCTGGAGCTTGACGTGCCAGAGAAATTTCTGGTTCGGCTGAGAAACGTTATTGACGTAATGGTGCAAACTGATTGGTGGTTCGACCGCGACGCGTTAACTTCAAACATTCCAGACTGAGTTTTTTTATACAGGACATTGATCAAAGGATATTCGACCGGCAATGTGGCAGGAGACGAATCAAGACGATCCACCATCGGGTGCGCGCATGAGCGATGTCAGTTTTCGCATCAACTGCCAACGCTTACTGGTTGACCATGCAGCATTACTAGCTGACGCTACCTGCACACACGCACCGATTATAAGAGAATCAATGTGTGCTGGTATCCATCCAATTCATGTTGCCGGTTCACAAAACGGATGGGAGCGCCCGGATAACAGTGGCGAGTATCTACTACTGTCTAAGCGCACACGATTTAAAATTCGTATCGAAAATACCTACGCACAACAATTAATCACCACCCTGTCTGGAATTACATTGGACATTGCGGATTCACCGCTGCATATTCTGTCCGGAATATCGCGCGTTTTACAACCGGCCTCAACGCTGTTCTCCCGTTACACTTATTTTGAAGATCTGAATACAAACGACGCAGAGTCGCTATTTGTAGAGCGAGTCGTTGAACAATGCAAACAACATCATTTTTCTCCAACGAAAATTCTTTGTGGCAAAGAGCACACAATAAACACCACAGACGGCCCTAGACTGACTCGCAGTGTCTTATTGGCCGATGTACCCGTTATTGAATCACTAACATTGCAAGACTATGGTCTGGGTGATGGCAGAACAATGGGTTGCGGTTTATTGATTCCGCATAAAGATACTAGTGCTGTTCATGAGTAGAAACTAAGTAACCGACCATCAGAACACTCGCTACGTGTGATGAGTATCTGTAAGCAATAACCATCTAAATAATTAAACATATAGTGTCTTGATAAATAGTGTCTTGATAACGGGATACTGCGCTGTTGGAGTTATCTGCTCAAGTGATCATTACGAATACGAGTGATCCGTTGCCCCATAGAGACTAATTCAAGCCAACAGAGATACCATGTCCACGAGCGATTGATTTTCTTTAGTGCTCTAAGACGACCAAATAAGGTCAAAAAAAGCAGTTGTTTTCACTTTCGTAAAACTTTTCATTGTCCACCCCGTTATATCCGTAAACAAGCCTGACTCACAACAAACAACAACCATGTTGTAAATTTGAATTTTGGGAGAATCAATATGAATCGATTGCTGAATACGCATTCCGATAAAAGAGTAAATTCCGCAGCAAAAATAGCCCTTTTTGGCACGCTAAGTATTTGTACACTCATTAACGTGAACACATTTGCCAGTCACACGGTTCTTACCAGCAGCGATGTTACCTTCAATGAGCAAGGTCAGGCATTCAACGGCAACCGAGTGTATCTGTCATCACCCACTCACACAGACAGTGGTAGCAGAGGTGAACTTGGTTGGGAAGAGAATATCAATGGTAGACATTGGAACTCCTATGCAGCCAGAAATAGCTATCTCCTGGGTTCAACCAGCACTTCTCAGTATCGCAGCTTAACCACCAGAGGCTACAAAGTGGTGGTCAGCCAAAATGAGAGAAACGGCGCTTTTATAACTAACCGAAATAACTCCGACAATTGGGGAGCAGACGTGCATTTGGTCACTCACACTAATGCAGGGGCCGGTGACTATTTTCTTGTCATGGTGGACGATGCCACCAACACAGCATCAGATCGAAAATTACGTTCAGAACTTGCACTGCGGGTTGGAGCAGGTACACCCGGGGACGAAAGAGAATCAACAGACAATTCAGGCTTTACCGGTAATCGTAATCTGGGAGAGCTCACGGCAGCTGCCCCATACACAGCCTATGTCGAATTAATATTTCATGACAATCAAGCACATATTGACTGGATGGGATCTGGAACCAACTGGGGACAAGCAGTGAAACAACACGCTTGGCGATATGGATTCGCTGTCGATAAAACACTGGATTATCCACGAAACTAGTTGAACACCAATACTCTATTTCCTATTTAGCACGGAGACACCAACATGTTTACTCTACCTAAACCAACACTGAACTTGTTCTACATATTATTTTTTGTTGCGCTTGCAGGCTGTAATAGTCAATCTGAATTTCCGAACAGCGAGAACAATGCTGTCAGCGACATTGAAGCGGTCGACACCATACCGGGCTTTGGCATCACGCCAAAAAATGCCATGCGAGATGACACAATAGCACTATGGGAAGCTTATCAACGTGAATCTATCGTGCAACAATGCATGCAATCCGCTCAACTGACCTACGACATCGAAGTTGCTTTTCCGGCCGGCGTAGCAATTAACGTTGCTGACAGTCTCGACTTACCCGACGCGCACAGCCTCAAACACTCAGGTAAATCATTAGGAACCATTGCCAGTGTCAGCGCAACAAACCATCAGCGAGCAATGGACTTGGCCGAGACTGAACAAGACCGTTACTTTCAAACACTGTTTGGTGAATCCGCTGCTGACGTAGCGCTAGTGGAATCCACCGGTGTGCTACCACCTGGCAGAGCAGATTTTGCACGCGGTGGCTGTGTTGCACAATCCTGGAACGAAATTCCTGGAGTGTACGCACTCAAACGTGCATTGAACTCTGATATTAGTCAGTCGCGCAGCTTGGAAATGTCGAACGCGCTATTGAGTAAAGAGCAATCAGCAGCGTGCAATACGAACAGCGAGAAAAATAGTGTTGCTATAAATTCTCTAGCGACGCTGGAACAAAGCCTTGCGCAAAATGAGAACATTGACATTGATCCGATCTGCGAAAAAGCGCTAGTTCAACTTAGTCGCGACATTCACCAGAACTCGATCCAACGAACCTTAAATGAAAATGCAGAAATGACACGCTCTCATGTTAGCCAGTATCACAATGCAATGAATTCGATCAGTGATGATAGCCAATTCATGGCCTTTATGGCATCGTCTACCCACGGCCTGGCAGCTGAAGAAATACTGGACAAAGCGCTAGATCGTGACGAGTAGTAATCGTTAACAATGACCACTTCACGATTATTTGGTTGTTTCTTGTTGGCGTCAGTCGCGATGTGCGGCGCGCTGGCAAGTTGCGCCAACCCTATTCAACCGAAGCCTGCATCTGCTGCTACGAAAAATCCAACTGTTTCTGTAAAAGGAAATTTCTTGTCTTTCGATGAGGCCAGCGAAGCCTTGAAAAAGGCACTTGAAGAACGCGGCTACGATACATCTGAGGGTGACCATGCTGTAGGTAATGCGGAATCTTTTCTGGCTTTACCGCTGAATGATAATAGTGCTGAACTTCGTATTAATACATCCTGGGAACAAAAACAGCCTCTTGGATCTTACACACTGCTGAACGACACAGTACAGCTAACTTCAGCACTTGGCATTGCGAGACTGGACGCCAAAGGTGTTTGGGTAGATTGCAGGGGCTTTCAGTTTGAAATTCTTTCAACCGATACTAATAACGCCGTTGGGCAAATACTGGCCTCAATCCGAAATGAGTTGGGGTGTTGACTTGCGTCAGTGGGCTGTACATCCCAATCCAGCTATTCAAGCGCAAGCCATTGAGAAGCTACAGTAGTGCGACTGCTATAGTTACACGCTGTTTTCAAGCGTAACCCCTACATCACACCACTCTTAAAGCGCTCGGTGGTGATCCATTGCGTAGCACAAGCGTGGCGGTAAAACGCTGGCCAGCAGTTTCGATTCATGGTCTAAGATTAAAGCCAGTTATCGATTCTTTGCTAATCCGAGAGTTACTGTGAGTGCTATGCTTGCGCCCCATATAGAACATACGGTCCAGCGTATTCGTACACACGATACTATATTGTTGGCCCAGGACACCACGTATTTTGATTTTACTTCTCGCAAGAAGACTGAAGGGCTGGATTTAACCAATCGCAGCAAGTTGGGAAAACAGACGAAGGGTCTGATGTTGCACAACACATTGGCGGTAACGCCATTGCAATGAGGCCATTGGCTGTAAGCGGCGACTGATGGTTTTCCAGTGATGTCGGCAACGACATTAGCGGCGACAACTGGCGCTTGCTTGCGTGCCGCCGCCGCAGATTTGGCATTGGGTGTATTGGTCACATCGCCAAGCGACCAAATATTGGTAAATTGTTTATGACGAAGGGTAGCTTGATCAACGTTTATCCATCCTCCACTATCTGCCAGTTCAGAGGCACGAATAAAATCAGGAGCACATTGTGGTGGACACACGTGGATCATGTCAGCCAGGTCGAGCACAGGTCGCTGTTTTAGCAAATTCGCAACGACAGCAATGCCAGCCGCTCCGGCGCCAACAACCACTATTGCAAAGCTTTTGTCTGATGCTTTATAGCTCTCCATCTATCATTAACCAATAAACTGATAGTATAAATTTTGCGGATGATTAGCCTCTGCAAAGAAGTACCAGCGTTCAAGCAACAAACCAAAAAATTGAACAAAAAAAGCCGCCGCAAACCAGAAAATTGATTCGTTCGCTATCCCGAAACTTATCAATATCATTGGTATTGGAAACGACAGAATCAGAAATAACCATTTAATGTTCCGATACATTCGCCTGGATACTCCATGGAAAAATTCGCGAGTATTAAACGAGCCACCCATAAACCCGACAGACTTCTGAACAATTTTTTCGTGCTTTATACCGATGGCAGATTGCATGGATGATCGCGGCCGTAGTCGGGCATTTCGCCTTAAACTCAGTACTCGAACAACACACGCGACAATGGTGATAGAAATGGCAATAACACCAAGTATTCCGGTCATTGCCGATGCATGAATGGAGGCGAACACAGTCATTAGCGTAAAACCAGAAGCCAAGCCCAGCAACAGATAATTAAATACAGTCAAAGAGCTGGCCCATTCCTGAAGAAATTTTAAGCACGCGTAAATCATCGCAGTACAGACAAACAGCGTTATAACTGCAAGGCTGGCTATCACCCCGACTATATGTGTAAGCTTTAGCTCAAGTATGGAATTGCCGAACGCAGATGCACCTGCAGACGATTGGAAATGTAAAAAACCATAGAGCGAGATCAATACGATAGTTAAAGGCAGTGCGATAACTTCACGGGACAGCCAGGACGTACGCCACATCGCGGCGCTTCGCCAAGCTCTCTCCGGGTGACCCAGGTGGAAAAAGGAGGCGAGTAAGCCGAGCAGCAGCAAAATAACCGAGAGTAAACTGCCAAGGATGTAAAACTGACTATCAATGCGATCATACTCAGTGACGGACGAGTAAATTTCGACACCAAACAAAGCGATAAACAGTCCCTGTCCAGCACCAATCAACGTGGTGAGCAAAATGACAGAAAACGCAGGTTTCATAGCTAGCCTATATAAGTTAAATTTACTTTTGAACCACGCAACTGTACGATTCTGCAGTTGTTCAGTTCTGCACTACCAACTGGTCACATCATCGAGCGTCTGCTCATCAACCGGTCCATCAGGTCTGTCCAGCTCCTTGTTTAGCGGGTTATCAGCACGAATTAATTCATCTTCGTGAATGCTGACACGGGTTTTTCGACGAGGCAAATAGTGATTCGCCGGTTTGGTACCCCACTCTGGCATCAACGCATACCCGCCCTCTTCTCGAATCGCAACCGAGACTTCCGAATCGGGATCGTTTACATCACCGAACAAGCGAGCATTGGTTGGACAAGCCATAACGCATGCCGGCTTTCGTTCTGATTCAGGCAGGCTTTCGTCGGTAATCCGATCTACACACAACGTGCATTTGGTCATGACCTTGCGCTGTTCATCTATCTCGCGTGCTCCATAAGGGCAAGCCCAGGAGCAATATTTACAGCCAATACATTTATCATAATCAACCAGCACGATACCGTCCTCTTCTCGTTTGTAGCTGGCGCCGGTTGGGCAAACAGGCACACAGGGCGGCTCCTCACAATGCAGGCAGGATTTGGGAAAGTGCACGGTTTCTGTGTTGGGGTATTCGCCCACTTCAAACGTTTGTACCCGATTAAAAAACGTACCTGTCGGATCTTTATCATAGGGTCGACTATCCGACAGTGAGCCTGCACTGCCTGACGTATTCCACTCCTTGCAGCTGGTTACACACGCATGACAACCCACACAAACGTTTAGATCGATTACCAGTCCAAGTTGCTTCTTCATCGTTGATGACCTCCAAACCGCCCAGCGACATAGGCAAGCCAGGATTGTCGCTTGGACTCTTGTCCTGGTACTGCACTTAACGCTTGTGTCTGGGGGTAACTTTGTTGGTTTTCGTTATCGCCCACTTTAGTGATGTTGACCCGAACGTCGTACCACCCAGCCTGACCCGTTAGAGGGTCCGCGTTTGATACAGACTTGCCATCGCCGCCTGCGGGTAACTCTTCTGAAATGAGATGATTGAGTAAAAATCCACGATGCGATTCATTAGCGTCGGGTGACAAATTCCATGCCCCTTTGGCTTTGCCAATGGCGTTCCATGTCCAGACCGTACCCGGTTCCACCGCCTCAGAATATTGGCACTGACAACGCACCTTCCCCCACATGCTCTCCACCCAAACCCAATCGCCATCTTGAATCCCTTTGGCTGCAGCGGTTGAGGCGTTGACATACAGATGATTGTGCGCATGAATCTGGCGCAACCAGGCATTTTGAGAATCCCAGGAATGGTACATAGCCATCGGTCGCTGTGTGACTGCATTCAGTGGGTACTGATGCCGATCGGTCAATTGTGCTTCCAGTGGTTCGTAATAAAAGGGTAAGGGGTCAAAATACGTATCGATGCGTTCCCGTAAATAATCCGGTGGCTGACGCCCCGCTCTTTTTCCTTGTGCTGCTAATCGAAACGTTTGCAATACATCCGAATACAGGTTGATCAGAATGGGATCGGCATGCCTGACCAAGCGGTGACGTTGTGCCCATTCAAGATAGCCTTTGTTCCAATTACGCATGTACTGGTAGGACTTGGGCAATGTGTACTGGTACACGCAATTGTTTTTTTCATACATCTGCCACTGATTCGGATTAGGTTCGCCTTGCATAAACTGCTCACCACCTTTGCCACGCCACCCAGCCAAAAAACCAATGCCAGAACCTGGTTCGGTTTCATAATTCACAACAAAGTCGGGGTAATCACGAAACTTGCGTTCCCCAGATTCATCGGTGAATGCAGGCAACTTTAAACGACTGGCCAATTCCACCAGCACATCCTGAAAAGGTTTGCACTCGCCCTTGGGTGCAACGACTGGTATGCGAACCGAATCGACCGGCCCCTCAAATTCTGATATTGGGCGATCGAGCATTGACATCACATCATGGCGCTCAAGGTAGGTGGTATCCGGCAGTACCAGATCAGCAAACGCAACGGTTTCAGATTGAAATGCGTCACACACCACGAGAAACGGTATTTTGTATTCACCGTGTTCATCTTTATCGTTCAACATGCGACGCGCTTCCTGCGTGTTCATGCTTGAATTCCAGGCCATATTGGCCATAAAGAGCATCAGCGTATCAATGGGATACGGATCGCCCCGCCAGGCATTGGTAACCACGTTGTGCATCAGGCCGTGCACCGAGAGTGGGTATTCCCACGAGAATGCTTTATCGATTCTGACCGGCTCACCGTCATCATCGATAAATAGATCTTCTGGCTTTGCTGGCCAACCCAATGGCATACCATCGAGCGGTGTATCTGTTTGCACTGCATCGGGGTGGTTCGGCGGTTTTGCACACGGAGGTATTGGTCGTGGGAACGGTGCTTTATGACGAAATCCACCTGGACGATCTATGGTGCCTAGCACCGTCATTAAAATTGAAAGTGCCCGTATACTTTGAAAACCGTTACTGTGCGCCGCCATGCCTCGCATGGCATGAAATGCCACCGGATTGCCGGTAACCACGTCGTGATCATCACCCCACACGTCGGTCCAGGCGATTGGCAATTCTATTTTCTGATCGCGTGCGGTAACACCCATTTCATGAGCCAACTGACGGATCGTGTTAGCGTCGATACCGGTTATGTCGGCAGCCCATTCGGGTGTGTACGCCTCAACTCGATCAACCAGTAATTGAAACGCTGGCTTCACATCTGTGCCATCGTCAAGTGTAAACTCCCCCATTAATCGAGGGTCAGCCTCTTCGGCATGAGTGTAAACCGCTGTATTTAATTTCCTATCCCACCACAGCTTGTTGGTGGGTTCGATACTGTCTTCATCTGCAGGTTCATCGCCACGAACAAACAGTCCAAAATCATCCACTGTCTCAGACTGATTCACCAATTGCGCTGCGTTGGTGTAGCGCACTAAAAATTCGCGATCATACAAGCCTTGATTGACAATTTCATGAATAAACGCGAGTAGCAGCGCACCATCCGTTCCAGGCTTGATTGGCACCCATTGATCAGCGATTGCCGAGTAACCGGTACGTACAGGATTAATCGATATAAACCGACCACCGTTTCGTTTAAATTTGGAGATCGCAATTTTCAACGGATTGGAATGATGATCTTCTGCAGTGCCAATCATCACAAATAACTTTGCACGATCAAGGTCTGGGCCACCAAACTCCCAAAACGAACCGCCGATGGTGTAAATCATGCCAGCGGCCATGTTGACCGAACAGAATCCACCGTGAGCTGCATAGTTTGGTGTGCCAAATTGTTTCGCGAACAACCCGGTTAGCGCCTGCATTTGATCACGCCCGGTAAACAGGGCAAAGCGTTTGGGGTCAGTGGCTCGAATTGAAGCGAGTCGTTCTTCGAGAATGGAAAAGGCTTCATCCCAACTGATTGCCTCAAACTCACCAGCACCACGCTCGGAACCCGCTTTGCGTCTGAGTGGTTTGGTAATACGGGCAGGAGACACTTGCTTCATAATGCCGGACGCACCCTTGGCACAGATTACACCCTTATTGATTGGGTGATCCGGGTTACCATCAATGTAACGAATCTCGCCATCGCGCAGCGTAACCCGGATACCACAACGGCACGCGCACATATAGCAAGTGGTGGTGCGAGTCTCTGTGTGCTGTGGCTGCGAGTTTGACGTCATAAGATTACCTGCCCAACGCTAATGAAAAAGTGAAAGCTCGAATTTAACTAGTGTAGCCACATTACCACACATTTGATAATTAGAAAATTTGCTACCCCCATAAGAAAAATTGGGTGGTGGGCCGAAGATCGCTGTGCTCACTCTGCTACCTTGGTAAGTTCTTTTCTCACAGCAGTACTTGCCAACGTTTCATGCACGCAACAGCTATTAACGGATCTAAAGTAAGCCAGCCTCTGGAATGTTTATGTGGTCGATTCTAAAATGAATGAGAACTACTGAGAAATAGTAACAGCCCCCTCAAGGATGGCACTATCGATATGAATCAATGATTCACGCAGCAACACGATCATTTTATGGTTACAAAACAGCGCCTACAAAAACTTTTTATTGTACTGTTCGTTATCACCTTCCCATAGTAACAGCCCTCCAAAGGATCGCAATATCGATATCAATCCTTGCCTCATACAGCTTGCAATTACTTTCTATCAGTTGTTTGTCTATAACAACCTCTTGTATTTTGGATGTCCATGCACCAGAAAATCTATACAGTACTCACGAAAACTCATCAGGATTAAAACCCGCTTTCGTATACAACTCACGCGCTCGATCAACATCTTTCTCAACACCCTGCCCTTCCATAAACATCATGCCAAGCGTTGACCACGCACCAGCCAATCCACTTTCACCAGCAAGTTCCAGCCAGTGTATGGCTTCGGTTGCGTTTTTCTCTACCCCTTCACCAAACAAATACATCACACCACTCTTAAAGCGCTCGGTGGTGATCCATTGCGTAGCACAAGCGTGGCGGTAAAACGCTGGCCAGCAGTTTCGATTCATGGTCTAAGATTAAAGCCAGTTATCGATTCTTTGCTAATCCGAGAGTTACTGTGAGTGCTATGCTTGCGCCCCATATAGAACATACGGTCCAGCGTATTCGTACACACGATACTATATTGTTGGCCCAGGACACCACGTATTTTGATTTTACTTCTCGCAAGAAGACTGAAGGGCTGGATTTAACCAATCGCAGCAAGTTGGGAAAACAGACGAAGGGTCTGATGTTGCACAACACATTGGCGGTAACGCCATTGCAATGAGGCCATTGGCTGTAAGCGGCGACTGATGGTTTTCCAGTGATGTCGGCAACGACATTAGCGGCGACAACTGGCGCTTGCTTGCGTGCCGCCGCCGCAGATTTGGCATTGGGTGTATTGGTCACATCGCCAAGCGACCAAATATTGGTAAATTGTTTATGACGAAGGGTAGCTTGATCAACGTTTATCCATCCTCCACTATCTGCCAGTTCAGAGGCACGAATAAAATCAGGAGCACATTGTGGTGGACACACGTGGATCATGTCAGCCAGGTCGAGCACAGGTCGCTGTTTTAGCAAATTCGCAACGACAGCAATGCCAGCCGCTCCGGCGCCAACAACCACTATTGCAAAGCTTTTGTCTGATGCTTTATAGCTCTCCATCTATCATTAACCAATAAACTGATAGTATAAATTTTGCGGATGATTAGCCTCTGCAAAGAAGTACCAGCGTTCAAGCAACAAACCAAAAAATTGAACAAAAAAAGCCGCCGCAAACCAGAAAATTGATTCGTTCGCTATCCCGAAACTTATCAATATCATTGGTATTGGAAACGACAGAATCAGAAATAACCATTTAATGTTCCGATACATTCGCCTGGATACTCCATGGAAAAATTCGCGAGTATTAAACGAGCCACCCATAAACCCGACAGACTTCTGAACAATTTTTTCGTGCTTTATACCGATGGCAGATTGCATGGATGATCGCGGCCGTAGTCGGGCATTTCGCCTTAAACTCAGTACTCGAACAACACACGCGACAATGGTGATAGAAATGGCAATAACACCAAGTATTCCGGTCATTGCCGATGCATGAATGGAGGCGAACACAGTCATTAGCGTAAAACCAGAAGCCAAGCCCAGCAACAGATAATTAAATACAGTCAAAGAGCTGGCCCATTCCTGAAGAAATTTTAAGCACGCGTAAATCATCGCAGTACAGACAAACAGCGTTATAACTGCAAGGCTGGCTATCACCCCGACTATATGTGTAAGCTTTAGCTCAAGTATGGAATTGCCGAACGCAGATGCACCTGCAGACGATTGGAAATGTAAAAAACCATAGAGCGAGATCAATACGATAGTTAAAGGCAGTGCGATAACTTCACGGGACAGCCAGGACGTACGCCACATCGCGGCGCTTCGCCAAGCTCTCTCCGGGTGACCCAGGTGGAAAAAGGAGGCGAGTAAGCCGAGCAGCAGCAAAATAACCGAGAGTAAACTGCCAAGGATGTAAAACTGACTATCAATGCGATCATACTCAGTGACGGACGAGTAAATTTCGACACCAAACAAAGCGATAAACAGTCCCTGTCCAGCACCAATCAACGTGGTGAGCAAAATGACAGAAAACGCAGGTTTCATAGCTAGCCTATATAAGTTAAATTTACTTTTGAACCACGCAACTGTACGATTCTGCAGTTGTTCAGTTCTGCACTACCAACTGGTCACATCATCGAGCGTCTGCTCATCAACCGGTCCATCAGGTCTGTCCAGCTCCTTGTTTAGCGGGTTATCAGCACGAATTAATTCATCTTCGTGAATGCTGACACGGGTTTTTCGACGAGGCAAATAGTGATTCGCCGGTTTGGTACCCCACTCTGGCATCAACGCATACCCGCCCTCTTCTCGAATCGCAACCGAGACTTCCGAATCGGGATCGTTTACATCACCGAACAAGCGAGCATTGGTTGGACAAGCCATAACGCATGCCGGCTTTCGTTCTGATTCAGGCAGGCTTTCGTCGGTAATCCGATCTACACACAACGTGCATTTGGTCATGACCTTGCGCTGTTCATCTATCTCGCGTGCTCCATAAGGGCAAGCCCAGGAGCAATATTTACAGCCAATACATTTATCATAATCAACCAGCACGATACCGTCCTCTTCTCGTTTGTAGCTGGCGCCGGTTGGGCAAACAGGCACACAGGGCGGCTCCTCACAATGCAGGCAGGATTTGGGAAAGTGCACGGTTTCTGTGTTGGGGTATTCGCCCACTTCAAACGTTTGTACCCGATTAAAAAACGTACCTGTCGGATCTTTATCATAGGGTCGACTATCCGACAGTGAGCCTGCACTGCCTGACGTATTCCACTCCTTGCAGCTGGTTACACACGCATGACAACCCACACAAACGTTTAGATCGATTACCAGTCCAAGTTGCTTCTTCATCGTTGATGACCTCCAAACCGCCCAGCGACATAGGCAAGCCAGGATTGTCGCTTGGACTCTTGTCCTGGTACTGCACTTAACGCTTGTGTCTGGGGGTAACTTTGTTGGTTTTCGTTATCGCCCACTTTAGTGATGTTGACCCGAACGTCGTACCACCCAGCCTGACCCGTTAGAGGGTCCGCGTTTGATACAGACTTGCCATCGCCGCCTGCGGGTAACTCTTCTGAAATGAGATGATTGAGTAAAAATCCACGATGCGATTCATTAGCGTCGGGTGACAAATTCCATGCCCCTTTGGCTTTGCCAATGGCGTTCCATGTCCAGACCGTACCCGGTTCCACCGCCTCAGAATATTGGCACTGACAACGCACCTTCCCCCACATGCTCTCCACCCAAACCCAATCGCCATCTTGAATCCCTTTGGCTGCAGCGGTTGAGGCGTTGACATACAGATGATTGTGCGCATGAATCTGGCGCAACCAGGCATTTTGAGAATCCCAGGAATGGTACATAGCCATCGGTCGCTGTGTGACTGCATTCAGTGGGTACTGATGCCGATCGGTCAATTGTGCTTCCAGTGGTTCGTAATAAAAGGGTAAGGGGTCAAAATACGTATCGATGCGTTCCCGTAAATAATCCGGTGGCTGACGCCCCGCTCTTTTTCCTTGTGCTGCTAATCGAAACGTTTGCAATACATCCGAATACAGGTTGATCAGAATGGGATCGGCATGCCTGACCAAGCGGTGACGTTGTGCCCATTCAAGATAGCCTTTGTTCCAATTACGCATGTACTGGTAGGACTTGGGCAATGTGTACTGGTACACGCAATTGTTTTTTTCATACATCTGCCACTGATTCGGATTAGGTTCGCCTTGCATAAACTGCTCACCACCTTTGCCACGCCACCCAGCCAAAAAACCAATGCCAGAACCTGGTTCGGTTTCATAATTCACAACAAAGTCGGGGTAATCACGAAACTTGCGTTCCCCAGATTCATCGGTGAATGCAGGCAACTTTAAACGACTGGCCAATTCCACCAGCACATCCTGAAAAGGTTTGCACTCGCCCTTGGGTGCAACGACTGGTATGCGAACCGAATCGACCGGCCCCTCAAATTCTGATATTGGGCGATCGAGCATTGACATCACATCATGGCGCTCAAGGTAGGTGGTATCCGGCAGTACCAGATCAGCAAACGCAACGGTTTCAGATTGAAATGCGTCACACACCACGAGAAACGGTATTTTGTATTCACCGTGTTCATCTTTATCGTTCAACATGCGACGCGCTTCCTGCGTGTTCATGCTTGAATTCCAGGCCATATTGGCCATAAAGAGCATCAGCGTATCAATGGGATACGGATCGCCCCGCCAGGCATTGGTAACCACGTTGTGCATCAGGCCGTGCACCGAGAGTGGGTATTCCCACGAGAATGCTTTATCGATTCTGACCGGCTCACCGTCATCATCGATAAATAGATCTTCTGGCTTTGCTGGCCAACCCAATGGCATACCATCGAGCGGTGTATCTGTTTGCACTGCATCGGGGTGGTTCGGCGGTTTTGCACACGGAGGTATTGGTCGTGGGAACGGTGCTTTATGACGAAATCCACCTGGACGATCTATGGTGCCTAGCACCGTCATTAAAATTGAAAGTGCCCGTATACTTTGAAAACCGTTACTGTGCGCCGCCATGCCTCGCATGGCATGAAATGCCACCGGATTGCCGGTAACCACGTCGTGATCATCACCCCACACGTCGGTCCAGGCGATTGGCAATTCTATTTTCTGATCGCGTGCGGTAACACCCATTTCATGAGCCAACTGACGGATCGTGTTAGCGTCGATACCGGTTATGTCGGCAGCCCATTCGGGTGTGTACGCCTCAACTCGATCAACCAGTAATTGAAACGCTGGCTTCACATCTGTGCCATCGTCAAGTGTAAACTCCCCCATTAATCGAGGGTCAGCCTCTTCGGCATGAGTGTAAACCGCTGTATTTAATTTCCTATCCCACCACAGCTTGTTGGTGGGTTCGATACTGTCTTCATCTGCAGGTTCATCGCCACGAACAAACAGTCCAAAATCATCCACTGTCTCAGACTGATTCACCAATTGCGCTGCGTTGGTGTAGCGCACTAAAAATTCGCGATCATACAAGCCTTGATTGACAATTTCATGAATAAACGCGAGTAGCAGCGCACCATCCGTTCCAGGCTTGATTGGCACCCATTGATCAGCGATTGCCGAGTAACCGGTACGTACAGGATTAATCGATATAAACCGACCACCGTTTCGTTTAAATTTGGAGATCGCAATTTTCAACGGATTGGAATGATGATCTTCTGCAGTGCCAATCATCACAAATAACTTTGCACGATCAAGGTCTGGGCCACCAAACTCCCAAAACGAACCGCCGATGGTGTAAATCATGCCAGCGGCCATGTTGACCGAACAGAATCCACCGTGAGCTGCATAGTTTGGTGTGCCAAATTGTTTCGCGAACAACCCGGTTAGCGCCTGCATTTGATCACGCCCGGTAAACAGGGCAAAGCGTTTGGGGTCAGTGGCTCGAATTGAAGCGAGTCGTTCTTCGAGAATGGAAAAGGCTTCATCCCAACTGATTGCCTCAAACTCACCAGCACCACGCTCGGAACCCGCTTTGCGTCTGAGTGGTTTGGTAATACGGGCAGGAGACACTTGCTTCATAATGCCGGACGCACCCTTGGCACAGATTACACCCTTATTGATTGGGTGATCCGGGTTACCATCAATGTAACGAATCTCGCCATCGCGCAGCGTAACCCGGATACCACAACGGCACGCGCACATATAGCAAGTGGTGGTGCGAGTCTCTGTGTGCTGTGGCTGCGAGTTTGACGTCATAAGATTACCTGCCCAACGCTAATGAAAAAGTGAAAGCTCGAATTTAACTAGTGTAGCCACATTACCACACATTTGATAATTAGAAAATTTGCTACCCCCATAAGAAAAATTGGGTGGTGGGCCGAAGATCGCTGTGCTCACTCTGCTACCTTGGTAAGTTCTTTTCTCACAGCAGTACTTGCCAACGTTTCATGCACGCAACAGCTATTAACGGATCTAAAGTAAGCCAGCCTCTGGAATGTTTATGTGGTCGATTCTAAAATGAATGAGAACTACTGAGAAATAGTAACAGCCCCCTCAAGGATGGCACTATCGATATGAATCAATGATTCACGCAGCAACACGATCATTTTATGGTTACAAAACAGCGCCTACAAAAACTTTTTATTGTACTGTTCGTTATCACCTTCCCATAGTAACAGCCCTCCAAAGGATCGCAATATCGATATCAATCCTTGCCTCATACAGCTTGCAATTACTTTCTATCAGTTGTTTGTCTATAACAACCTCTTGTATTTTGGATGTCCATGCACCAGAAAATCTATACAGTACTCACGAAAACTCATCAGGATTAAAACCCGCTTTCGTATACAACTCACGCGCTCGATCAACATCTTTCTCAACACCCTGCCCTTCCATAAACATCATGCCAAGCGTTGACCACGCACCAGCCAGGCCACTCTCACCAGCAAGTTCCAGCCAGTGAATAGCTTCGGTTGCATTTTTCTCTACCCCTTCGCCAAACAAATACATAACACCCAATGAATGTTGTGCCAAACCCAAATTTTGCTCCGCAGCTTTGCGCATCAGCGTGGCTGCCGCGGATGGTCGCGCGATGACACCTAATCCGTTTTGAACCATGATTGCACAGCGGTACTGTGCATCGGCCATACCCTGATCAGACAAAGGTTCGAGCATTTGCCACGCACGTCGAAACTCTTTCGCCTCAAATGCTGCGATGCCGCTTAATAATTGCATGCCTTCATCATCGGTTAATTCAGTCATGGTTTATCCTGTGTAACTGCTTCAATTTTCGCAAACATTCGCAAATGCGCCAGCGCCTTGGAACTAGCAAACCCAATCAAATGTGCCAGATGAGTATACCTCCAATACCGTTGCGTACTGATATCTCCAAAGGCATACGAAAAACTGCAAATAGTTCGGCATTTACCGCCATACGAGCGGCCCAATCAATTTAACGAAGAACACGGGCTTGCGATACAATGATCTAACAGAATACAACATGGCATTTTTCACATCTCAATCATTACCAATGACAACCAATTCACTCACTAAAGTTTGTCTTTTAACCGATGTACCGCACAATGACATGCGCTGCGTTTCGTTGTCAGATCGAAACGTGCTCGTGGCCAACACCGATCGCGGTGTGTTTGTTGCTGATGAGATGTGCACTCACGAAGACGCCAGACTCTGCGACGGCAACCTGTCAGGAACCAAAGTCAAGTGCCCTTTGCATGGCAGCCGATTCGATTTACTCACAGGAAAAGTACTGGACGACCCAGCTAACATCGATCTGACTACCTATCCCGTAACCATTGTTGATGATGCAATCTACATCGACATTAAAGACCACTAGCAGGAACCTGCAAACAATGAATGATCACGCTTCCGTTAAGGTTACCAATTTTGAAGTTGCCGATGCAGAACTTATTCGTTCAGCAATACAACGCGTTGCGACCGGACCGGAACTCAGTAAAAATCTGTCTCGTGAAGAAACACGGTCTGTTATGCATGCGCTACTAGACGGTTCTGCCGATCCGGTTCAGGCTGGTGTTTATCTTATTGGTCTTCGCATGAAACGTGAAACCGACGATGAACTCAAAGGTGTTATGGATGCGCTGCAAGATCGCAC
>CAYTJF010000002.1:0-15296 GCA_964437945.1 uncultured Granulosicoccaceae bacterium
ATGAGCATAGATTTATCTTATTAACAAGCCAGGTAGCAATCGGTGAAATATCTGATGCAGAGGAACAATTGCGAAAAGCCTACCAATCATTTCGTACTAATTTGCCGATCGAAGATTTACAGAAAATAAAGGCTCCGTATGCCAAAGAATTTAAAAAAAGCTTGAAAAACAGTGGTTCCATGTCAAACAGCGCGCTTATGGCAAAGTTGAGTGGTATCGACCCGGCTCGTTCACTTGATTTGCTGGATAAGCTTGATTCAATAAGCAGAAAGATGTTATTGCGACGGCTACAAACAGCATTTCCGAACGTGGAAGACTTCATCGTTTTGGTTGACTCGCCTGATAAGACAGCCTTACCAGATGCGTGTGTTATCTCAGAGCCCAGCGAAGCGTTCGATTGTTGATGTCATGTAGCCGGTTGTAGCACTTCAATTGTGCTTGTCTGTTGGCATTAGCTGGCTTTGGCCGTTCGACTATGTCGCTTACGCTCGGATTCAGTTAAATGCTTCTTACGCACACGAATGCTCTCGGGCGTCACTTCAACAAGTTCATCATCATCGATAAATTCCAGGGCTTGTTCCAGTGTCATTATGATCGGTGGCGTAAGCTGAATATTTTCATCGGTTCCCGATGCGCGAACGTTGGTTAATTGCTTGCCTTTCAGGCAATTCACCGTCAGATCGTTATCGCGCGAGTGAATGCCGATGATCTGGCCTTCATAAACAATATCGTTTGCAGCGGTAATGAGTCGACCACGTTCTTGTAAATTCCACAAGGCAAAGCCCAGTGCCTTACCTGTACCGTTGGAAATCAGCACGCCGTTTCGACGTTGACCGACACTGAAGTTCAGCTTGGGTCCGTAGTGATCAAAAACGCTGTAAATAAGCCCCGAGCCAGATGTGGCGGTCAGGAATTCGGTTCTAAAGCCGATCATGCCGCGAGCTGGAGCGATGTAGTCAAGGCGTACACGGCCTTTACCGTCGGGAACCATGTCTTTCAATTCTGCACGACGCTCGCCCATTTTTTCCATGATGCTGCCCTGGTGCTGTTCCTCAATATCAATAGTAATTTGCTCAAACGGTTCTTCAACTTTGCCATCCACTTCACGTGTAATAACAATGGGTCGGCCAACACCCACTTCATAACCTTCGCGGCGCATATTTTCAATAAGCACTGACAAGTGTAATTCACCACGACCCGATACTTTAAAGGTCTCACTCATTTCGGTGCGTTCAACGCGCAGTGCAACGTTATGTAGTAGCTCTGTTTGCAATCGGTCCCAGATATTTCGACTGGTAACGTACTTGCCTTCTTTGCCGGCAAACGGAGAGGAGTTAGGCTGGAACAACATGCTGATGGTAGGCTCGTCAACTGTCAGCGGCGGCAGTGCTTCAACGGCAAGCGGATCGCACAGCGTATCGGAGATATGCAGTTTATCTATGCCGGTTATACAAACGATATCGCCGGCTTGTGCCAAATCGGTTTCAATTCGCTCCAGGCCATGGAAGCCGAGCACTTGCAGTACTTTTCCTGACCGTAGTGATCCTTCCACGTCAACAATCTTGACTTGCTGGTTTGGTTTCAATTGACCGCGTTTGATTCGGGCAATGCCGATTACACCTACATAGCTGTTGTAATCAAGTGATGAAATTTGCATTTGAAACGGGCCTTCAGTATCCACGTCGGGCGCGGGTACTTCATCAATAATGGTTTCAAACAAGGGTGTCATATCACCTTCAGAAACGGATGCGTCAAGTCCCGAAAAACCATTGATTGCCGATGCGTAGATAACCGGAAAATCCAGTTGTTCGTCGGTAGCGCCAAGGTTGTCGAACAATTCAAATGTTTGGTCCAGTGCCCAGTCGGGGCGAGCGCCTTCACGATCAATTTTGTTAATGACAACGATGGGTCGAAATCCCATGGCAAATGCTTTTTGTGTAACAAAACGGGTTTGAGGCATTGGGCCTTCAGCAGCATCCACCAACAATAAAACCGAATCAACCATGCTCAGCACGCGCTCCACTTCGCCACCGAAGTCGGCATGTCCCGGTGTATCAACTATATTAATTCGGTAATGGTTGTATTTAATGGCCGTATTTTTTGCAAGAATGGTAATGCCGCGTTCTTTCTCGATCGCGTTGGAATCCATTAGCCGTTCAGTGGGTGCCAGACGCGAGTCTAGGGTGCCGGATTGTTGCAACAGCTTATCGACCAGTGTTGTTTTACCATGATCAACATGGGCTATTATGGCGATATTGCGTAATTTCTGAATCACGTGATGTTCCTGGGGATATTCCTGGTGCGCAATCAGTTGTTGCGACGACGATCAAGGTTAAACGCGCAATTATACCGGACTAAAGCTGGCTATAGGCATACGAAGACTGCACAAATCCGGCCATATTGTGAATATGTACTGCAACTGGACTCTATTTAGCCTGTACAAGGTAGCCCGCATCAAGCCCATCGGTCTCAGGAGGTGGCGTGGCGTACCCGCGAAAGTAGAGGTTCTGCCACGCAGGGTACGAGGCCGGATCATAACCGAAGAGGATGACAATTAGGTGAATACCGTGGATTCCTGGGCACAAAGTGCTAAAACTCTGGTCGATGTGGCCATGGGGCGACAGCCGGCAACCACCGTCATCCGAGGTGGGAAGTGGGTTAACGTACATTCTGGCGAAATCATTGCCGATACCAGTATCGCTATCAGCTGCGGACGGTTTGCATATGTGGGTCCCGACGCCTCACACACGATAGGCCAGGACACCAAGATCATCGAAGCACACGGGCGCTATCTGGTGCCCGGACTATGCGATGCGCATATGCATGTTGAAAGCGGCATGGTCACTGTCACCGAGTTTGCTCGAGCCGTCATTCCGCACGGCACCACATCAATGTTTATTGACCCGCACGAAATTGCCAATGTATTGGGTCTTGACGGCGTACGCCTGATGCACGACGAAGCGTTGAATTTGCCAATAAACATCTTTGTGCAAATGCCTAGTTGTGTGCCATCAGCTCCGGGGTTGGAGAATGCCGGTGCTGAACTGGGGGTTAGCGATGTTCAGAAAGCCTTGCAATGGCCAAATATAATCGGACTTGGCGAGGTCATGAATTTTCCTGGCGTTGCAGCGGGTGATGAAAAAATGCTGGGCGAAATTGCGGCAACGCAGTTGGCCGGTAAAACGGTTGGTGGTCATTATGCGTCGCCAGATTTAGGTCTGGCGTTCCATGGGTACGTTGCAGGTGGTCCTGCTGATGATCACGAAGGCACTCGGATGGAAGACGCAATGGCACGAGTCAGGCAGGGTATGCGAGCCATGTTACGGCTAGGGTCGGCCTGGTACGATGTTGCCCCGCAAATAAAAGCCATCACTGAACACAAACTGGATTCACGCAATTTTATTTTGTGTACCGACGATTCACATTCAGGTACGTTGGTTAATGAAGGACATATGAATCGAGTCGTCAGGCATGCTATTGAGCAAGGCCTGTCACCGGTAATGGCTATACAAATGGCCACATTGAATACGGCACAGCACTTTGGCCTGGAACGCGAACTTGGATCAATTACACCGGGTCGGCGCGCCGATCTCATTATTACCAGCGATCTGGTTGATTTGCCGATTGAACAAGTGATCGCGCGCGGTTCGGTATTGGCCGAACAGAGTGAATTAACAGCCAACATACCACCGACCAATTACCCTGACAGTGCGCGTAATACGGTTCACCTGGGCAAGCAACTCTCTGGGTCTGACTTTCAGGTTCAAGCTCCCCGTAATACTGACCAGGTTAGTGTTCGGGTTATTGGCGTCATCGAAAACCAGGCACCAACAAAGGCGTTGCAAGCAAGCTTGCCAGTCACAGACGGTGTCGTTGATATGGATATGAAGGCAGACGTTTGTCAAATAGCCTTGGTTGAGCGGCACCGTGCCACAGGTAAGCTCACCAATGCCTTTGTTTCGGGGTTTGGCTACAACCGGCCATGCGCAATTGCATCGACGGTTGCTCACGATGCACATCACATGATTGTCGTCGGAACCAATCACAACGATATGGCTCTGGCCACTAACAGGCTGAGCGATGTCGGCGGTGGTATCACGGTTTTCTCAAACGGTGAAGAGCTGGCCCTGGTTGAACTGCCAATAGCCGGTCTGATGTCAGACGAACGCGCGGAGGTGGTAGCGGTTAAAGCTCAGAAAATGGTCGATGCAATGATTCACTGTGGTTGCACACTTAACAATGCCTACATGCAGCACTCCTTACTGGCTTTGGTGGTGATTCCTGAACTGCGCATTTCCGATGTGGGTTTGGTTGACGTGACGACCTTTTCAACAACTGATTTGTTTGTGACACCCGCTGCGTGATTCGATTTCTTCTCAATAATGAAACCATCGCACTGGATGTTGCGCGTGCTGATATTACCGTGCTGGACTGGCTGCGTGAGTCTCGCTTAAAAACCGGTACTAAAGAGGGATGTGCGTCGGGTGACTGCGGTGCATGTACTGTTGTTGTGGCATCTCTAAGTGAAACTAATAACGATACGCGCCTGATCTACGAATCGGTTAACAGTTGCATCATGTTTGTTGGCGCCTTGCATGGCAAGCAACTGATCACGGTTGAGGATTTGGTCGATGGTGATGTGCTGCACCCGGTTCAACAAGCGATGGTTGATGAGCATGGTTCACAGTGTGGTTTTTGTACACCCGGTTTCGTCATGTCGATGTTTGCTTTATACCACTGTGACGACGCAAAAAGACTAGGGCGGGGTTCGCCTGGTTTGCATCACGGTATTGATCGTTATCTTGGCGGCAATTTATGTCGATGCACTGGTTATGCACCGATAAAGCGCGCGGCAATCAAGGCTATGCAAAACCATCAACCGGACCAGTTCGATGTGCGTGCTGACAAAACCATCCAGGCACTAGTCGACATGAAAAAAAAGTTACCAATGCATCCTCGGTTTATACAACCGGCTAGTGCTACGGAGTTGGGCGCCATGCGTATTCTGTATCCGCACGCACGCATGCTCGCCGGCGGTACCGATTTAGCGCTGGAAGTGACTCAGCAGCTTAAAGACTTTGAAACCATCATATACGTAAAACAGGTGCCTGAACTGTTACTGGTGTCTACCAATGAGACACATCTGATATTTGGCGCAGCGGTTTCCCTGACGCGGTGCATGAAAACGCTATGCGACGCTATACCAGGCAGTGAAGACATGATGCTGCGCTTCGGTTCGGAGCAAATTCGAAATCAGGCAACCCTCGGTGGCAATATTGTAAACGCATCACCTGTTGGTGATTTGCCGCCGCTGCTACTGGCATTAAATGCTGAACTGGAACTGCAGCGGGGTGAAGACATCAGAACCATTAATATCAACGACTTCTATCTTGGTTACAAACAAACGGCTATGGAGGCGGATGAATTTTTACGTACAGTTCGAGTGCCGCTACCAAGCACCGACATCCGCGTACTTGTGTACAAAGTCAGTAAACGGCTCGACGATGACATTTCAGCTGTGTTGGGTGTGTTCTGTTTGCAGTTGAGTGATGGCCATGTTGACGACCATGTTGACGGTTATATAATAGATGCAAAAATAGCGTTTGGTGGTATGGCAGCAACACCAGCTCGCGCCACTAAAACGGAAGCTGTACTGCAAGGTAAGCGTTTCGATGAAGCGCTGCTGGCTTCGGCAATAACGGCGATGGCCAGCGACTTTTCTCCAATTAGTGACGCCAGAGCAAGCGCACACTATCGACAAACGGTGGCTGCTAATCTGATAAAACGTTGTTGGCTGCAATTGAATAACGCAAGCACAACATTGCACGTAAATGACTATGTCAGCGGGTAAACCAACTGCTCACGATAGTGCAGCTGAGCATGTTGCCGGGAGTGCCCGCTATGTGGATGATCTCGCACCACACGCTAACCAGTTGCATGTGGCGATTGGAGGTTCAGCAATAACGTGTGGCAAGATTGAATCGATTAACCTGGATGCTGTTCGCAGCGCGCCAGGCGTCGTTGATATCCTGACGTTTGATGACTTGCCGGCATTGACAGATTTAGGTCCAGTGTTTCCAGGTGACCCATTGCTGGTTGAGCGACATGTTTCGTATAGGGGGCAGGCGATATTTGCGATAGCGGCAACTTCGATGAGGCTTGCGAGGCAGGCGGTTAAATTAGCCGACATAGCCTATACAGAGTCGGCACCCTTGTTGGACTTACAGACAGCTATCGATAACGAAATCTATGTAAGGCCAACACACACCATGCAGCGTGGCGATGCCACTAAGGCAATAGCATCAGCTGCAAACAAACTCAGCGGTACTATTCATGTTGGTGGCCAGGAGCATTTTTATCTTGAAGGACAGGTCGCCAGGTGTATACCTGGTGATGATGGCTCTGTCACTATTTACACATCGAATCAAAATCCAACCGAAACACAACACCTGATTGCCGGTGTTATGGGTGTGCCGATGAACCAGGTTACCGTTGTTACCCGACGTATGGGTGGCGGTTTTGGTGGCAAAGAGACACAGGCAACGGCTGTTGCTGCATTCACTGCGCTGTTCGCGCAGCGGCAAAACGTGCCGGTAAGCTGCCGGCTGTCCCGACATGATGACATGTGCATGACCGGTAAGCGGCATCCATTTATCAATCATTACACAGTCGGATTTGATGATGAGGGCAGAATTGAAGGTATTGAACACACACTCGCAGCCCAGTGTGGATATTCTGCAGATTTATCCGACGCGATCGTTGATCGGGCTATGTTCCACAGCGACAACGCCTACTTTCTGGCTAATGTGCATATCGATGGATTGCGCTGTAAGTCGAATACTGTATCGAACACCGCGTTTCGAGGCTTTGGCGGCCCACAAGGAATGATGGCTATGGAAGCCGTCATTGACGAAATTGCCTATAAGCTTAATAAAGATCCGCTAGAAATAAGAAAGACAAATTTCTATGGTGATGCGCCCAGAAATATCACCCCGTACCATCAAACCGTTACAAGCTTTACAGTACCTGAGCTGTTTGAGCAGCTAGGTAAATCATCGGACTACCTGAGTCGTCGACAAACGATTGCCAATTTTAATCGCAGCAGCCCAATATTAAAAAGAGGCATAGCGATGACGCCAGTTAAGTTTGGCATTTCATTCACCGTCACACACCTTAATCAAGGTGGTGCTTTGCTGCATTTGTATAACGATGGCAGTGTGCAACTCAATCATGGTGGCACGGAGATGGGCCAGGGCTTGATGGTAAAAGTGGCACAAGTGGTTGCCACAACGTTAGGGATGGACATAAGTCGAATTGCCTGCACAGCAACGCGTACCGACAAAGTGCCCAATACATCGGCAACGGCTGCCTCATCAGGTAGTGATATCAATGGCATGGCAGCGCAGGGCGCAGCTAATACCATCAAAAGTCGACTTATTGAATTTTTGCAAACACGGCACTCAGTGGCCGAATCGGAAATCCAGTTTGTTAACGATAGCATTACTGTGGCGGCGGCTGATGGTGTCGTTAGTTATACCTGGGAAGCCTTGGCCAAAGATGCTTATAAGGCACGAGTGCAGCTCAGCGCAACGGGATTCTACAAAACACCGAAAATTCACTATGATCGTGACAAGGCCGCCGGGCGTCCGTTTTTATATTATGCAAACGGTGCAGCGGTCAGTGAAGTCATCATCGACACCCTGACTGGCGAATACAAGTTGCTGCGATGCGACATTCTTCATGACGTTGGACAATCGATAAATCCGGCTATCGATATCGGACAAATTGAGGGCGGTTTTATTCAGGGCTTGGGATGGTTAACCTGTGAGGAACTGCAATGGCAAGACAACGGACAGTTGTCAACAGATAGTCCAGCGACATACAAAATTCCTGCAATCAGTGATGCACCTGTCAAGTTCAATGTTGCCTTGTTACAGAACAGGCCAAATGATCAAGCCACCGTGTTTCAATCCAAAGCCGTGGGTGAACCGCCATTGATGTTGGCCATATCGGCGTTTGCGGCAATTCGTGACGCAATAGGTTCTTTAGCCGACAAACGTATTTTTCCAGTATTGAATTCGCCTGCAACACCCGAGGAGATATTGCGAGTTTGTGATCAGGTACGAGAACAAAAAGGTGATTTCAATTGATCTGGCTAAATGCTTTGCATGCAAGCATTCATCATGGTAAGGCCTGTGTGCTGGTAACTGTCAGTGCTGTGGATGGCTCTGCTCCGCGTACTGTTGGTTCACGTATGTTGGTCAGTGTTGATGACATTGCCGATACCATCGGTGGTGGAGCGTTAGAGCAACAAGCCATAGAACATAGCCAGTCCTTACTCGAAAAAGCATCTTCATCAGCCGTAGTTGAATCTCATACCACTATCCTCGGTACAGATTTGTCGCAGTGCTGTGGTGGCAGGGTATCGCTGAACTATGAGTATCACCCCGCATGCTTGTTCAATGTGGTGGTGTTCGGTGCTGGGCATGTTGCACAATCTGTGGCAACGTTATTACAGCATTTACCCTGTCGGGCACACTTTTATGATTCGCGCAAAAAGTGGTTGAATAAGCTACCCGCAGATTCATCAGCGCAGGGTGTTATTAGTGCGAGCTTACTTGAAGACAATCCGTTTCTTAACGTAGAGCAATCGCCGGACAATGCTTATTTTCTAGTGATGACACACAGTCATGAGCTTGACTTCGATTTAATAGAGGCAATTTTGTCGCGTGGCGATAGTGTTTATTGTGGACTTATTGCATCAAAATCCAAGGCTTCTGCTTTCCGTTCTCGTTTGGCACGCAAAGGTTTTAAAGAATCAGAGTTAGCTAAATTGACATCGCCTATCGGGGTCGCTCAACGGACAGGCAAGCTACCAATGGAAGTAGCAATTGCCGTGGTAAGCGAAATATTGCAACTAAAAAACGAGCGTGAACTTAGAGACCAAGATACAAAATCTTTAGAAGGAACGAAACTACCAATGACCAGTTGATTGTGCACCGTCGCAGTAATAGGTCTGTTAGGCACTTTTTAATCAGTCGATTAATCGAAAAAGCAATTGTATAGCATTGACAGTCGACGTGAAACTTGAGCCAGTATCAGTTGGGATATGGCCTTACTGAATAAAAAAGGTAGGCATGGTTAACATTGTGGATGACGATACGCTTGTTACCGGTAATACCGTAGCTCGGAATATTGTCGTTTTTCAATCAATTGAATGTTGGCTTTTGTACTGATAAGCTGATCATGTCAAGTGTCATGGTTTGAGTAATCCAGAGATTGTCAATTCGTGGTGATTATACTGGCGGTGATTATACTGGCATTGCGCCAGTCGCCCATAAATCCCGTGGCTGGCAATGTCTATTCACTAACCCTAAATTAAACCTGTTGATTTTATGATTAGTAAAGACTGCCCGCTGATCTTCACGCATATACCCAAGACCGGTGGTATGTCCATGTTCGCGGCTATGTGTGAGCACCATGGAATGAAAATGGCCGATATGTACAATATGTCGGCGTTTGGTGAGGACAGCGCAGCCGTTGAAGAAGCAGTGCTAAACCCTGAGAAGAGTGTTTTTGCTGGGCACCTCCCGTTTGGCCTGCATGAGTGGCTATCGCGTCCCTCGTATTACATGGCGATCGTGCGTAATCCCGTCGATCGCATTTTGTCTCTTTATAATTATTCTATTCAGTATCGTGATTTCATTCGCGCGACAAAAAAGAGCACCGGCCAGTCTTTCGATGAAATATTTGAAAATCGTACAGCAGCAGATTTTTACCAGGACTTTCTTCCGTGGATCAAGGCAAAACAAACCCTCAATGGATTTCTCAGATGTGCGTCCGCTGAACTCGACAATGGCATGGTGCGTCGATTCAGTGGCATCGGTTTGCATACCACCCCTTGCCCAATCGATGCTCTGGATACGGCCAAAGACAATATAGACAAGTACTATTCCATAGTCGGCGTGCAAGAGCGTTACGAGGAGACTGTGCGCATGACGCGCATGGCTTTCTCTGTCAATCTAACCGAATTTCACGTTAACAAGAGCACTAACAAAATAAAGAAAGGACAAAAACCAGCGTTCAATCAGCGCAAGCGAATCAAGGAAATGAATCGGCTCGACATTCAATTGTATGACTGGATACTTGATCGTTTCGAAACACAACTGGCCAACCCTTCGGAGCCTGTGAAGGTAGCAGGAGGTGCACGCACAGATTTCAGCGAAGTTAAACTCTGGCGAGCCATTGGCAGTTCTCCGGCGCGCCAGTCAACGATGGAATTTAGCCCCGTTGAGGCAAAATAGATCGTGTTTAAATTCGGTTTATAACTAAGGATAAAAACAAGGGTTCATCCGTGAACCCATCTGATTAGTAAGGTCTGTTGAGACCACTTTAAATTAATCGACAACACCCAAGTCAGCCAGTTAGCAAGAAATGTATCAGGACTGCGGTACAACACTCTTGGCAGTCACTTGAATCTCAACTCGGCGATTCGCCTGACGGCCTTCTGCTGTGTCGTTGGTGTCAACCGGGCTCAATTCGCCAGCGCCTGAGCTGGAGATCGTTGTGTCTGGCAACGCAGCTTCTAAGTATGTTGCCACAGTCGCTGCACGGCGCTCTGACAGGTCTTGGTTATAGTCTTCAGTGCCTCTTGAGTCGGTGTGGCCGGTAACCACCATTGATTCAATTTCTTGGACATCGCCCAAGCGTCCGACTAGATCGCTCAGAGCCGAATCGCCCTCTGCATTCAGCTGATCAGAATTAGTGTCGAACAGAGCTTGGCCGCCTATAGTAATTACGTTGACCGTTGGCTCTGGTGTCGGTTCAACGGGCTCAGGGGCCGGTTCAGGTTCAGGCTCAACGGCAGCTACCGGCTCTTCGGTGCCTTCACAGGCATTGATTTGGTTGTCCTCCGACCAACCGGCGTGGCGTATGCAGCCGTCACTGGACGCGATCACGGTACCTTCAGCATTAAGGATATAGCCGCTCGAGGAGCCTTCCGGAACTTCGATGTTGTTCTCGTGAGCCTGTGCAATTCCGCTTGCGGCCAGTAAAGCAATCGCCGAGCTGAGTGCCATTAAATTGGTTTTCATTTTGATTTCCTACAGAAGATTGGTCAGATCAGGCTTGCATAAAAAAAGCGCATCTCTGATTGTGGTGGAACGTATCCCAAAGCTCTTGTTTTATGTCGGTTGATTTCAATATAGAGGTGTTTTGCTGGGTTGTAAACATAAATCTAGGCTTGCTCTGTTGGCAAAGCTGTTTTTATCTTCCGCAATTGCCAATGATGAAATCATTGTTGCCAGAGTGCCAGCCAATATCAACTTACTTCGCATTCAATTTCTCCAGTTATTTAGATTAAGGAGCTGACAGCAGATAAACAAACGCTGCCGTAGTGAATGAACTTGTACAGTTAAATAACATCGTGACTGTGCAGTTCCTTACTTAATCAGTATAGGTTTTTAGAAAAACCATTACTGGGAATGATTGCTTTTATACAAATAGTTATATTTGGGGAAAGGTTTGGCGCTGATACACATAACTATTTGTGAACAATGTCGCATTGTTTTGAGCAAATCTTGTAATAAATAACTTGTTGGAATTACGTTGCGATATATCGCCAGTTTGACAATAAAACTAAAAAGTTCTAAAAGGTATAATTTGCGGAAAACATACAAGCGGGAAAAAAATACAACAGGACGACTGTGAAATTTTACGACTTAGAAGATAGAACCGGAACCAAAACCAGATCTGGAATGAACACTTACAATCAATAATGGCATAAAGCCTATTTGATCAACCCATGCAATTGAAGATGAAAAATATATCCAGGCTGGCTGGACTACACATAACCGAAGGGCTTAGAAATGAAAAGTAATCAAAAATCACCGCATCTGTTAAAAACTGCTGTTGCAACCGCAGTATTGGCCGCAACCTCGCTGAGCGCGCCAGCTTTTGCAGATAGCAAGTTAGAAGGGAGTATCCGCATAGGCTACGAATACAGGGATACAGGTGTCGACGCCGATGGTGTCGACCCCGATGCAGCATTTAATATTAGAAATTTTGGTTCCCGACTAAGATGGAGTGGTAATCGTGCTATCAACGGAAGCACAGATGCAATAGCGTATTTAGAGCTAGGTCTTAACCCGGACGCGAATGGTGGTAATCCCAGATCCGGGGGCGTAGATCGAACCCGTCATCTTTGGGCTGGCCTGTCAGGAAACTTTGGTACTGTTAAAATCGGAGCACAATATTCTTCGTTCTATGACATGGTGCAAGGCAAAACCGACATCGCCTGGTGGGGAAGCTGCTTTCAGCAATTCGAATGTTCTCGTGAAACGAATGTTCTGAAATATACTGGCAAAACCGGTGGTCTCTCCTATTCGGCATCCGTTGAGTCCGCAGGCGATGCAGACGACGATGTTGCTGACGAGTTTGAAATTGGTGCCAATTTTACTGTTGGTAAGTGGGGAGTTGGTGTTGCAGCGGCAATGCACTCTGATGAAGGCGCTGACGATGGCGGTACATTGGTTGGAGCTGTGGCCACTGGCGGCGTTGGGATCTTTGGCGTGAGGGTAGGCGTTCAGGTTGCCGATGAGGATTTCGCCAATTCCGCTGATGATTTTACTCACGTGACTGTAGCTGCCACCTTGGGCGACCTTTATGCAGTTGCTAATGTCGGTGACAATGGTCCCCTATCTCCGTCCTTTGCTACGCTGGGATATACATTGAATCTTGGACCTGGATCCCTGTTCTACTTTGAAGCTCAGACGCTAGATAGTGATGAGCCTGGTACAGATGCGACCACCATTGGTCGTGCTACTTATGTATTTACTTTCTAACGTTTGAAATAGAAATAGGCAGGATCAGTCCGTGATGATTGATCCTTCCTTTTTTGTTTTGAATAGATTCAAAGATCAATACATAGACATTAATGGAATAACGAGGTGTACAATATTATTTGTCGCCATATACGCAGTTAGTCGGACTGGCTGGCAATCTCTAACAAGCTTTGCTTGAAATTAATCCAATCTGCCGGCTTCCCCGACCAACTTGCGTCTCCCCTTGCTTCTGCCAATGCCTCTGGAATCATAGACCGAATCAGTTTGCGTGCATCCGTTGGGTTGTTTTGTTCAGCAAGAAAAAAGAGTTCCGCATCCTGTAGCCCGCGGCGCCACGTCTTTAAACGCATAGACGGTATAGGTCCGGGAATTTTTGCAAATCCTATTTTATCCATCTGATTTCCAGGGTATACCAACACACCGTTTCCAAAGCGATCATCATCTGGTTTGTAAGAAGGTTCTGCAAAGGGCTTCTCGTCGCTGCCCAGGTTAACTGCCCACATGAATTGCCCGGTCAAACCATATCGAGCACCAATAACACCCCAGGTGCGCATATCGACCCCGGACGCATTTATACTATGTGCGCCGACAGCCGGGTGGCCACTGTGGTAGAACCATGCAGAGTCGCCGTTGTTAATTCGTTCACGTAGAAACTCCGGATCTGCAGCACTGGCATTCGGTGACCACAGTCTTACTTTATCTGACAAATCCAACAGCGGGTCTGATTTCCATATAGCCGGGTTGGAATGACTGGTCCAGAGTAAATCCAGACTACTGTCTTTTGTCCCGACATCGAGTGAGCGCTGTAGCAGATCCATCTGTTCGTGCACCATAGCCAGGTAATTTCTTCGCTGTTCTTTGTTGCTTTTTGTTTTTTCTGGCCCGTCTACTTCATCAAATACGTACGCAAAAAATTTAGGTGTAAGCCATCCATTTTCAGTAGCACGTTGTTTCCATTGCTTAGCTAAACGTTCATAGCGATAAAAATCATCTGGCGTTAACGGCGCTTCGAGTTTTACATTAAATTCCTGTGGCCATGGGGTACGCCATATGGTGACTGGTGTGTTTTCTCCTGTACCGTAATAACCGTATTGCTCAGTAAACAGAGTTCCGTCCAGAATAGGCTGATACGTATCGCTGTAGTCCTGCCAGCCTGAAGTGTTGGGCAGCACGGGTGTTCGTTCTATAAAAACGGTTCTATGCTCATGCGCAATCTGTTGATAGCACTGCGCCATCTGCTGCCATGATCGTTGACTACGATCATGGCCAGCGCCTTCCAGGGTGTAGCTTCGATAGACTTCACCAATGGCATCTATGCTGGGTTTATTCGGTAGTTGAACATCGAAAACTGATAGCTCGACATTGACGGGTATAGTTTGTTCACCCACCAGCACGTTAAGCTGCATGGCATACTCACCAGCTGGCACGTCTGATGGTATGTAACTTTCTATCCATACTGCCTGATTCTGATGTGGTTCTGCCGGTAGTGCAATTTTGTCGAAAACCTGTTCGGATGAACCAAGACAACCGTGTTTTTTTGGTACTAGTGCGTCCGGGTATTCTGCTGGCCAGTCTCGAACGGCGCTTTTCGGCCCCCAGGTATAAGCACCGTTATCAACCAGATGATAGTGAGCCTGATAAACGCGATTGAATATTGACGCTCGAAATGTCTGCCCGGGTGTATCAGATAACCATTCACCCAAACCAATATCAACATTTTCTGCTGCCGCACTACCTACATTTCGAAAGATTAACTGAAAAGCCACATACTCGTTACGAGCTGACTTAAGTTTTACACTGGTAGCCTCTTCGGTTGATTTATTGAAAAGACTAAAGTCAGGGTGTTCCAGAATAATAGGGTCAGATCGGCTAAAGCGTGCCATATTGCTGGCTGCGCAAATAACGACATCATGATCTGTAAGCAGGCAGCTATCGGAAAAAGCGGGTGGCCGCTGCCACCAGAAAACAGCGGCTAAGACGATGGCCACACTTATGCAGGCGATTTGAAGTAAGGTTCGACGCATTGGACTATCGAGCATCAGTTACGTAGCATTGAATAGTTTGAAGCTTAATCAGACAAAATACCATGACACAAATTACATCACACATTCTGGATACATCTCGAGGGCTACCGGCTCAAGGTGTTTTGATTACGCTTGCGCAACAGCAGGGTGATAACTGGACTAAATTGGGCTCCGTTGCAACCAACGACGATGGCCGAGTTATTGACTTTATTGGAACCAATAAGGTGCTCAGTGGAGGTGTATACAAACTCACTTTCGCATTAAGCGACTACTATAAAAAGCTTGGCATCGAATCGTTTTATCCCTACGCTGATATCGTATTTGAAATTGCTGGCGACGGGCAACACTATCATGTGCCGCTGCTGCTTAACCCATTCGGTTATTCAACCTACCGTGGATCATAGTTCTCAACTGCGAAGTTCTCAACTGC
>CAYTJF010000002.1:15396-44812 GCA_964437945.1 uncultured Granulosicoccaceae bacterium
TCGGTTATTCAACCTACCGTGGATCATAGTTCTCAACTGCGAAGTTCTCAACTGCAAAGTTCTCAACTGCGAAGCCCTCAACAACACAGTTCTCACATGCATCAAAATGCTGAACGTTCGGCATGTTATATTAATTGCTGAGCAGTTTAAATTGTTGCAGCATACAACGCGCTTAACTTGGCGCAGGAAACGTTTTCGTCCAGTGTCTGGCCACGTCCAGTCTGGTCGGCACCCACACTTGCGGTTTGGACTGGATATAATCGATAAATCGGGCAACTGCTGCTGCACGACCTGGTCGACCAGCTAAACGACAATGCAATCCGACCGACATCATCTTGGGTGCACCGCTGAGGCCTTCGGCGTATAAAACATCGAAAGAGTCTTTCAGGTATTGATAAAACTGCTCACCTGAATTAAACCCTTGTGCAGTGGCAAAGCGCATATCGTTTGCATCGAGAGTGTAAGGAACCATCAATTGAGGACCAAAGGGACTATTGCGCCAGTATGGGAGTTCGTCGGCATAAGTGTCAGCACAGTATTCAAAGTGTGATTGCTCAGCGCATAAGTCATGCGAATGCTCGGATGTGCGGCCGATGTACACACCCGCGGGCAGCTGACCGGTAGCCGCTTTATGTATCTCGATTGCCTGAGTCAGATGAGATTGCTCATCGTTTTTGGAAAAATGTCGGTAATCAATCCAGCGCAAGCCATGAGTGGCAATTTCCCAACGGCTCGATTGCATGGCTTGAACAATCTCTGGCACTCGCTGCAGAGCCATAGCGACAGCAAAAACCGTTACCGGCAAATCTCGCTCGGTGAATAATCGGTATAAACGCCAAAACCCTGCTCGCGAGCCGAATTCGTAAATCGACTCCATGTTCATATGGCGTTGACCGGGCCAACTTTCAGCGCCGACAATTTCTGACAAAAACGCTTCAGAACCGGCGTCACCGTGCAGCACGTTGTTCTCCCCACCTTCCTCGTAGTTAACGACGAACTGAACCGCGATTGCGGCACCATCTGGCCACGCGGGGTGAGGAGGGTGTTGGCCGTAGCCGCTTAAGTCTCTGGGATACTTATCGCTCATGCCGCATCTTAGCGGGATTGCCCTGCAGGTGTCGATATTGTCAGTACGTTCTCTGTGCTGGCAGCACGCTTTTACGTTGGAGAAATATCACTAATTAGCCAGGCTCGTCATCATCAGAAGTGTTCTGGTCGCCGCTTAGCAAGGTGAAACTGATTTCAGGTTTCCCACCGACACGGGGTGACAGGTTCAGTAGACAATACGAGTTTAGATTCACCTGCCGATTTGCCTCAAGGTCGTTGAGGACACTGCGGGCGAATTGATCTGCCCAGATGGGCACTTCGCCAAACATTTTGAAATGAGCAAATACTGAGGTTATGTCGTTTTCGCTGGCGCGGTCACCAAACCAGTTCAGATAGGCTTCGCTGAATAATCGGTATTCACTGATTTGGAGAAGGTTCGCTGCTTTGCTTATAGTTTGCATTCTTATAATTCCCTCTGTTTAGTGACCTGCGGACTTGGTTCCCGTCCCACTCAAACACTAACGGCTTGAAATCAGCCGCCCTTACCCCGTTTAGTCGCTTTTGTGTCCGACTAGGAACATAGCTGATCGTCACGGGATATTCATCACGCAACGTTAAAATTTACCGCCCGTAAGTTTTTTCTAAATCTAATCGACAGGATCGAAGTAAAATAATGCAAACGCATGCCCGAGTAGCATTTTCTGTTCAACTTCCGTGCTCATAATGCCAATGTAAAACCCAGTTCCACGATTGCTCAAGCTCAGATAGTCGACTAGTAACAAGAGTTGACGGCTGGAACTATATAGTAGGGTAGGTTGCTCATTGCAGAAGTGGGCTAGGGTTAGCTTATTGGATGAAAAGGGTTATTTGGCTGAGTCGAATTTGTCTTGTTTCTTAAGGTAAGTGCCGAATTTTAATGGAAATTGTGGGTGTTTTCACATCCAGGCACTTGGTCAAAAAGGTTACAATTGGCCGCGCGAGCTGAGACAAGATATTGACCGAAATTTGTAAGGTTATGAATGTATTGCAACTTTGATTGGCAGCAGATTCCGGTTTGCTGCGGATTACGGTTTAGCGTCTGATGGTATAGCGTTTAACGAATGGGGCTAATTGTTCGGTTTGTATCGCAATACCAAACTGACTGGTTCGCCTGAAAATCGATGCAGGACCTTTCGACACTCACGGTAGTGCTCAGTGCTAAAGGTCCGGAGAAAATACAGTGAAAATAAAATCTGCGATGCACGGTCTAGTGAGTCTATTTGCTCGCTCTACAGCTCGCTATGCGATTTGCTCGACCTTGCTGGCGCTCGCGCTTGCTGGTTGTGCAACAAGTAAGGCGCTATACGATACCGATGCGGTAACCGTGACACTAACGCCTGACGAGGTAGCATCCGATCCAGAATCTGCTAAAGGGACTGTCATCTGGGGTGGGGTGATTGTGAGCAGTATCAATCTCGTGGATAGAACCCAATTTGAGGTGCTGTCCTACCCGCTCGACAATAATCAGCGACCGATAACCAAGAAAAAATCGTTAGGTCGTTTTTTACTTCAATCTCCTGACTATGTAGAAACCAAAAACTATGCCCCCGGCCGTGAACTGACAGCCATTGGTACTTTACAGGGTATAACCAAAGGTGAAATCAATGATGCTGAATACGATTATCCAACCGTCACAGTGAACGATGTCTATTTGTGGAATCGTGACAACAGTCATGAAAAACCCCGATTTATTTTTGGCATTGGATTAAATATCGATGGCTAATATTGGCTTACATCAGTCCAATTAAATCAAGTACTTGAAAGTTGTTTTTCAGCAAGTTTTTTATCATCCCACAGGGCTAAACGTCATTTATCCGGCTTTTTCCACGTATCATCAACAGCCTGCTTGCGATAGACTCCTGCTTCAGCGGAGCCAATTTCGATTCAAAATAATCGTATAAATCTGTCGCCGCTGCAGACTTTGGCGAAGACCAAACTGAGACGTAGGTAGATGTAGGAATTAGGGGGTGGGAGCGGTCCCACCAGAACGTGAAATAGCATTGGTACCGATCGTAACGTGTGTCACATCGACCCGAATGGATGCTTCACACAACGAGATGTCCAGTCGCTACAACTCACTTGTACGGCACTTTTTGTCGTGGGGTATGAGACATGCAAAGCACCATAAAAAAAATAGGTGCGCTTCTCGTTTGCTTAGGCCTTTGGTCGACGCAAGTAGCAGCAGCGCCAGAATGTGTTTGGCCAGATGATGAAACTCTGGAAGCTATCCTGCCGGTTGCAACTGACCATGGTAGTCACGCCAGCGGGGTCGTTTTTGCTTCCAATAAAGTGCTTACAGCAGCCCATGCTATCGAAGGTGCTGAACAATATTTTGTGCGTGTTGAAGGTGGATTCCGTAGTGCAACACTGCTTCTAATCGATCGTGCAAACGATTTGGCTGTATTGTCTGTTGATACTCTTAACATCAAACCGATGCCTTTAGCTGCAGCAGTACCGAGCCAAAGTCAGATAGTTTGGGCTGTCGGTTTTCCCAAAGCCCAAGGTAAGACAACCTCCAGTGGTGTGTTTCAGCGTAACCGTGCAGGAGCGCTTCATACCAGTGCCCCGATCGACTCAGGACAGTCTGGTGGCGGCCTGCTGAGCTGTGAACAAGGCTCGTATCAATTGTTAGGCATGTTGCGCGGCTACGGCGCTTATCGAAGTGGTGATCGATACGTTAAGCTGGAGAATCATTCTGTATCGGTGGCAGCAGCCACTATCCAGCGTTTTATCGGTACCTATCAGTAAACAAACCAGCGAACGTCGGTTAGCTCGCTGGTAAATCAATTGTGATCGTTCTGCCTCTTATCAGGTAGTGCATCAATACTAATTCTGTCCTTTCTAGATTTTAAATCTGTCGTTTTTAACTGTCTAAGCACCGTTTTCGTCATGCCAGTTCTGAGCTGATTCGTTAGTCTTCGCACACAATTATTACGGCGGTTTGTGGCTATGACTATCAGCGTATTTGATTTATTTAAAATCGGAATCGGTCCGTCCAGTTCACATACTGTTGGTCCGATGGTGGCAGCTAATCAATTTGTTGAGTCTTTGCAACACCGACCCGATTATCTCAAGCTGGCTCGAATCAAAGTCGAATTGCTTGGTTCGTTGGGTGCTACCGGTAAAGGGCATGGCAGTGATAAGGCGGTGCTGTTGGGTTTGCAGGGGGCTAACCCAGGTAGCGTGGATGTCGAATCGATTGAACCTACACTTAAAAAAATAAGAGAATCGGGTTTATTAAGTCTCGCTGGCCGCGCACCGCTAAAATTCAAAGAATCGACTGATCTCATCATGCACAAACGTCGATCATTGCCGTTTCATCCTAACGGTATGGTGTTCTCTGCATTCGACGAAGAGGGAAATTCGGTGCATACATGTACCTACTTTTCAGTTGGTGGTGGGTTCGTTGTCGATGAGTCTGCTTCTGGCAATGCAGATCCGTTAAAGCACAAGACAACCGATGTACCTTATCCGTTTACCACCGGTGATCGCTTGCTTGAAATTTGTGATGAGCAGGGTCTATCAATAGCCGAAGTGATGATGGCTAACGAGTCTACTTTTCAGAGCCAGGCCAGCGTACGAACCGGTCTCGTAGAAATTTGGGACGCGATGCAAGCTTGTGTGAAGCGAGGTTGTCGCGAGGATGGTGTGTTGCCTGGTGGTATGAAGGTAAAACGTCGGGCTGCTGGTTTGTATAAAAAACTCACCGTCAATCCGGAACGCGGTTATAGCGATCCTCTAACGGTAATAGATTGGGTTAACTTGTACGCGCTGGCGGTAAATGAAGAAAACGCTGCTGGCGGTAGAGTGGTGACAGCGCCCACTAACGGCGCCGCGGGCATTATTCCGGCTGTGTTGCACTATTACGTGAATTTCACACCAGATAGCAATATCGACGGTGTGATTGACTTTTTGCTAACCGCTGGGGCTATTGGCATTTTATACAAGGAAAATGCGTCCATTTCGGGTGCTGAGGTTGGCTGTCAAGGCGAAGTCGGTTCGGCTTGCTCTATGGCTGCCGGTGCGCTGACCGCTGTTCATAAAGGCACGCCAAAGCAAGTTGAAAATGCTGCAGAGATTGGTATGGAACATAATCTTGGGCTGACATGCGATCCGGTTGGTGGGCTGGTTCAGGTTCCGTGCATTGAACGCAATGCGATGGGTTCAGTAAAAGCCATCAACGCATCGCGTATTGCGTTGCACGGTGACGGCACTCATTTCGTGTCCTTGGATAAAGTCATCAAAACGATGCGGGAAACAGGTGCTGATATGAAAACTAAATACAAGGAAACAGCGCGTGGTGGTCTGGCTATAAATGTTGTTGAAGTACCTGTTAGCTATCCTGACTGCTAATTCTCAATAAGAGTTCTTATCTGCCGTGAATGGCTACACGGATGCTTTCGCTTCGAATTTGGTTGCGTTAAACACACAAAGCGGTTTTTGACGGTCGCGTTTGTTGGGTTACACTGCCATAAATCCACTTTGCTATTGACGGCCCTATGAACGCACTTGCCATTACTTTTCACCTGCTTGCAGCCGTTATTTGGGTTGGCGGGTTGTTCTTTGCTTACGTTGTTCTAAGGCCCTCAGCGTTAGCCATTGAGCCTCCACAACGTCTGAGCCTATGGGCAGGTGTATTCAAACGATTTTTTCCGTGGGTGTGGATGGCCATCATAGTGCTTATGCTCAGCGGTTACTGGCTCATCTTTGATTGGTTCAAAGGTTTTTCAAGTTCTCCGGGTTATGTTCATCTGATGCACGTACTCGGTTGGGTGATGTCTTTGTTGTTTATTTATCTCTATTACAAGATCTACCCGTTGTTTGTTGCCGCCGTTAAGGCGCAAGATTGGCCCGGCGCGGCCGAACAATTGAATCGCATCAGACAAATTGTGTTGACCAATTTGGTTCTTGGTATGGGCCTGTTGGTAGCGGTTGCCGCGTTGCAGCGTCTGAGCTAATTCGACCGTTTGTTGCACTATTTCACATTCATCCAGGCGAATGTGACGATATTGCGACAATTGACTGAAATAGCCTTACCAGGACCGCTTAACCGGCCAGAAAAATAATAAAATCAATAAAAACAATGATTTACTTCACTTTTATTAGCTGAATATTTCCAAATTCACCCAGCTGGTATTCCTACATTCAGCTTCATTTAAGCAAGGTTCGGTAGTGTTGGTAGCACAAGATCTGTGAATTGCACGTTTTTTCGTGCTCCAGGTTCTTGATGGCCGTTTTTACAGCTGTGTTTACAGCTGTGTTTAATAGCCGATCTGTTACTTGGCTGGTCTTTGTAAGTGGAAGGGTTCTGGATAGCGAGCTGTGTTTGGATTGTTTAAAAAAACCGACTTACCAACCGAAAAAGAGGCTTTACCGGGCCGTGATGTAGCGCTGCGCGTAGCTGAAAAGCATGCGGTGCTCGGCAGTCCAATGTCAGGACCGTTTCCGAGCGAGCTGCAAATTGCGATGTTTGGCATGGGCTGTTTCTGGGGTGTGGAACGTTTGTTCTGGCAACAACCTGGTGTTTTCACGACGGCGGTTGGTTATGCAGGTGGGATAACACCCAATCCGCATTATTCAGAACTGTGCACCGGCATGACTGGCCATAACGAGGTCGTGCAGGTTGTTTTCGATCAGCAAGCCATCGCTTACAGGCAATTGCTTGAACTATTCTGGGAGTCTCATGACCCTACACAGGGCATGCAGCAAGGCCCAGATAGAGGCACGCAGTATCGATCTGGTATTTACACTTACGGCGAGGAGCAATTTGCTCAAGCCGAGGCGAGTAAAGCGCATTTCCAAACAGCACTGGACGCAAACGGTTTTGGGCAGATCACCACCGAGATTATTGCTGCACCGACTTTCTACTACGCCGAAGATGAACATCAGCAGTACTTGCACAAGAATCCACACGGTTATTGCAGTTTGGGTGGTATTGGCGTCGCATGTAATGTACCGAAAAGTAGGGTACCAAAAGGTCAGGTGGCCTCATGATGCATGCGCCAACCGAAGCCATGAAAGTGCCATTCGATGGCAGCTTCAGAGTCGCCGACTACGCTACCGTTCCTGGTGAAAATGCCGGGAAAAAAGCACTGCAAAAATCATTGAAAAAGCGTGTCGGGCAAATCGCCAAGTTACAGCGAAAATTATATGCTGACGATCGCTATGCAGTTCTGCTGATTTTTCAGGCAATGGATGCAGCGGGTAAAGATGGCACTATTCGCGCCGTCATGAGTGGTGTCAATCCGGCTGGTTGTCAGGTGTTTTCTTTTAAGTCGCCTTCGTCTGAAGAGCTCGACCATGACTTTCTCTGGCGTACAGCCAGTCGTTTACCCGAACGTGGTCGCATTGGCATATTCAATCGCAGTTACTACGAAGAAGTGTTAGCGGTTCGGGTTCGACCCAAATACCTGGCTAAGCAGCGTTTGCCCGAAGTTGATGAAAAAAATATCTGGAAAGATAGATTTGCATCAATACGCGAACATGAAAGTCATCTGGCCAGAAACGGCACAGTCATTTTAAAATTTTGGTTGAATGTTTCGCAAGAGGAACAAAAAGCACGATTCATGGCGCGACTAACGACGCCTGAACGGTATTGGAAGTTTTCCAAAACGGACTTATCGGAACGAGGTAAGTGGACCGATTATATGTCTGCTTATCAGGATATTTTTAACGAGACATCGCGAGAGAACGCACCGTGGTACGCAATACCGGCGGACAACAAACCTTACATGCGGCTATGTGTTGCACAGATAATTGCGGAAACACTTGGCGACTTGCCGCTTGAGTACCCTGAAAAGTCAGCCGAAGAGCTGGCGTTGTTTGAACAACATATTAGCGCTTTAGAACAGGAATCAGGTTGATTTGGTCAGACTCTTGCGTGGTCTCTTGAGTACTTAGTGTGAGTACCGCGTATTAGTACTTGGTAAGTCTAAAACGAAAACTGATTTGAAACCGGGAGCAAAAAGATGCAATCGATGAAACAACTGGAACTACCCGAAGGTAACGTACTACGGCCTCTGCCAGAGTCGCTAACTTATGGTGCGACCGTTGATATTCGTAATGTCGAGCACGAGATCACCGATTTTATGATTCGACGAGCTTGCGAGGAAATGGATGCGCAGCAGCAATACCCTTTTTGTGGCCGAAAGCCGAAGCAGAGACGCGTTTAATTCGAACGAGTAATTCAAGCTATAAAGAATAAGCGGAAAGAGGCAACAATAAAATAAATTTTTACAGACATCGTTTGTAATAGTTACTCACAATAAAGCAGTGCGGACACTGGTACGATTTGTCTTGTTTGGAGAAGACATCGAGCAAATTGGATTGCCAACTTTAAGTTTTACAGTTACAAAAATAAGTTACACAGTGAGTACAGCGCCTTGCCTAGCCAACGGCCTGATTCATTTCAAAGATCGGTAATAATATCCCCAGTACGATAGACAATACGATACCACCCATAATCAGTATTACCACTGGTTCAAATAATCCCAAGAATATCGACATGGCTGAGTTAAGCTCGCGTTCCTGATGTGTTGCGGCCTTCTCAAGCATACTATCGAGCTTGCCTGACGCTTCACCACTAGCCACCAGGTGCAGCATCATGGGTGGGAAATAGCCGGTCTTCTCCAAAGCATGTCCCATTGGTGAACCTTCCCTGACTTGAGCCGCAGCCGTTTTAACTGCTGCGCGCATAGGGCGATTGGTAATAACTTGCGACGAAATGTCGAGCGCTTCGAGAACGGGTACTCCACTGGCAGTCAGTATGCTCAAGGTTCTTGCGAATTGTGCGGTGTTATGACTTCTTATCAATCGTTTGAGCACTGGTATCTTTAGCAAAAATGCATGTACTCGAGTTTTAAAAGCTTCACCACGCATGGCATATTGGAAGGCGAAATACATACCAGTGAGTACTATGGCGACCAGCAGCCCCCATTCGCGTACAAACGCACTGGAATTCAATAAAACCACTGTAAGAGTTGGTAGCTCCTGGTCCAGGCCATCAAACACCGTTACAACTTGTGGAACAACATAGGCAAGCAGAAACGAGACAATCAATATGGACGCAAAAACCAGCATGCTTGGATAAATTAGTGCCTTTTTGACAGTGGCTCTGGCGGCCTGGCGGTCTTCAGTGTAGTCGGCCAGACGTTCAAGAACGGCATCCAGGTGACCTGATTGCTCACCGGCGGCAACGGTGGACTGATAGATTTCAGGGAACACTTTTGGATAATCTTTTAATGCCGATGCAAAGGTATGTCCTTCGAGCACTTTTGATCTGACTGATAGAATCAGCGATTGTATTTTTGGTTTCTCGGTTTGGCGACTAACTGCTGCCAGTGCTTCTTCGAGCGGTGTGCCAGCGCCAACTAACGTCGCTACTTGTCTGGTGAACAGGGCAAGCTCGTTTGTTTTGATGCCACCGCGATAGGTAGGTATTGATTTTGAGCCGATCTTGCCATTAGCGGCTTTGGAACGAACAGTGGTTTCGTCTACCTGCAGCGGCGTCAGCTCTTGCTGACGAAGCTGCGATCGCGCCATACGTGCTGTGTCTGCTTCAAGAACCCCTTTTTTCTCTTTGCCGCGAACATCCAGCGCGACATACTCAAAAGCGGCCATCAGCCCTCTCGGGTAACGCGCAACACTTCTTGAAGAGAGGTTTTACCTTCAAGCACGAGACGGGCGCCATCATCTTGAATACCAGGATGGCTTAGTCGGGCGTGTCTTTCGAGTTCGTGCTCCGATTCACTGTCGTGGATCATCGATTGCATGGTTGCATCGACTTCGACAACCTCATAGATACCAGTTCGACCTCGGTACCCGGTGTGGTTGCACTTTTCACAACCGTGTGGCTCATGCACATTGGTGGCCTGACTCACTGTTGCTCTGAGAGTCTTTAATTCTGCATGCGTTGGAGTGTGCAGACGTTTGCAATCTGGGCAAAGTACTCGCACCAGCCGTTGGGCAACCAGCGCTTCTAAAGATGAGGCCAGCAGAAAGGGTTCTACACCCATGTCTCTGAGCCGGGTTACTGCACCAACTGCTGTATTCGTGTGCAATGTTGATAACACCAGATGCCCTGTCAAGCTGGCTTGAACCGCAACCTCTGCAGTTTCCATATCACGAATCTCACCAACCATGACGATATCGGGATCCTGACGCAATATGGCACGTAAACCGGTCGCGAAGTCGAGATCAACTTTGTTATTGACTTGCGTCTGACCAATACCGTCGATGAAGTATTCAATTGGATCCTCAACAGTCAGTATGGAATAGCGTGATGTGTTTAATCGCGATAGTGCAGCGTATAGCGTAGTGGTTTTACCAGAGCCGGTGGGACCGGTAACCAGAATAATACCGTGAGATTTGGTCAGCGCCCGTGACAGGGTTTTGTGAGCCGTGTCAGGCATACCCAGGTGCTCAAGGTCGAGTCGGCCAGCCTGTTTGTCGAGTAAGCGCAGTACAACCCGCTCACCGTGTCCAGAAGGTAGCGTAGACATTCGAACATCAACTGGACGACCAGCAACACGAAGTCGAATGGGTCCATCTTGCGGAGTGCGACGCTCAGCTATGTCGAGCTTGGCCATGACCTTTAAACGCGAAATGATCAGTGGCGCAATTTCACGCGGCGGATCCAGCATTTTCTGCATAACACCATCGACACGATAACGAACCGACAGGCGATTTTCGAATGGTTCGATGTGAACGTCTGAAGCCTGTTTTCTAACCGCTTCAGTCAGAATGGCATTGATTAGGCGAATAACCGGTGCATCGTCAGTCGATTCGAGTAAGTCTTCTGGTTCGGGTAGGGAATCAGCAAGCTGATTAAGGTCGAGATTGTCGCCGAAGTCGTCCATGATATCGATTGCCTGACCGGTCTCGCCTTCATAGTGTTGGGTAAGGCGGGCATCGAATTCGTCGCTGGTTACCGGTTCCATGATCATCGGCTGGCCAGCTTTGCGGCTAGCTTCAGCTCTGGCTAGCATAGTAATGCCAGGTTTATGAACGAGGTGCAGCTCGCCATCGATTTGTTCGAGTAGCACGCCGTGCCGCTTGGCAAAGGTGTAGGGAAGATCAGCGGTTGGACGAAGGGCTGCAGCGCCCAACGGTACCGGTTGGTTGTCTTCGCTGGCATCGTTTTCATCGTTGGCCGCTAGTACATCGGCTGGCCCTGACTTTTTGACAGGCCCTGTTTCAACCTGGCTGGATTGTGCTTGATTGGTTTGCTCAGGTCTACCGGCTGGCACAGCCCCACCAGTTTGCGCAGGACTAGTTGCTTCCGCTGGGATGTCCACAGGGGCATCCTCGGGCTCGCCGACATCAATAAAATCTGCTGGTGAAACAACCATTTTTTTCATTAGCTTGCCGTGTCACATCTAATTTGTCGTATCAGAAGGCCCAACCGCATCATTCGCGCCAGTTCCAGATCTCAGACTCTTGAACTGCGAAAGCTCTGCATTTTTATTCTGATCGTTAAGGTCTAACTCGCGACCAAGATCAGAGGTTGGCACTATAGTATTAGTTGCACCATTTCCATCATTGACACGCTGACCTTCAAAGAACAGGTGCAGATCGGGCAATTTTGGTGCTTTTCGATTGTCCAGTTCGTCACTTTCAAACAAACCGAGTTGTGCCGTGCGCAAATCATCGTACTTGCCACGACTGAAATAATCTGCCGTTTCAACGTCTCTTAGTATAGTTGGATGCATAAACACCATTAAGTTCCGTTTGCTTTTGGTACTGGTGCGGAAGCGAAATAAGCTTCCAAGTAACGGTATATCGCCTAATAAGGGCACTTTATCTCGCGTTTCACTGACCTGATCATCGATCAAACCACCCAGCACCAATGTTTGTCCATCTTCTACCATAACGGTAGTTTTGATCGAACGTTTGTTTGTGGTGATGTCTGAGGCTCCGGTAACCGACGTAGCACTAACATCAGAGGCTTCCTGCTCGATATCCATTCTGATGTTATTGCCTTCATTAATTTGAGGCTTTACTTTCAAACTAATGCCAACATCTTGACGCTCAATGGTCTGGAATGGGTTGTTGTTAGACGCAGAAAGCTGGGTACCTGTTACAAATGGCACGTTTTGGCCAACAACAATTTCAGCTTCCTGATTGTCCATTGTTACCAGTGTTGGTGTGGACAATATGTTGTTGTCAGCATCTGATGCAATGGCAGAGAGCAGAATGCCAAAATCAATGCCACCTGAGCCAAAGCGGCCCGCTGCCAGTGACAGTCCGTTGCTAAGGCTCGCTCCAGCGGCATTACCGCTTTCAGCCGCCAAAGCAGTGGCTGCCAGCGCCTGAGTTGCACCACCCAGATTGGTGTAAGCCGCAGGACGATTATTGCCTGTACCGTCAACGGCGAAGTTAACGCCCAGCTGTGCGCTGTTGTTCTCAGACAGTTCTGCGATGATGGCTTCCACTAATACCTGTGCTCGACGGATGTCTAATTGTTCGATAACAGCTAGGATACTGCGCATTTCATCTGGTGGGGCGGTAATAATAAGCGCATTGGTGTCCTCATCTGCCTGAATATCCACATTTGGACGTTCGCTTTCCTGATTTGCCGCTCGACGAACAATCGATGCCGTTGGGGCTTGCGGGACAACAACACCGTTGGCATTGACTGTTGGGGCTGCGCCAGCAGCTGGCGTTGCAGGGGCTGCTGCGGGTTGGCCGTCTTCTGTGGAGCTGGTGCCGATCTTCGCTTGGCCAGCAGATACACCTGTCAAAATGGCGAGTAGATCAACGGCGTTGGCAAACCGCAGATATACCACGCGAGTGTTACCACCAGACTCAACCGGGGTGTCCAGGTTTGCAATCAAGCCACGCATACGAACACGGGCTGCCTGATCACCACTAAGCAATATACTGTTGGTTCTTTCATCTGCGGCAAATCGAACAGCACCGGGTGCACCGGCGGCCTGGCCAGCTCTTGACTGCAGAGAGCCTATGATTCGTATTACTTCACTGGCAGAAGCATGTTGCAGGCGAACCACTTCAACCTCTTCGTTCTCTGGTCGGTCAATCCCTTCGATGATACTGATCAGGCGTTCAATGTTATTGGCTCGGTCGGTAACAATAAGTGTATTTGTCGCTGCATAGGCAGCCAGATGGCCTTGTTGTGGCACGAGTGGTCGAAGGATGGGAACAAGCTGTGCAGCTGGCACATTTTCGACCTTGATAACCTGCGTCACCAGTTGATCGCTGGCTCCGCCGTCCGGGTTGTACGCGGGCACAGGCCCTTGTTTCGCGTTAACGTCCGGTACGATCTTTATAAGGTCTCTGCCAGGTACTGCCGAATACCCATGTACCTGAAGAACCGACAGGAACGTTTCATACAGCTCGTCAGCGCTGAGCGGCTCTGCCGAGATTACGGTTACGCGTGCTTTAACACGCGGATCGACAACAAAGTTCTTGCCCGATTGGCGCGAAACGGTTTGGATAAGGGAGTGTATATCCGCATTCTTAAGGTTCAGCGTGAACGTGTCTTCCTGCGCATGCACCGGCCCGCTAATCAGCAAAGCCAGGCTCAGGAGAGCAAATGTTAGTTTAATAGTTAGCCTGTTCTTCATCATCGTTTCTATGAGCAAATCACCGTGGTCAAAGTTTAGCCCGTTAAGGTGTGAATTTGGGGTTTATTGCGCAAGCGAAATTGACAGTGGAACCTCTACGCCATCGCGTAAAACTGTCACTTCAAGTGCTTGTGCCTTAACCGCATTCCTTAGCGCGCGTATTCCCTGTTTTTGGCTGTTTAACTGTATATTGTTGACGCGTGTAATTACATCACCTGCAACAATCCCTTGTGCTTCCAGAATTTCTGGATTTTGTTTGGGGGTTATACGATATCCCACCAGTTTACCGTTTTCTTGGTATGGCTCGGCTGCCACTATTTTTCCAAGCATCGACGGGTTTCGCGCCAATGTGTCACGTAGTTCACCCGGCGATGAAGGCAGTACTATCTCCCCGCCTTGTCCACCCTGTTCTTGCTGACCATTAGCTTGCCCACCATCGTTGTTTGCTGCCGGTTGCGTGTTGTTGGCCTGCTCTATCGGTCGTGTCGCAATAGGCTGTACGTTCTCAGGTAATTTCAAACGCTCGTTTTTGCCGCGATTGTTCAAAATAACGTAATCTTTATATACCTCTTCCAGCGTTACCTCTCCAACGATTTTGTCGCCAATCCCGTAGGATGATTGTTCTGAGCCTTGGTTAATGATTGCAAAGGATTTTTCTGCAGGATCGGAGGCAAATACACCCATTAATTCAAGTTGTAGTCCGGTATCTTCTACTTTAACCTCTTCCTTTTTTTCTTTCGTAACTACCGGAGCCGAGCTGGCATCGCCAAACAGGTGCAGTCCAGCGGTTATCTGTGCAAGCTCAGACGGATTGGCACCATTGTTCGCTACCTGCCCGGATGCTGTAGCAGTTGAGCTGGTGTAGTCGATTGCAGGTGTCGGCAACAGTTTCATGCATAACACGGCAAGGGCCCAGCCGAGCACGATGACCAGAACGGTGTTTACCCAACGAGGCAGTCGCGACGCATTGTCGCCGAAAACCATGGAACTTGCGATCGTACTCATGTAATTCAACCTTATATATGTCAGTGTTTCGTCAAACCAATTGTGTCAATTTAAAGTCCACACTGACTCGCGGGCTTTTAGGCGCGCGGCCATTAAGTCTCATGCACTTAGGGACTCTGAGTCAAGTGTTCAATTTTGACGCCAGCTAAACCCTTCGAGTACCACTTGTTTACTGAAGTTCTGCCACTGCACAATCGATATTTTATCCCATGCCAGTAGGCTAGGCTGAGAACGGTAGTGGATGCGGGTGATAAATCGGGTTACTGCTTGTATACCTAGGCTACTATCAGGTCGATATTAGCACATAGGTACATTTACTGGCCATAAATTGCACTTTATTGCAAATTGGATAGGTATGCTGTAACTCGTTGATTTTGTGAGGTGGTCGTCAAGTTTGTGACGATTGGAGTTTTAGAAGGAAGTCGGTTGACAATTCACAACCGACCTCAACACATATATTTAGCAATCGATGTCGATCACGCAACCATGTCTTTAAGACCTTTCAGTGCGAGGACCTTCACCACCTTTCGAGCAGGTTTTGCTTTGAAAGTGATAATTTCGTCTTTGTTGAAAGGATTAGGGCCTTTACGTTCTTTGGTTGCTGGCTTTTTAACAACTTTGATTTTCATCAAACCAGGAACGCTGAACATGCCGACCTTTGTCCTGAGATTCTTTTGAATCAATTCTTCCAGAGCTGTTAGCACTGACTGAACTTCTTTCCGGCTCAGATCAGTGGTGTCAGCAATAGACGTCAGGATTTCTGATTTCGTCGGTGGCTTTTTGGCTTTCGCCGCACTAGCTTTTTTCTTAGCTGTGGTTTTTTTCTTGGCAACTGGTTTTTTCTTGGCAGTTGCTTTTTTCTTGGTGGCTTTTTTTTTCGCCGCCATGTGGTATCCCTCGCGTACTTAAAAGTAATAACGGATTAGTTGCAGTTATAACGGTTATGGCTATAACTGAACAAGCGTATGCATGCTGTATATGCAGTGATTTCGCAAAGACAACAAACGGTTAAAGCGCGCGAAAGTTAACATATTTTTCTCGGCTGTGTATCAGTTTTCTAGAACAAATTGTGTAAATAACCCTTTATTTACAGTAAATCCTGATATCAAAATAAAAAAACACCTTAAATTAAAGTGTTTTGATGAAAATTTGTACAAATTTATTGCGGAGACTACTCTGGCAAATCTGACAAAAACTATGGCATAAACGGTGACATAAGCGTGCCGGTTACTACCATTCGTAATGCAAAGAGCGCAATAATACCAATGAGAATAGATAAATCTAATCCACCAATGGGTGGTACGTATTTCCTTATTGGTCGCAGGATTGGTTCGGTTATCCCGCTAAGCAGGTTACGAATTGAATCAGTCGCGGGGTTTGGAAACCAGCTCAAGATGGCCTGGATAATCATGGCGTAGATAAAAATATTGAAAAGCAGATGTATGACTTCAACAAACGCTAAAAGGAAAAGGGTGCCATAGGAAAAAATCTGCAAACTAAAAAACGCGGAGGCGACTTGTACTCTTTCATCACTCAATGTTTTGAGCAGCACTAGCTTAATCAGTAGCACCAAAAAGGCAAGCAGCAGGCTTGAGGTGTCATAAGATTTTATACTCGGCACAATGCGGCGAACCGGTTTTAACACTGGATCGGTTACTTTCACGACAAACTGCGCCAGCGGATTGTAATAGTCTGCCCGAAACAACTGCATTATAAATCGGACGGCCAGCAGCAGAGCGTAAAGGTTGAAAATTACGCTAATGAGAAAACTCAGTGCCGCTAAAATTGAATTGCCCATCAGTTTTTAATCCTTTGACAATCTATTGGTAAGACAACGAATGTTAGCGAAGTATTGTAGCGCCGATCAATCAAGAAGAGGTACCGAATTCATCTCCCAATGCTTTGGCCCGCTGGTGCGCTGCTTGCATCGCACTAAGAATAGTGCTTTCAAGGCCTTGTTCTTCAAATACTGACAAGGCTGCGGCGGTGGTACCACCTTTGGAAGTGACGTTTTCGCGCAGCACTTGAGGAGAATGTGTTTGCGCTCGGGCCATGCTGGCTGCGCCAAATGCCGTCTCGATGGCAAACTCTTGGCTGGTCGCTGCGTCTAAACCCAATTCTTCAGCAGCCTTCGCCATATGTTCAATCATATAAAAGAAATAAGCCGGACCACTGCCCGATAATGCGGTAATGGCATCAAGTTCAGTTTCCTTAGCTACCCAGCAGGTTTTCCCGGCAGTGGATAACAGGCTTTGAGCCTCATCTTTCTGAGCATCTGAGCAGTTAGCATTGGCAAACAAGGCAGTAGCGCCAAGTCCAAGTAGTGCCGGCGTATTTGGCATACAGCGAACAATGGCTGTTTGCGCTGGTAACCACTGACTCATTGAGTCGCTGCGCACACCTGCGGCAACAGAAACAACCAGTTTTGGGCTTCTTGCTGCGAGTGCCTTGCATACCGTTTCTACCAGGTTGGGTTTAACCGCGATAACCACCGCAGCAGCTTCATCAATATGTTCTATGCTTTGCGCGCTGTGCACACCAAATGAGCGCGTTATTTTATCGACCGCATCAGGACTGATATCCACTACTTTAATAGTGTCCGCACTAACACCACTGCCAACCAGACCACCAACAAGGCTGCTGGCCATGTTGCCGGCACCAATAAAAAACCACTTTGTACTCTGCATAACGAACTAACTCGCCAGCCGTTTACGCTTGGCGTCGATAGATTGCAGTAACCGCTCAAAGGCTTCGGAAAACGAGGCGATACCCGCTGTTTCCAAATCACTGGTGATGTCACTTAACGAGACACCAAGCTCGTTGAGTTCAGAGAGTTGTTTGTGCGCCACATTCAGTTCTCGGCTAAGTCTTGGTTCGGCTACCCCATGGTCACGAAAGGCGTCCATGGTTTTCGGGGGCAGGGTGTTTACCGTGTCAGGACCGATCAGTTCCTCGACGTACATAACATCAGAGTAGTCAGGATTTTTTGTTCCTGTGCTTGCCCACAACAAACGTTGCGGCAGCGCACCGGCACTGCGTAATGAGGCAAATTGTTCGCTGCCGAACAGGTTGGCAAAATGGCCATAGGCGACCTTGGCATTGGCTATGGCGATCTTGCCTTTTAAGCCCTTTGCCGCATCAGTGCCGATGGCATCAAGCGCCTTGTCAACTTCAGTGTCAACCCGGCTAACGAAGAAACTCGCCACTGATGAAATGTTGTCAATCGGATGGCCTGCGGCATGGCGGCGTTCAAGCCCACTAATATAGGCTTTGGCAATTTCAAGATAACGTTGAACACTGAACAGTAACGTGACGTTGACGTTAACGCCTTTGGTTGTGAGCTCTTCAAACGCTTCTACTCCTGCACTGGTTCCCGGGACCTTGATCATCAAGTTGGGGCGGTTGACACGTTGGTTCAAATCCAGCCCCATGGCAATGGTGCCTTCGGTGTCGTGCGCAAGGTCTGGGGTGACTTCCAGTGACACGTAGCCGTCCACACCTTTAGTTTGTTTGTAGGTATCAGCAAATGCATCTGCTGCGCCCTGAATATCTTCAATTGCAAGTTGATTGAAGACTTCCAGGTTGTCGGTATTGGCATTACGACTAATGGCCTCAATACTACTGTCGTATTCGGCGGTTTTTGCTATTGCTTGCTCGAAGATTGCCGGATTCGATGTCAGGCCCATAACCTGGTCATTTTTGATCAGCGCTTGCAGATCACTGTTTAGCAGGCTGCGTTGAATGTAGTCCAGCCAAAGGCTTTGTCCTGCGGCATACGCATCAACCATTGGATTGCTGTTTGACATTAATTACGCCCTTTATTGAGTTTGTATGATTAACCCATGATTCTACCACCGTTGCTCGGTGTATTTAATTGCGTTCGCGTGAGCCGAATATAGCCGTACCGATACGAACAATGGTTGCACCTTCGGCAATGGCGGCTTCAAGATCCTGACTCATTCCCATCGACAAAGTGTCGATCGCGCTGTGTTCGAGAGAAAGTGCATGTTGCAGTTCTCGCACTTTTGCAAACACTTCCCGTTGTTTCTCAAATTCAGTATTTGGTGCAGGGATAGCCATCAGCCCGCGTACGCACAGTTGCGGAAAATTGGCACATTGCGTTGCCAGTGCTTCCACCTCATGCGGCAAGACGCCTGATTTGCTCGGCTCGTTATCAATATTGACCTGCAAACAAATTTGTAGTGGTGGTAGGTCCGATGGCCGGCTCTCGGCCAGCTTTGTGGCTACTTTGACACGATCAACACTGTGCACCCAATCAAAATGAGCCGCAATACTTGCCGCTTTTCTTGATTGAATTGAACCAATGAAGTGCCATTCACAGCCAGCATCGTTAAGTGCTGCAATCTTTTCCAGACCTTCGCTGGGGTAATTTTCACCGAAAAAGCGTTGTTCTGCCTCGATGGCGGCCTTAATCATGGATATGGGTTTGGTTTTACTGACCGCTAATAGTTTTATGGTAGCCGGATCTCGACCGTGCTTTTTCGCCATGCTGTTGATGTCGCTTTGTACCATCTTAAGATTTGTAGCGACTTTGTTTGCGGGGCTGCTCACAAATTTATGCCTTAGGTTGGTTAAATGTCGGCTGTTTCAAACCCGGTAAGTTACTGCCCACTAAGCAATTCACAAAAATGGCCGATCTATCCGTCTAATAACAGCTGTGTCCCGACAATGTACACAGCTTTTCAATGGCATACATACATTTACAGGGTTTAATTAATGGATATCGCACAGCTACTAACGTTTGGCGTAAAGAACGGCGCATCGGACATGCACTTGTCTGCTGGTTTGCCACCGATGATACGTGTTGATGGCGATATGCGTAGAGTCAATATCCCTGCGTTGGACCATGCTGCTGTTCAGGCCATGGTGTATGACATCATGAATGATAAACAGCGTAAAGACTTCGAAGAACATCTCGAGACCGATTTTTCCTTCGAGATTCCTGAAACCGCGCGTTTTCGTGTGAATGCATTTAACCAGAACCGTGGCTGTGGTGCGGTTTTCCGTACTATCCCAACCGAAATCATGTCCCTTGAGCAACTGGGTTGCCCACGAATCTTTCAAGAAATTTCAGAAATGCCTCGCGGTATTGTGCTGGTAACCGGCCCTACCGGTTCGGGTAAATCAACCACACTGGCCGCTATGATGGATTTCAAGAACGAAACAGAATTAGGCCATATTCTGACCATCGAAGACCCAATTGAATTTGTTCACGAAAGCAAAAAGTGTTTGATCAATCAGCGTGAGGTGCATCGCGATACGTTTGGCTTCGCAAATGCACTGCGATCAGCACTGCGTGAAGACCCAGACGTCATACTGGTTGGTGAAATGCGTGATATGGAAACCATATCACTCGCTCTGACTGCTGCTGAAACCGGTCACCTGGTGTTTGGTACTTTGCATACAAGTTCTGCTGCTAAAACCGTCGATCGTATTGTTGATGTTTTTCCAGCCGGTGAGAAGCCGATGATTCGTTCTATGTTATCCGAATCGCTAAAAGCAGTTATCTCTCAAACGCTACTAAAGAAGACTGGCGGTGGTCGAGTTGCGGCTCATGAAATCATGATCGGTACCCCTGCTATTCGAAACCTGATTCGTGAAGATAAGGTTGCGCAGATGTATTCGGCTATCCAGACCGGTCAGGGTCATGGTATGCAAACGCTCGATCAAAACTTGAAAGAGTTGGTTAATCGTGGTGTTGTCGATATGGCAGAGGCGCGTAAAAAGGCGCAGAACCCAGATTCAATAATGTAAGTGTTATTGGTGTTCAGGTTGGTCGTATTGATCAATCCGTTACGAATGAAGTTTGAATAAAAAGATCACGGGATAACGAAGCTATGGACTTAAAAGTCGCTAAGCGTTTCATGGACGAGCTATTGGTAAACCTGTTCAAGAAAGGTGGTTCGGATTTGTTTATCATTGCAGGGGCTGCACCGTCAATGCGGATACACGGCAAAGTCACTCCTGTGATGGAAAAGAAGCTTACAGCCGAGCATACCCTTGCATTGGCTCAGTCTCTTATGACCGATGCCGAGCGTGATGAATTTGCCAACTCTAAAGAATGCAACTTTGCGATTGCGTTGCCAGACATTTCACGCTTTCGTGTGAATGCGTTGGTGCAACGCGGAAGCGCGGGATTGGTTGTTCGTATCATTCCAAATGATATCCCCAGTTTTGCTGATTTGCACTTACCGGATATCATGAATCAGATTGCCATGACCAAGCGTGGTTTGGTTATATTTGTTGGCGGTACCGGTTCTGGTAAGTCGACTAGTCTTGCGTCGATGATTGACTATCGAAACGAGAATTCCAATGGGCATATCATCACAATTGAGGACCCAGTGGAATTTGTACATCATCATAAGGGGTGCATCGTTACACAGCGTGAAGTTGGTAACGATACAGAGTCGTTTGAAGTTGCCCTGAAGAACACCTTGCGTCAAGCGCCAGATGTTATTCTGATTGGTGAGATTCGTGATCAGAAAACCATGGAACACGCGATAGCGTTTGCTGAAACGGGTCATTTATGTCTTGCCACTTTGCATGCGAACAATACCAACCAGGCTCTCGATCGTATAATCAATTTTTTCCCGGAAGCTCGTCATAAACAGTTGCTGCTTGATTTGTCTTTAAATGTAAAGGCGCTTATATCACAACGACTGTTGCCAACGCCGAGTGGTAAAGGGCGTCGAGCGGCTATCGAGGTTTTGATTAATACGCCACTAATGTCAGATCTGATACTGAAAGGCGAAGTGCATGAGATCAAAGCATTAATGAGCAAAGGCCGTGAACAAGGTATGCAGACATTCGACCATGCAATTTTCGAACTTCTTCAAGAAAATGCGATTACGATAGAAGAGGCAATGCGCAACGCTGACTCGGTCAATGATTTACGTCTGCGCATTAAGCTTGAAGGTGGTGGTTCTGCGGCTGTCGACGATATGATTGCTGATTCAATGTCGCTTGAAGAGAAAGATGATGACAATCAAAACGCCATGATGCGATAGTGCGATAGCCATCCGGTACTGCGGCCGGAAAGCAGTCTGAACGCCCACGTTACCTGAAGTATCGTGGGCGTTCTGCGTTCTGCGTTCTGCGTTCTGCGTTCTGGGTTCTGCGTTCTGGGTTCTGTGTTCTGAGCTCCAAGCTCCGGCTCGGGAGAGGTGCGCTGTTTTCATGGCATACTACCTGTTAACCAAATGTTCGCTCAGAGCCGGGTGTCAACATCGATGAGAACAAAAATTGGTCATGAGTGAATTTACCGATTATCTTTGTGATGTATTTATACTGTTCGGCAGTGTGACCTCTCGACGTATGTTCGGAGGTCACGGGCTCTATTTCGACAATTGTATGTTTGGCCTTGTGGCTGAAGACACCTTGTATTTAAAGGTAGATGAGCAGAATGCCCATCACTTTGCAGAATTGGACTTACCGCCGTTTGAATACGAAAAATCGGATGGCTTAACGATGGTAATGAGTTATCGTATGGCGCCTGAGTCAATTTATGAGGATCAGGATGAAGCCGCTGTTTGGGCTGCTCATGCATGGGAGGCAGCTAAACGGGCGAAATCTGCGAAGGTCGCTAAAAGTAAAAAAACGAAAAATAAGAAAATTGCTGCCAAGAAAAAAAGTACGAGTAAGAAGAACACGAGCAACAAGAAGGTAGGCAAGAAGAGTACGAACAAAAAGAAAACTAGCAAAAAGAAAACAGCCAATAAGAAAGCAAGTGGTAAAGTTACGTAAAGAGCAACGTTGTATTGGTTATGCTGGTGTGGCGTTCAGGGAAGCTTGCAGATAAAGGCTATCGAAACGACGTATAACAAATAATCTACTTTTTCAATCCAGAAACTTGATTTTCATGTGCATTGGTTGCCATATGTACAGTTTAATCAATTAGAAATATTCAACATGGTTGTTAAAATTCCAAACCCAAGCACACCTGAATTGCAGTTGCTTGCTAATCACGTGTCTGAAAAAGCTAAGACCTGTTTTGGTCGCACAGATGAACCAAATATTGTTGTTTCCCCTTACCGAATGAATCCAATTGGTGCTCATATTGATCATCAAGGTGGTGCGGTGTTGGCGCGTACGATCGATCAATATACGTTACTGGCTTTTTATCCTTTGGACGAACCGCGGATAGATTTGCATTGCGATGTGGGTGAGTATTCGGATAAAGCAACTGCGTTCGATATTGGTAATGAAGTTTCAGGGGAAAATTGGGTTCGTTTTGCTATGGCCAGCGCCAATTGTATTGCAGCCATTCAACCTGGAATCAAAGGATTCTCAGGTTTGGTTTATGGTTCATTGGTAGGAGCTGGGCTCAGCTCTTCTGCATCGGTCATCTTAGCCTACCTTAGTGGGCTCGCTCATGTGAATGATATGCAATTGACCAACGCTGAGCTGGTTGAGCTTGCACGTCAAGTCGAAAACGAGCATATGGGACTAAACAATGGGTTGCAGGATCAAATGTCAGTAGTTTTTGGTCGTAGCAATGCGCTCTCGTTGCTGCACATGGAAACAGTTACTGCTACTTATATCGCCGATCCTGCCAATATCGAACAGGTTTGTTGGGTGGTTTGCTATTCCGGTTTTTCCAGAGAGTTGGTGTCGTCCGGATTCAATGATCGCGTGCGAGAGTGCCGCGAAGCAGCAACCTTACTCGACAGCAGTGCAACGCATTTGGGTGAAGTGGCAACAAACCTCAGAAGTGAAGAGCACATTGCCGGATTACCCGCGGAACTGGGCCGTCGAGCAACCCATGTGTATTCGGAAATGCAACGTGTAGAAAATGGATGTAATGCCTGGCAAAGTGGTGATTGGTCAACATTCGGTGAACTTATGAATCAGTCTTGTCGCAGTTCCATAGATGACTATGAATGCGGGAGTGAGGCGATGATTGAGCTGCATAATATCGCTCTGAAACAATCGGGTGTTTATGGTAGCCGATTTGGTGGAGGTGGCTATGGTGGTTGCCTGATGATGCTGGTAGATAAAATCCAGGCCGACAAAGTTAAGACTGATGTGCTTGAAGCTTTCCTGCGTCGATTTCCTGAAAAAACCAATATTGCCAAATCTTTTATTGCGCTCGCCGAAAATAACGCGCGCCTGTATGATTTGTGAACATGCAAGATTCAATCACCACTGCAATTGTTCTGTGTGCCGGACGGGGCAAACGTTTGTCGCCACATACAGACTCCATACCTAAACCGCTTTTGCCCGTTAACAATAAACCAACGCTCGATTATATTCTTGCTTCACTGCAACATGCCGGGATTAAAAGAATTGTATTGGTTACTCATTATTTGAGTGAGCAACTGACGGACTATGCCAGACATCAGGCGTATTTTGATGTTGGTGCTATACGATGTGTTCGACAACAGCAGCTAGCCGGTACAGCGGATGCAACTATTGCGGCCCTACAGGCACAACCGACCTGGTTTGCCAATTCGTTTTTATTAACAGCCAGCGATTACATCGTACCGCTGCCGTTTTATAAATCACTGCTCGATGCATTTACGCTAACCCAAAAGTCGGTCGCTGTCAGCGTAAAGCGAATAGATGAATCTGAAATGGCAATGCGTAGCAGTGTTCGATTCGACGGCAATGGTGAAGTGTTGGAAATTGTTGAGAAGCCTGCTGCAGGTACGGCACCGAGCCCGCTGAGTGCAAATCTGATCTATGTATTGCCTGCCGATATTGTTGAAGCTATATGCCAAGTTAAACCATCATCTCGGGGAGAGAAGGAAATACAGTCGGCGGTGAACAGTTATTTGTATGAGAACGGGTCTGGATTTTCGCTGGAGCAGATTGCTCCGCAAGAATGGCAGCCTGATATGCGTTGAAGTGGGTGCTCTATGTAAGCACTCTGTACAAGCATGCAAATTCGTTTGAACTGCATAGAACCGAAGATGCCGTCCAACTGGTTTAACGCGGATCGCAAACGCTTGCGCATGTTACGATCATGTTTTTCCCGACTTGGTGAGTCCACTGTGGCCCAACTGTACTTCTACTACTCTGCAATGAATGCAGGAAAATCGACTTCCTTGCTGCAATCGGCCCACAATTATCAAGAGCAGGGTATGGATGTCATGTTATTCACGGCGGCCATAGATGATCGTTATGGCCAGGGCATAATCAAATCTCGCATAGGGCTCTCATCAGAAGCGACCGTGTTTGATGCGAACACCAATTTTATAAGCCTAATTACTGAACAAATAGCAGAGCAATCTGGCGAGCGTTCAGGTGTAAAAAACATTGAACAAAACAAGCAGAGCCTGGCTTGTGTATTAGTCGATGAAGCCCAGTTTTTATCTACAACGCAGGTCGATCAACTTGCTGAAATTGTCGATGAACACAATTTGCCGGTACTGTGTTATGGCATTAGAACTGATTTTCAAGGCTTGTTGTTTTCTGGTTCCTCAAGGCTGTTAGCTATTGCCGATAAATTATTTGAACTTAAAACGGTTTGTAGCTGTGGGCGCAAAGCGACCATGACCATACGATTGGATGAAAATGGTCGCGCCATTGCCGCAGGAGCACAGGTAGAAATTGGTGGTAACGAGCGTTACGAATCTAAGTGCCGTCGACATCATCGCGCTCTTATGCAACAGTCGATTAGTTAAAATAGATTGGTCGATGTTTATTGGCCGGGGTTTATTTCAGTCTGATTTTTATCCGAAATCCCTACGTATTATCCATCGTAGCAGACTCTCATGTCGATGACCGGTTCTACCCCTACAACGGTAGTTCACCAGGTTCCAATTTCCCACAAAAATGGATTTAAGGGTAGGGCAGTGAAGTGCCCATTGCGGTCCTAGAGAAGGAGCTAATCATCGACTAAATTCAATATTTTTGATGCGTACGCATTCCATTTGCGCTCACTTGTATCAATCGTAGTAGATGGCACCCGTGACTTGTGTGCTAACTCAATGAATCGCTCTTGTGCTTTTATCCAGTCGCTGCAAACATGGTCAATATTTCCATGACCTATGCCCTTGTCGTCACGATGCAGCATACGGCTGCGAATATCTTCGCGAGACACAGTTAGGAGAAGACAAGTGCAATTTAAATTGACCAGGCGCTCCTCGATAGTACCAATGTGAACTGAATTATCATATGCGCTTCTGTGATTCAGATGAAATCGTTCCAGAATGAAGAACAATCCGCGAGATCTACGATTCGCTTCACCAAGATTTATTGCCCAATCATTTAGCTGTTCAATGCAGCCGAGCCGATCATTGATGAGCTCTGCATGTTCGTCACATGAAAGACTGATCTGCTCACCTTTAATCGTTTGTAATTGCTGTGAATAGTGCTCCCCAAGCACGAGAACACTTCGCTCAGAATCAATTCGCTCGGCCTGTGCCAGTTTCAACGCTTTTAACACCGAAGTTTTGCCAGCATGGCTTAGACCTTCTAAAACTACACCTCTAACATGTGGTCTCATTTGCGTTCACTGTAGGGCTGGTGTTGGCCGATTTTCGCTGTTCGGGCAATGGTTTCCGACAGTCTGTTTCGAAGCGCGATTTCAATAATTTCTGTCTCCACTCTACACGTGTAGAGTAAAAATAGAACAAAAGTTACATTTTATTATGCCTGAATATTCAAGACTCTACGCGTGTAGAGTAATTCTAAAGCTGACGAACTGCCTGGCTTCTATAAACGGAAAAAAAGTGCCCGAACCGGAAGATTAGCAATTCACCCTAATTCAAGTACTTTTTAAAGTACCCAGCCTTAGATTGATACCCAAGCTTCTCGTAAAAGCTTTTCGCACCACCAGTTGCAAGTCCAACTAAAGCGCATTTTTCACTTTGCGCCCAAGTCTCAAAATGCGACATCAACGAGGTGCCGAGAGACTGACCTCTCATACTGGATTCAATCACAATTTCATCTACAAATGCTACGTTACCGCCTTGAATAAGCACAGGACGAATGTAGCCTGAGATATAACCAACTATTTTTTCACTATCACATAGAACTAGGCAGGCACACTCTGGCCGTTGAAGCATTCGTTCAAACGTAGATCGAAATTCATCCCGCTCCACACTCATTGATGCATGCAACTGATTGGCGAGTTTGAAAATCGCTACTGAGTCATTTGCAATTGCGTGCCGTATTTTCATGAATCCTTTTGAATAGCTATACCTGCTCATGGCCGACTAGAGCCATACCTCTCAGCCCAGTACTACGAAAAATTCAAACCTAACCAACTACCGCTTAGAAGCATATACCTAACGATCGACAACCAACTATTGTAGGTTATATCTGGGGGGATGATCGACCACGAAAGACACTTAAAACTACGATCGACGATTTTTATTCTGTCGGGGCTCAACACTACTGAAAGGATTAGGGCTACTAGCAGTCAAATTGCAATGTGGAAGACCTTTAGGAGAGCTAGTAGCCTGAATAAATGTCTTTACTATTGATGATTTGGTAAAGAATATGCTATCTTTACTAAGTGTACAAATGTAAGGAATAGGTAGATGTCTAAGCTAAGCTCAAAACGACAAATCACCTTGCCTGTGGAGCAATGCAGAGAGCTGGGTATAGAGCCAGGTGACGAATTGGAGTGCTTTGTGGCTAATGGTCAATTGACGCTGGTGAAGAAAGGGAAGGGGGCAGCCAAAGGAACCTTGAGTCACGTAAAAATCGACCGCCGATACACAGATAAACAATCACGACAGGATGCTATGAAGTGATTGCTATCGATACTAACGTTTTGTTACGTTATCTGTTGAGTGATGATGATTTGCAGGCACGAAAAGCGTCGAAGTTAATCACAGGTAGTGAAACAGTATTTATTAGTCACGTAGTGCTAGTAGAGACGATTTGGACGTTGATTGGAAAAAAATACAAAGTTACGCCAGTAGATATTCATCGAATAGTATTGAACTTGTTTTCAGAAGAGAATATTTTGTTTCAGGACGCTGACGTAGTTTGGAGGGCATTGGCCGATTATCAGAAATTGAGTATTGAAAATGGTGTCCAGTTAGATTTTCCAGATGTGTTGATATGTCAAACAGGGAAAGACGTGGCTATGTATTACGAGGAATCGTTTAACGGTTTTTATACCTTTGATCGTGCCGCTCAGTCATTGCCAGGCGCTATTGCTCCATGAACCATAAATTTGTATTCAAGGTATAGCGGCGGCCATAGAAAGGACTCAAAGTGGTAAAGATGAGTGAGTTATTTGATGTTGATCTGGCTAACAGAATTGTTCACGCTCTTTATGGCGTAGACTGATCGGAAGACAACATAAACGAGAGTTTATTGAGTGGTTAGCCAAGTGAAAAATAAAATGCTAAACGAGCTGCTCACCGGGGCCGGTATTGATTCTGACATACCGAACCGATTGACTTTATCTTTTTCCGGAGATGATCGCCTTTCCTCCTGTTTTAAAACCACAGAGTTAGCGTCGAGTAGTTTTATGACGGCAGCGATTGCCCTGGCTGAGTATTGCCATGTAAGCCGACATGAAAACGACTCATTCGATTCGCCTGCAAAGCACATTAACGTTAACAACCGCTACGCGTCGTTATGGTTTGCCAGGAGTTTGCAGCCAGTGGGTTGGCAGGTAGGTGGAATATGGGATTCGATAGCAGGTGACTATAAGTGCGCAGATGGCTGGATTCGCTTGCATACCAACGCACCACATCATCGAGCTGCTGCCTTGAGCGTATTGCATTGTGATGGTACGCCCGAGGCGGTGGCTTCGACACTGTTAACTATGAAAGCTGACGAAGTAGAATCGGCCATAGTGAGTGCTAAAGGTTGTGCTGCCACCATGCGATCGCTTAGTGCCTGGCAACAGCATCCGCAAGGCTTAAGTGTAGCGCAGGAGCCGTTGGTGCATTGGCACGAGCACGGTGTTGTTGATGTTGAACCGGTCAGGTCTCGTTCAACAGGCTCAAAAAGCGATCGACCTTTGGCTGGCTTACGAGTGCTTGACTTGACTCGTGTTATTGCAGGACCGGTTTCTACACGGTTTCTTGCAGCCTTCGGTGCTGAAGTACTGCGCATCGACCCTGCTAGTTGGGATGAGCCCAGTGTGGTACCAGAAGTTACGCTTGGAAAACGCTGCGCACATCTTCAATTGGATACGCAGCGTGGGCACTCGCGGTTTCTCGAATTGGTTAAGACAGCCGATGTGCTTGTTCATGGTTACCGACCAGGTGCAATGGAAGGCTTGGGGATGAGTGCAGATACACTTCTTGCAGTGAACCCTACGCTAATTAACGTATCACTAAATGCGTATGGCTGGACTGGCCCGTGGTCAAAACGCCGTGGATTCGATTCTCTTGTGCAAATGAGTAGTGGCATTGCTCATCAGGGAATGCTGGCTTTCAATTCTGATGCACCCTACCCACTGCCGGTGCAGGCACTTGATCATGCAACAGGAAACCTGATGGCAGCAGCGGTTCTTCACGCTTTAGTACAAATGCAAACAACCGGTCGTGTGCTGAGTGCGAAACTGTCTTTGGCACGGACCGCTCATGTTTTGCAGCGATACCGACAAGATACCCTGCACACCGGTTTTGAGCCTGCACAGGAGTCGGATTTGAATCCTGAAATAGAACATACCACCTGGGGTGCCGCTCAACGTGTCAGGTTTCCGGTTGATATTGATGATATTGATGCGGCCTGGGACAGGCCGGCGACAGATCTTGGATCATCCGCTCCACATTGGTTGTAAGTTGGGGTTGTAAGTTGGGGTT
>CAYTJF010000002.1:44912-74051 GCA_964437945.1 uncultured Granulosicoccaceae bacterium
GGGTTATAAGTTCGGGTTATAAGTTGGCTTCGATGTTAAAAACTCAATGATATGTCTCTGTGGTGAGAATTGCATGCTGCAACAAACAATGCCTGCTCACGATTCAAACGTTCCTGTTGGCGAATGCCGATTGTTCCGCGCATCTGTTCTTCATAGGTTTTTAATTGAGGGCCAACCGCTTGTTCTGCCTCATTGCGCCACGCCATTTCATCGCTGTAAAGTTCTATTGCTTTGTCGATGGATTCAATAGCATCTTCAACCTTTGGCGTTTTCCTTTTCAAATTAGTACGAGCCTTTGATACAGCAGATTTTATCTTTGAAGCGCCTTCTATGTCGCCGAACTGGTCTGACAGGGCTTTAAGTGGATCAAGAAGATCGGCAGGTTCCTCATTTTCAATGCGCTTGCGCATTTCAGGTAAGCTTAGTTCCAGTTCACGCAATTTGGAGGTGGCTTCAAGTGTTGCGGATAGCTCCAGCACATTCTTATAACCGTCGTCTGCCGCTTTGCGGTAGGCCAGTCGGGCTTTATTCTCAGCGTCTTGCAATGCAAGGTGTTTCTCGTTCTCGGCCTCCCATGCCGACGGTATCTTAGCAATTAGTTCATCTTTTGAAGTTGCAATAGTGGCCAGTTGTTTATCGATCGCCGCAATTCGTTGTTCCGAGTTTTCTCCGCTGATTCGTCCACGTGCCGTGTCAAGCTCTTTGGAAGCTTCATCCAGTATACGAATGTCGAGTTCAATTTGACGTACCTGGGTGTGAAAAACGCGATAAGCGTCTTCGTTTTCAGTAACAGCAAGCTCGGCCGCTTTGGCTTCCATGAGTAGTGTTTTGGATTGTTCTGCGCTGTCGTAACTTTCCGTTAGCGATTCAGCGATCTTGTCTGGTAACGTAGACAAATCCAATGCGCGAGCAGTGCTAAGGACATCGTCAAATCCGCTTTCGGTATCAGCAAATTGTTCAAGCGTATATTCCTCAATGCAGTATTGCAGCTGTGGATTACGCGGTGGTGGCGCTGTCTCTGAGAGCAGAGACAATCTGTTCGGTAAATAGTTAACCAGCTGAGGAAAATAACCAACAATACCCAGCGCAATGAGTTGTAAACAGATAAAAGCGATAACGCCTTTGTACATATTGATTGTTTTGACAATCGCTGGTGCCACGCCACGCAAATAAAACAGCGCGAAGCCAAATGGCGGGGTCAGGAAGGATGTTTGAATGTTCAATCCAATCATCACACCCAACCAGACGGCAGTGATATTGGCCGATGGGTCGGCCAGTAGTATGGGTGCAACAATAGGCACCACTACCACGGCTATCTCAATGAAATCCAGGAAAAATCCAAGGATGAATATAACAATCATGACGATAATGAATTTTGTCCAGAACCCGCCAGGCAGAGAATTCAGGTAATCGCGCACTAACTCTTCACCACCAAAAGCGCGAAACGCCGCGGTCAACATGGCTGCACCGAGCAGAATGATAAAGACCAGCGAGGTTGCTTTGGCCGTTTCAATCATCACTTCGTGTAGCGTGTTGTTTTCTCTGTTAACGCGCCATCCACTCCATAGTAGAGCGACGATTAACAGGCTTACCACAACAATGGCGATAACGATGCCCAACAGATCGCGATCGGTCTTGATGTTTTTGACATTATTATCAAAAAAGGCAAGTACTACGGCCAATCCTATTAAGCTGATCACCGCAAGAATGGCTGGCCAGTAACGTCGCTTGCCTTCTTTGAGTCGGTAGCTGGCCATTAGCAATGCGCCGGCCGCACCTATTGCTCCGGCCTGATTTACTGTTGCAATACCAGTAATGATAGAACCAAGCACGAGGAAGATGAGCGCCAATGGAGGAACCAGTGTGCCTGCAACTTTAAAAACGAAGTATTTGTCGTAATCCCCTTCAAATCGAACTGCAGGTGCTTTGGATGGCCGCAACATGGCATACACCAGAATGTAAAGCATATATAAACCAACCAGCACGAGACCTGGCACAAGCGCACCAAGAAACATTTCACCCGCGCTGGTGGACGTAACGGCAAATTCGGACGGCATGCTGATTTCGCCGGTGGCTTCCTTGTGCAATGCTTTGCGCGCAGTGCCTGCCTGGTCGGTTGCACTGGCCAATTGGTCAGCAAGAATAATCAGTACTATCGATGGAGGAATAATTTGACCCAGCGTTCCTGAGGCTGCGATAGTACCGGTTGCCAATGACTGTGAGTAGCCATTGCGTAGCATGACGGGTAGTGAGATCAAGCCCATTGCAACCACGGTTGCGCCAACAATGCCGGTTGTTGCTGCCAGTAATGCGCCTACAAATACAACTGAAATACCAAGGCCACCTGGTACTGGACCAAATAACTGCGACATGGTGATCAGTAAATCTTCAGCTATTTTGGAGCGTTGCAACATGATGCCCATAAAGATGAACAGTGGAATTGCAATAAGCGTATCGCGTTCAACTTCCCAGTAGATGCCACGCAGATTGGTTACACCTGCGCTAAGCCATTGGCTCGGCCCACCATGAGCAAAATAGGCGTCTACATTGCCACCTCCAAAAAAGTATCCGCATATAGCAGCCAGCGATATGGTGACGATCGCAGCACCGGGCAGGGCAAAAGCCACTGGATATCCAGAACCCAAAGCGAAAGCCAATAAAATTAACAGCAGTGCCAGAAAAACCAGTTCCATTATCTCGATTTCGCCCTGTTAGTTGGAAGTGGCTTCGTTGGGAACGAAACTTTTATCGTTTGAGGCATCGTTCGAAGCACCGTTCGAGTTGTTTTCAGTATCTTCGTTCATGGGATCGGTGCGACCACCAGGATCGCCGCGCTGGTCTGCAGTCGCTTCGAACATCTGGCTAACGAACTGAATTAGCATGGTAATAGCGAATACGGCCAGAAAGCCTGCCATAAGATACTTTGTGTACATACCGAACCCTGATTGCGATACTTCGAAATTTGATAGCGGTCCGTAGATAATTGATGCCTTGCCTTTGAACCCTAATATGATAATGGTCCAGCTTAGGCTCATGCCAAGAAAGATAGCACCGAACGCATTGACAGTGCCTTTGGCGCGTCGCGATAGTCCGGCGTAAAAAACATCGACGCGAACGTGTCCTTCTTCCAGCAAGGTGTAAGCACTGGCAAACAGAAATAGGGCGGCATACCAGAATCGCACAAGGTCTCCCATAAAAGCCTGTTCATAGGAGAATATAAAGCGCGTTATAACTATAGCGAGTTCGGCAATAACGATAAGCAAAGCCAGCCAATGAAAACCCAGTGTGCGAGTAAATGCAGCAACCACAAACCCAAGTGCAATTAACGGATAGTGCACGTAGAGGCCCCGATAGGTAGATCGTCCCAGTTGCTTGACCATTTCCGGATTGAACACGTCGCCAAGCAATCCTTCTACGCGTAAAAATGAAATAGACATATCGACAAGGCCGATGAACAATACCGCCCAAAAACAACCCCGAATAATATACGTATTGATTTTGGTAACGATGCTGGCATCGTCTCTTAACGGTTTTGCCCGGTTGCCTAGTACATAGATAAGCGCTACCAGAAAGCCTGCGACGTAGAGTCCGGCTTGAATGAGTGCTTGCAGTGAGTCTTCGCCGATAAATTCACCCTTGAACAGCGGCGACAAGCCGGGAAAATTATGCGCGACAACAAGGTAATTATTGATGAGATAAGTCAGAAGGGTTGCTAACATTGTCCAGCCAAAAATGCGAACCAATAGGGCTGGTGAACGCTGTGTTATCTCGTTATTGCTCATAATTTTTTCAACGTATAACTATTCCTGAACGCACTACTATCCCTAAACGTACAACTATTCTTGTATTTATAACGCTTCGTGCTTACATAGCAAAGCAACATCTATGGCAAATCAGTTTATAAAAAACGAAAATAACATAAGAACTTCATCTATTTTGACAGTATAAGCAATTTGTTGCCCTTAATCGAGAATTCGATTTTGCCTGAATAATTAGCCGACTGGTTAACTTGCTCACGTTTAAACTTGGCCAGTGAGCGCTAAATTTGGGTATTTTTGAGCAAGCCTGCAACAATGCTGTGCGTAACCTGACCCATTAGCGTCACATCCTCACCGGTGCATTCAGACAATGAGCTGAGCCCTATCAAGGGTGAATTTTGTCCATGGCTCGTAAATGTTGCACTTTCCAATGATGCCTTGGCGAGCGGGTCAATTAGCACCACGTCGGCACAGGTGCCCAAATCAAGAGAGTAGTGGTCGGTTTGGAGTAATTCTGAGCTCGTTTCGACTATTGCATTTCTTGATGCAAGCTTTGGCGCAACAACCCGAGCAGGCGCGCTGGTAACTTTCGCAATCACATCGATCAGCGACATGCTCAACAAGTCTGGCAGCCCCAGCAGCAGTGGTGTAAATGGATCGAATGCGGACAAGCCCGGAGCACTGCTTGGGAATGGTGCTAATTTTGCGTCTGTGTCGTGTGGTGCGTGATCTGAACAGATAGAGTCAATGGTGCCATCACGAACACCGGCCCGCAGTGCCTCTCTGTCGTCTGAGGTTCGGAACGGTACGGCTGAATGAAAGTTAACATCGAAGCCATCGATTTGTTCGTGTGTGAAATACAAATGATGGATGCCGACATCAGCGGTTATTGGTAAGCCAAGCTCTTTTGCATTGCGTACCAGCTCAATGGCACGGGTAGAGCTTAGGCGGGAAAAATGTAATCGACACTGCGTGCTTTTGCACAGCTCTATCAGTCGTGCCAATGCCACCGTCTCTGCCGCTACCGGAATGCTGGGCAGCCCGAGTCGGGTCGCAACGCTGCCGGCATGTGCGCAGCCGTTACCGGCGATCGCTGGATCAATTGGTCGGATCATAATCGGTATATCAAAGCTGGATGCATACTGCATCGCGCTCAGTAATACGCCGGTGTCGTCGAGCGGGCAATCAGCATGTCCTGCGATCAGGCAGCCTGCTCGATACAATGTTGCCAGTTCACTCAACCGTTTGCCTTCAAGCCCTGCAGTGAGCGCCGCTATCGGTACAATTCGAGCACCATTGGCGGTTGCCGCTTTTTGTTTTATTAATTCAACCGTGGCGGTTGAATCGATTACCGGTTGAGTATCTGGTGCGCAAAACACCGTTGTAAAGCCTGCTTTAATCGCGGCGCGACTCTCATTTGCGATTGTGCCTTTTCGACTGAAGCCAGGTTCATGCAATCGAGCATACAAATCAATAAAGCCGGGGCAGGCGATCAGACCAGTGGCGTCGATCACTTGTGCATCATCACCACAGTGGTCAGTTAACTTTCCATCACAAATAAACAGTGTGCGAGAATCATCGAACACGTTGGCAGGGTCGATTACGCGGGCATGGTCAATGCGAAAATTTGTCATGCCAGTTTCATTTCCGCTTCACGAACTTCTTCGCCATGGCCCATGATGATTGACATAACGGCCATTCTTACCGCGATACCATAGGTGACTTGTTGCAGTATGACCGACTGTTTTCCATCGGCAACACTTGCGGCAATTTCCACGCCTCGGTTGGTTGGGCCAGGGTGCATGACAATAGCATCTGGTTTGGCAAGTTTTAGGCGCTCTGGAGTTAACCCGTAAGCCTGATAAAATTCTCCGGTGCTCGGTATGGTAGCGCTGGTCATACGCTCATTTTGTAACCGCAGGCCCATCACCACATCGGCATCCGCCAATGCAAGGTCGACGTCCTGATATACAACTACACCCAGTGATTCGACATCGGCAGGCATTAGTGTTTGTGGTCCGACCACCCGAACCTCTGCAACGCCAAGCGTTACTAAAGCCCCGATACCTGATCGCGCAACGCGAGAGTGTCGTATGTCGCCAATGATCACAACTACTAAGTTCTCGAATGAGCCCTTGTATCGGCGAATGGTGAACATGTCCAGCATAGCTTGTGTTGGATGAGCATGTTGGCCATCACCACCATTGATAACATTTATTGAAGGTGACACATGCCGGGCGATAAAATTGGCAGCCCCTGAATCACTGTGCCTGACAACAAACATATCGCTTTGCAGTGCTTCCAGTACACGCAGCGTGTCCAGTAATGATTCGCCTTTTTTGGTCGATGAACTGACCAAATCGATGTTGAGTATGTCTGCAGATAATCGTTTTGCCGCCAGTTCGAAAGCGGTTCGTGTGCGAGTACTGTTTTCAAAGAATAAGTTGGCCACCGTTTTGCCGCGCAGCAGAGGAACATTCTTGATTGATTTATCATTAACGCTGGTGAAGCCTTCTGCAGTATCAAGAATATGGGTCAGTGTGGCTTTGTCCAGGCCATCAATGCTGAGAAAGTGGTGCAGTTTATTAAACTGGTTAAACTGCGGATCTGACTTGTTCATTGATTTTTTTGTCCAACACTAATCGTCATTTTTGAACCATCAAGCGATACGGTTTGATCATCCGGAATGTCGATAGAGTGCCCTACAATATCGGCACGAATAGGTAATTCGTGTCCTGTTCGTTGAACCAGTGTGGCAAGCGTTATTCGAGAAGGTCGCCCGAAATCGAAAATTTCGTTCATGGCGGCACGCACGGTACGGCCGGTACTTATCACATCATCTACTAAAACAATGTGTCGATTTTCCACACTGACGGGAACCTGAGATGGTCCAACAACCGGGTGCAGACCAACGGTACTGAAATCATCTCGGTAAAAAGAAATATTGAGTTCGCCCAGTGGATCAGGCAATCTCAGGGCATTGTGCAGGTGTCGGCCAACGTCCACGCCGCCGGTACGAATACCGATCATGAGCAAAGGTTCTTTTTGTGTCGATGTGGGTGCTGATGTGGGTGCTGAGATCGCCTGCAATTCCGACGTCATGCTGTCGAGCCAACCCAGTACTTGTTCAGCATTAAATTGTGTCATTGACCTTCGCTTGGCTAGCGACTAAATGGATACAAGTTTAACGGCTTGATATTAAAATTACTCTAGATAAAATCGCTGGTAGTGAACCAATGTTCCAGTATCAGTGCGGCCGCTAGTGTATCGACATCGGCATGCTGTGTCTTGCCACGTTGGCCTCGGGCGCGCAACTTTTGCAGTTCTTGTTGCGCTTGCATGGAGCTAAATCGCTCATCTGCACTGAAAACCGGAACGTTGTAGCGTTTTCTTAAGCGTTTGAGAAAGCCCTGCGCATGGTGGGTTATTTCTTGAGCATTTCCATCGAGATCAAGCGGAATGCCAACCACCAGTCCTTTGGGCTGCCACTCGAGCACAGCTCGGTCAATTTGCTTCCAGTCAGGCGTGCCGCTATGGTTTTTAACCACACTCAGCGGGCGAGCAGTTCCCAGTAATGAGTTTCCGATACTTATGCCAATACGCACTGTGCCGTAGTCAAAGCACAGGTAATCACCGGCTGCAAAAGGAGGGGTATAAGGCAAGAAGTCGCTCAGGCACGACCTGATTGGCCAACCACCAGATTCAGATCAACGCCAAGCAGTCCGCCAACCGCAGCTCGCATCTGATCAACCGGCCTGTTGAAGATGATATCCGTGTCCGCCTCACAGGTTAGCCAGGCATTGTTGGTGATTTCCTCCTCCAATTGACCTGGTCCCCAGCCGGCGTGGCCAAGTAGCACCAGACGATCCTCAGGTTCTTCGCCTGCGGCCAGCGCCTCAAGCACATCGCGAGAGCTGGACAGAGAGACACCGCCATCAAAATGTCGGGTTGATTCAAAATTGATATTGGGACGATGCAGGACAATGCCGTGCTGGGCATCAACAGGACCACCACTGTGAACGGTTTCTTCTGGCGAAGTGCAGTTGACCGCCGAAATGTCGAGTTGGTTAAAGACGTCGTAAAGCGTCATATCCAACAGCTGATTGATTACCACCCCCCAGGCACCTTCGGCATCGTGCTCAAGAATGTACAAAACAGCTTGCTCAAAACGGCTGTCGCGCGTTTGTGGCATGGATAACAGAAAATGATGGCTCAGGTTCACACGGTTTAGTGCGTTGCAAAGGACTTGGATGAGTGTTACTTAAATTGCCGATTACGGCAAGAATATTTTTTAACCGTCACCCGATTGGGTTGCCAGAGCGTCATGTATAACATACTCCTAATAACTAATGACTGAGTTGGAACTCTGGAAGTCCCAGGTTCGTGTGATGTACAGAATGTCGGTTTCTTCACCAAGCTTTCCGACCAGTGGTTCGAAAGGGCTGGCTAGTTGAACGATGCGCTTTGCGGCATCATCAAGTATGCGCTGACCGCTGGACTCTTCAACCAGGATACTTTCGATGGCCCCGTTTTTAAAAATGCCTACGGTCATCACCACAGCCCCTGAAAGTTTCTCTCTTCGCACCGCGTCCGGGTAATTCAGGTTGCCGATACGCTCTACTTTTTCTACCCATCGGTACATATACTTGGCCGATGTTGCTTCGTGAGTTCGCGCGGTAAGCCATTTTTTCTTTGGTCGCTTTGCGGTCTGCTCTTGTTGACGATCTATTTCTGCTTGAAGTCGCGCGATTTCATACGAGTTATCAACCTTTACTTCAGCTTGCAACTTGGTTTGTTCGCTGGTTTGCTGCTCTTCGCTATCGGAGCGTACTTCGCGATCAGAAAACACGTTGGTTAGCACGGCGTCATCGGCTGCATCGGACGGGGTTGGCTCGCTGGCTATCATCGGGGTTGGGGCGATACCGTCGGTATCGAGATCCTGGTCGCTGGTGAATGGCGCTGCTGGTCGAGCTGCCTCGTCATTTTCGCCTCCACCATCTTGCGCAGATTCTGCCAGGTAGTCAGCTTCATCGGGACGCTCGCTACTGGAATTTTGTTGTACTAACACTACCTCGAGCGGTGGTGGCGTGCGCGTTTCCCTCAGGAAGGGATCAAAGGTGACGCCCAGAATTACAATGGCGTGCGCAGCAGCAGCCCCAAACAGGGAAACAGTGAGAACATCCGGTTTGTTGGTGCCTATAGACACAGTTCAGAGACTTTAATATCGTGGCGCATGAATATACGGCATTGTAGTTCAGGATTGAGCGTCGTGCTCGGCGGCGAGGGCATCCAGATAAGTATCGGCTATGCCAGCTTGGTATCCATTGCTGCCTGCGGGGCCATTATTTCCCGCATTGTGCGCATCCAGTTCACGGACGCATGTTGGACTGGTAACGTTAATTTCTGTCAGCATTGTACCGATAATGTCCAATCCTACAAACAACAGCCCTTTTTCAACCAAATGCGGGCCTAAAGATTCAGCCAATTGGCGATCGTGATCGTTTAGTGGTTGGGGTACGCCTCGCCCACCGGCGGCCAGATTGCCACGGGTTTCTCCCTGAGCCGGAACCCTGGCCAGAGCATGCGATACGGGTTTGCCATTGACCACCAGCACACGCTTGTCGCCATCGCGGATTTCAGGGATATAGCGCTGCGCCATGATCTGAAGTTTGTTGCGTTGTGTCATGTGTTCCAGCACAACGTTTATATTTGGATCATTTGGCGTTAATCTGTAGATTGATTCACCGCCCATGCCGTCCAACGGTTTTACGATCGCATCTTCATGTTCAATGACAAATTGTTTCAGACGATCAGCACTGGTGGTTACAAGCGTAGGTGGACAATGCTCACTGAACCACGCGGTGTAGAGTTTTTCATTTACGTCGCGAAGCGATGATGGTCGATTATTGACCAAAGTGCCTTCAATCGCTGCGCGTTCGAGTAAATAAGTTGTATAGATGTAGTTCATGTTGAACGGTGGATCTTTGCGCATTAGAATGATGTCATGACTGGACAGTGGCGCATCGTGTAATGGTTCAGCATCAAACCAGTGGTCGTTGTCGTCGTATACCTGTACTTTTCGACGGGCTGCATACACCTGACCCATATGCAGGAAAATGTCTTCCTGCATAATAATGTGCACGGTCCAACCACGGTGCTGCGCGGCAAGCATCATTGCCAGCGTAGTATCTTTATAAGGTACGATGGACTCAATAGGATCCATTACAATGCCCAGGGACACACTCATAAAACGACTCAGCCTAAAAGATCGATGCATAGTATCGCACGGCAGTGTCAGCTAGTGGCGGGTATGTGTGGGCGGTGTCGGTACAGCAATGCCAGAGTCAGATGATGTCTGTCGCATTCGAAATTTCGTGAGACTGTAAATTTACGTGAGACTGTAAAATTAAGTGAGACTGGAAATGTCAACATGTCAGAGTTAAGGTCCAATAACGATGTGCAAGACAGTGCGGGTGATGAAATCGCGAGTGGAGAATTAATGTCCAGCGATCATGTTGATGGCGATCGTTCGGTCGTCCTGGTTGTTGATGATAGTAATACTGTACTTCGGTCAGCTACTGATTATTTGACCGATTTCGGATTATCTGTGGTCACAGCACGAGACGGTTTTGAAGCTCTGGCCAAAGTGGTCGAATTGAAACCTTCGATGGTGTTCGTGGATATCATGATGCCGCGTCTGGATGGGTACCAGGCCTGTGCATTGATCAAGAACAATGCAGATTTGCGTTCTATTCCGGTGATCATTTTATCGAGTAAGGACGGGTTGTTTGATCGAGCTCGCGGTCGAGTCGCTGGTGCTAACGATCATCTTGCCAAACCATTCAATGCGACACAATTGATAGCCATGGTAGAAAAGTACCTGGATGTAGTGTCGAATTCGAGTGTTGCTGGCGAAGCAGATGCAACCATTATCTCTTGATCTGTTTGCTCCTGATTGCCAGCTCCCGATTGGTAGCTTATGAGTGGTAATTCCCGTATGGATATTTCCGTTTGAAAATTTCCGTTTGAAAAATAATGAGTCGATAAAGTTTAGTGGCAGACATACTCCTCATAGAAGACTCCGCAACCGATGCTCACGCTTACAGCTCGGTGTTGCGCTCAAATGGGCATACCGTTATCGCAGCCAGCACTGGTGAGGAAGGTATGGATATGGCCCAGAAGCATTCTCCCGATCTCATTATCATGGACATAGTGATGCCTGGAGTGAACGGTTTTCAAGCCACCAGAGAGTTACGTCGCAGCACTGAAACCGCTGCCATCCCCATCATCATGATGTCAACTAAAGATCAGGAAGCAGATCGAATTTGGGGGCTTCGTCAAGGCGCGTTCGACTACCTTATCAAACCAGTGAAAAGACGTTTGTTACTCGCAAGCGTAGCATCAGCATTGGCAAGTGTATGATTGAGCGATCTTATCTATTGTTCAGTGCAGGTGGCTTGGCACTCGCTGCAGATTCAGCATCAGTACATTGCATCCACGATGATCTGACAGTTCAACCGGAAGACCAAACCGTCGATTGGTTTTTGGGCCTGGCTGTTGCAAACGAACGTTTGTTGCCAATTACAGATCTCGGTGTTTATTTAAATGGCAATGCTTCATTCGGCCGTATTATAGAAGTAGCCAGGCATTTCGGGATAGTCGGTCTGAAAATCGACGACGTGCAGGGTGTTTCGAAAAAGCATCCAGAACCTTTTGACTCAGATCAAACCGTTAACGGGGATCAAACCGTGAACGATGCCAATTCGTCATTGAAAAGCATGGCCGTTATCGATTTGGGTCGACATTATCAAATTATCGATATTGCCAGTTTATTGCAATCGAGCCGGTTTCTTAACGTCCAACACGAGCCTGCATGAGTATGTCATCAATCAGAGACTGGTTTGCAAATGTTGATATCAGCCACGTTGATTGGCGTATGCGCTGGCCGCTGATTATATTGCCATTTTTGTTATTCGCTCTGGTTATCTTATTGTTCCGGGCCAGCCAACTTAGTGCTGAGCAAGACGATGCCTCGGCGCAACTGCAGGAATTGGTACAACCTGACAGTTCGTTTATACCTGATTCCACAACGTCGCATCATCCACAGAGTATCGGTGATCAAGGCTTGGTTGTTCCGGGTACGCATTCCTCACAGTCTCAAACCGAGCAATTGCAGACCATCAACACAGCGGTAAATGGATTACGCGAACAGCGTGCTCTGATAACCCGGTTACACAATAGGGCGCTAATTATCGCTACATTAACAACTGTGTTGTTTTGCTTGCTGCTGTGGGGGCTTTGGCGTAGCTCTCGTCAACGACGCCAGGCCATTGAAGGGAAGCGTCGTAGTGATCAAGACGCCATAGTGCGTTTGCTTGATGAAATAACGCCTCTGGCGCAAGGCGATCTGCGGGTAAGAGCAACAGTCGGCGAGGCGTCTACAGGTGCAGTTGCAGATGCGTTTAATTTTGCGATTGATGAGTTACGACGTTTGGTGTACGCGGTTACCGAGTCCTCCGACCTTGTGACCTCCTCGGTTAGTGAAACTCGCGACTCTGCCTATCATTTGGCTAGAGCAAGCTCGGTCCAGGCACGAGAAGTACTCCGGTCGTCAAATCATCTAAATGTGATGAGCGATACCATGGCACAACTTTCAGCGCACGCGGTTGAGTCTTCGCGGATTGCGGAGACTTCAGTAAAGCATGCTCGCACAGGGAATCAGGCGGTACAGTCAAACGCTTATGCCCTGCTGCGCATAAGAGACCAGGCTGAAATGACATCCAGACTAATGCAGCGTCTGGTTGAAACATCAGGAGCAATTAATGAACGTGTCAGAGATATTCAAAACGTGGCCAAGCGAACCGACTTACTTGCCTTAAATGCAACCATTAGATCATCGGCACAAGTTAGTAACGGTGGAAGTGAGGATGTGTCCATCCTCAGCGATGACATTGCGCATCTTAGCGAAACCTTGGGTAGCGCTACTCGCGATATCACTAACCTTAGTGATATCGTTCAACAAGATGCCATAATTACGCTAAAGTCAATGGCGAAAACAGTTAACGAACTCGATGGTGGTCAGAGTACGGCTGTTCAAGCCAGCGATGCGCTAACAGAAATCGATAGGGTATCCGTTGAGCTTAATGGACTTATCAGCGATATTGCGTCAAAGTCGTTAAGGCAAGCAGGTGTAGTCAAGCAGCTATCTTCTAACATGGCTGTTATCAATAACATCACCAGCGATTCGGCCAAACAAGTGCAAGAATCTGCCAAAGCACTTGAGGCTTTACAAGTGATCACATCAGAGCTTCGCGATAGTGTCAGTGACTTCAAGCTACCACAAGACACGTTGAAGTCTGTGCTTGCGCAAACAAAACCATCAACATCTGTTCGGAAAGATTCGAAACTGGCTCGTCGCGCGGTGAAGCATGCCTGATAATGCACTACAGGCAAGCTTGCAAGGCAGGCCAAGGCAAGCCCCGGATTTCTCTCCTTTGGCGCTAGCTCATTTACACCCGAGCTGTCTTGCGGGACACCAGCTTATTGAGCAGTATTTGTCCGCTCCGTCGCAACCGCGACTTGGCGAGTTGATGTCAGCGATCAAAGACATTCGACAAACACTTCAGTTACTCAATAAATTTGGAGCGTATCTTGTTAGTTCTGAGTTATCGCAATTGCTGGATGCAATGGCGCAGCTTAAGGTTAATGACAAAGACGCGTGCGAACACACGCTGATGTTTGCCGGTCAACATCTGGCAGACTTTGTAGATTACTTGCAACACTCTGGTGCAATCGACAGCCCATTACAACTGTTGCCTGTTATCAACAATTGCCGAGCGTGTCGCAACGAGGAGTTACTCTCTGGAAGCTTAATGGCTGTCAGTGGCCTTGAATTACCCGATGCATCGAGCCTGCCACTTCCAAGTCCACAACAAATCAACACACTGGTGGGTCAGTTAACCGACTCGCGTCAGCTGATGCGCAACGCACTTGAAAGCTGGTTTACCGACCAAAGTGAGCTACACAATTCATTGTCCAAACTCCAGGAAAAGTTTGCGCAGTTATCGATAAGCTGTGCTACGGCAACATCGTTACAGCAATTGCAACCCCTGTTCGATAGCGCGGAGTGTATTTGTCACTCGATACTGACTGGAACACTGAGTAACAGTTCTGCATTGCATGGTTTGTTTACCCAAATTGAACAATTACGTTGTGAATACAGTGAATATAAAAGTGATGATGCACAGGCGTTCGCACAACCGGTGCCGGAGCGTTTATATTTAAATATGCTCTACTACGTGGCCGTCTCAAGTGGAACCTCTTCCAAAGCCGTGGCGTTGCGTGAGCGTTTTCACCTGGACAGATTCAGCGTGCCTGATATCTCAACTAAACGCTCTCAAGTCGAATTTACCGGGATAAATGTTGCACTCGTTGATTCAATTCGTGATGAAATTGAGATTGAAATTCAAGCTGCAATTGCATTGGTTGATGATGCGAATGGCTCTCAGTGCGTAGAGGAGATTGAAGAGATAAAGAGTTCTGCAGATTTTGTAGAAAAAATTGATCGTGCGCGTAGCGGGCTGGCTCGGTTCGAACCTGCGCTTTTGTTGTTGGGTGCGCATAAGTCGATGCGTCAAGTGATTTCAATCAAAGAATCATTTGCGGCTACTGGATTGTCAGAAGAGTTATTCCAGGTTGGTGATTTAAACCGAATAACGGACGCACTGGCACGACTGGATCGCACAGTAGATACTGAATTCAATACGATATGCGCTGCAAATAAAGATAAACAACACAACCATCTGGAATCTATTCTTGCGGCATGCCTTTCTGAAGCGCAATTACGGCTGTTGTCCGTAGAACAAGACCTTATTAATTTGTTTATCGTGCAAGCAGAGGAGTCCCATGCAGAACAACCGTTAACCATAACGGTGGAAAAGGTCAATGCCAAGTTGGCTGAGATCGATTCTGCTTTACAAGTCCTCCCGATGCCAGAAATCAGTCCGATAATCTCCGGTGTCCAGTCGTTTATTACCAGGCATGAAAACAAAGTGCTAAGCCCGTCCGCCAGGAATGACTTAGCTACGGTGATGGTGTCACTGGGCTATTATTTGAATAGTGTGCTGCAACGTAATGGTGCGGCAGGTCAGCTGTTACTTGAAGCTGAAGAGGCTTTGTTGAATCTTGATATTGAAAGATTGGAGGAAAATGACGATACATTGAGTGACGGTACTTTCGATGTGACTCGTGTGCTGGGTGCAGTAGGACACTCTTCCGAATATGATCTGACGATAGTTGACCATGCGGCTGATGCGGAAGTTGAAGATTTTATTGATGTGTCTTTGCAACAAATGAATGTTATTAGCGGTGCAGTATATGAATACGAACAGGCTGGACTACAGGGTAAACTAGAAAGTCAAAGGGTACTTCGCTCTGAAATGATTCAGGCTTATGGATTGTTGCAGGACGAGGCCGTCAAGTATAAATCAACTGAGCTTGAAGCCCTGGCAAAATCAAATATACGTTTGTTAAAGTCGACAAATGACTCGCCAAGTACCCAGGCATTGCTTGAAGAATCTGTCGCAGTGCTACCACAGCTTATTAACCAGTTTCACAGCGGTAGCGACAAGATATTTGAGTTACAGTCTTTGTTAGATCGCATAAATGATGCTGCGGTCGAGGCTGAGGTCGAGGCTGAGGTCGAAGATCAGACACTCGCCCTGGATGTGCAAGGTACTCTGGCTCAAAGCACTTTGGCGGGAGGCCCAGAATCGCCACCAGCTATTGAAGAGTTTCAAGAATTTGATGATACGGGTGCATTAACACAAAGCCTCTCATGGGAACAGTCACATGAGATTGAGAGTATCAAGGAGTTGGACAATGATGGCACCGAGAGCGCACCGAGTTCGACCCTATTTGATTTAACTGGTGATGATGTACCGGTGATGACCTTAGACAACACCCTGGAGCAAGTGTTCTATCGGGAGTGTGATCAACATATTCTAAGCTTACGTCAGTCGGTGAATGACGCGTTAGCCGTTGATGCGTCTCAACCGGCAGCATTGAACCTGGCAGCGTCGCACTCTGGACTGGGCGTTCATGATACAGCAGCTCCCCATTCGCTTCCGAATAAAGATCTATTGCGAGCATTGCATACGCTAACTGGTAGTGCGCAGACCGTCGATGCCCACGGCATAATCGCTATCGCGCAGCCACTACAAAAGGCAGCATTACTCAAGCAACGTAATGGCGAAAGGTTCGATCGAGACGAGATTAAATATATCGGTGAGCTTATAGATGTTTTAGAAGCCAGGCTCATTGCGATGGAGGCTGAACAACCGTTCATGGATGATAATGATGCTGTGACGGCGCGTTTGAATGAGTTTATAGCGCATAGCACGCCTAGGGTGCCTGAGCGAAAATCTGGATTGCAGCTCAATAATAATTTCGGCTCGATTGAAAATATTTTTCAGGAAGAAGCTCGCGAATTGCTCGACACATTGCGATTGGAAAGCGCCAGGCTGGCCAATGATACACAACGTAAAGATGCTATCGAAAAGATACAACGTTGTCTGCACACTATTAAAGGTAGTGCGCGCATGGCAGGCCAAGTGACTCTTGCTGATCGAGCACACGCTTTAGAAGATGAGATAAAGCTTGTTGAAGGTGTTGCATTAGATGATGTGGTTCGAACTGGTCTCGGAGAGTTACAGACTTTAATGCTAATTGAGCAGCCAGTTGGGCAGCCGGTTGGGCAGCAATATGAGCAGCCAGATGTTCAAGACACAGACATGCTCAAGCACGCAGAACCCATGGTGTTAACTGAGGCGTCTTTCGAAAACATGTTTATGCTAGCGAGTCGCGCAACTGTTAGCCAGGCAAAATTAGGTGAATCGATGTTGCGATTGCGCAACGCTTACAGCGATATCGAATCAACTTCTGCGCGGCTGCAACGTTTACCTTACGATCACACCGACTTGAATTCTGCTGCTGTTGCCGAGATGCTAAGCGATCTGGATAGTGCGCGTCGCATGCTGGCTGATGCGTTACTGGTTGCGGAAAGCGAGCATACCCAGGGACTACGTGCTGACTCAGCACTGCATCAAACACTGATTCGCGCGCAACTGGTTAGCTTTTCAGAATGCCGGACTCGTTTGCAGCACACTGCAACCGATGCGGCGAACGAGACAGGTAAGCCGATTGATTTTGTTCTCACTGGCGAAGAGCTGAATATAGACAAAGTGATGTTCAGAAAACTAATGACGCCGCTGGAACACCTTATTAGAAACGCTGTTTTACACGGCATCGAGCCTGAATCTGAACGAATAGCCTCTGGCAAACCGGCCGCCGGCAAAGTGACTGTGGACGTAAAAATAGACGGCACAGATGTACTGATTGAAGTCAGTGACGATGGCGCGGGAATAGATCAAAGTCGCGTTAATAAAGCTTTGGATAGCGCTGGAGACGAGGCCAACAAATCGAACGAAAAGTTGCTCGACATTTTGACTGAACCCGGGTTTACCACTCACGAAGATGCTGATCAATTAGGTGGTCGCGGATTGGGCCTGTCGACTGTTAAGCAGCTTGTAGATGAGCTTGATGGAAATATGCAGTTGGGTGTGCCGGACAATGGCGGCACCGTGTTCGCCCTGCGATTGCCACAAAAAATACGTATTAATCAAATAGTACTTGTTGAGCATCAGGCTCATAGTTACGCTATTCCGGTTAATTTTATTCATACTGTTAGCGATGAGCTGTACGATTTAACTCAAACCAGCATTCAATACAACGACACTGACTACGCCTGCTGTTCGCTCGACGCAATTATTACCCGCGACATAGCTACTGATACAGCAGCTAGCGCCAAGCGGTATATATTAATGGCCGTGCATGGCAAACATATTGCCCTGCTGGTTGATAAAGTGGTTGGGTATCGTGAGATTATTGCGCAACCGCTTGGTGCTCAAGTTTTACGATTGAAACGCTATCTGGGTGGCGCCGTGCTGGCAGATGGAAGCGCGGTATTGATACCCGATTTTAATCGATTAATCGATCCTGAAAAATCCTTGCCGGCGTCCAATTGGTCGGCTGCCAACACAGGAGAGCTAAATTGCACGGCGTTAATCGTTGATGATTCGATCACCATGCGGATTGCTGCCGAACAGATGCTGCGCAATTTTGCTATCGAACCCAGTATTGCACGCGATGGTGCGGAAGCTGTGGAGCATATTTCGCAAGCATTGCCCGATGTCTTACTGGTCGACATCGATATGCCACGCATGAATGGTTTCGATTTCCTTCGGCATTTACGTGTACTGCACCCGGAACACAAAATCCCCATAGTCATGATAAGCACTCGCGACACCGATAAAGACAGAAACCAGGCCAGAGAATTGGGGGCTATGGATTATCTGGTTAAGCCTTATACCGAATCGCAGATGCGCAATGCACTAACCGGAGTGGGCATCTTGTCAGCAGACCCGTCCATCAATTAGCGTATAACTGACCTAAGCGCAAATTGGCTAATGCAATTTTGCGCACAGGCCAACTATTCTTTCTAGTCTTCCATCGCGCCACCAGCGTCTTTCCAATCACCTATGCCACCGATATTACTAACCGACGTATAACCCATATCTTGCAAGGTCTTGCCAGCCAGCGCGGCCTGACCACCGGCTGCACAAACCAGTAAAATATCGGCATCTTTTTTCATGGCCGCATTGTGAAACGGGGTTGTGCTATCTGCTGCAAATTCAATAAACCCTCTTGGTATGCGCAACGCACCGGCAATGGTACCGCTCTCAGTTATTGCCGCTGAATCTCGAACATCCACAACAGTCGAATTGCCAGATTTCACACGTTCAATCGCCTCTTCAGCGGAAAGTCGGGGCACGCTTTCATTCGCGCTATCAAGATAGTCTTTTGCGGATTTCATATTGATGTCCTTGGTTTTGTTTGGTTGTAGGGGAACGGATGTGATAGTAGCAAGCAATTGGAAAAATGGGTGTAATGTTAGTAAGTATCAGATTTTATTAATCATTTTTAATAAAAGATAAAATTTATGTCTTGTCGTTATTAAACCTGCGCTTGCATTATGCCGTTAGTATCGTATAATTGGGATAAATGTCCCAAATATGTAATTCACGTTTTCGGCTAATTGGCCATGCGAAGGAGCGAATTTATGATTCAGAAAACCCTGATTGCCAGTGCCATTGCGCTGGTCGTGCTCTCGGGATGTAGTGATGACAGCAAACCTAATAATGGCTCGGATACCATCGATGTTCCAGCTGATACTGCTGGAGGTGGCAGTGATATTAGCGGTCCCGATAATGGAAATCTCGGTAACAGTGATTCGAGCAATGGTAACAGCAGCGGCGACCCTGTGATAGATCCCCAGTTGGTTGAACGAAGTCTGCAGCAGCTCGAAAACAGCGATGCATTTTTTACTGCGTTGCGCGAAGGCTTAAGCCGCGAAAACCCGGCAATGAATGGTGTCGGCAATGAAGAGTTTGAAGTCAACGTAACGCTAAACGTGGACGACGGCGCTGCAGATGTGGGTGCAACAGATGCTGGTGCATCAGACGGGGCGGGCGACGTTGCCAGTCCTGCCGTTGCTGAAAATATTGCTGGATCCGATTCTGCAGCTGATCAGGCGACAAGCTCTGTGGATTCTGCTGATGTAACCGGTACCAATGTGCAGGAAGTCGGTGTGGACGAACAAGATCGTATGAAGTCCGACGGCGAATTTCTTTACATTATCGACAATCAATTCTCAGATTTTATCCCCATTGCGGAGCCTACTCCCGATGTAGTAAATGTCGACATTACAACACCAAACCCTGATACACCGGATGCAGTCTCAGACGGTGATGTAACCTCTGACGAAGATGATGTTGATTTCGCGATAGAGTTGTTACCGGTCACACCTGTTGTTGATATTGGTACGGTGGAGCCTGGTGCGACGACTGTGCCATGGCCCGGACCCCAAAACACCACAACGATTCGAATTCTAGCTTTAAAAAATGATATACCCGATGCGGAGCCTGTGATCGATCTGCAACTTGATCTTGGCGGTGGCAGTGCGGATGGAATGTATCTGTTTAAAGATAACGGTCAGCGAAATTTAATTGTGACCAGCACCAGCTTTAATGACTATTTGTATAACTGGGATTATCCATACGCGTTTAATAACGCCCGTAGCCTTATCTCCAACTTGGATGTTACTACTCCAGCCCAGGCAAACGTAGCGCAATCTGTGCAGATTGACGGACAAATCATCTCAAGCCGCCGTATCGACGATAAGTTGTTTGTTGCGAGCCGATACTACCCGGCACTACCTGATATCGACCCTTATTCTTTGTCGCCTGAAGAGTATCAGGATGCAATAGAAACAGTTGATCTGACGCAGGTACTACCAAAAATAACGAACAGCAATGGCACCACCACTGATCTTATAAATCCGGGTGAATGTTTCGTTGCTGCCGGAGGACAAAGTAGTAACTACTACTATTCCCCCGATATAGTCTCGTTGGCAGTATTCGATTTGAACACGTTACAGCTACAAGACAGTGAGTGTTTTCTTGGTTCCTCAGAAGCGTTGTATGCCACACCAAACTCAGTGTATCTGGCAACCTCTCGCTGGGAAGAATTCGATTTTGTAGCGGTAGCAGATGAACCAATCGGTGTTGATCCGGAAAGTGGTGCAACAATCGACTTTTCTGACCCTCGCGTCGACACCGATATTCATCAATTCGCCATCAACGGTGCCGAACTGACCTACAGTGGTTCAGGTGTAGTTTCAGGTCATCTGGGATGGAACCCCTTGCGTATGCCTTTTCGGATGAGTGAAAAAGATGATTATCTGCGAGTGGCCACGTTTTCGGCCTCACAAAATGCATCGGTAAGTCCGATCTTGCTCAGTGTATTAAATGTCTCAGGCGATGGAGAACTGGTCAAGGTTTCCGAGCTGCCAAATGCAAATAATCCCGAACATATAGGCAAGCCAGGAGAACAACTGTATGCATCTCGCTTTATCGGTGATCGTGCTTATCTGGTTACGTTTCGGCAAACAGACCCACTTTACGTTGTCGATATTTCAAACCCGGCAGATCCCAAACTGGCTGGTGAACTCGAAATCGATGGTTACAGCGATTACCTGCAACCGATTGGTGAGAATCACTTGCTTGGTATTGGTCGTGATGCAGTGCCCGGTCCGGTTGATTTCGGTGAAGGCGCGCTCATTCAGGGCGTTAAGCTATCTCTGTTCGACATCGCTGATGCCAACAATCCAACAGAAGTGCAATCCATTGTAGTTGGCGAACGTGGAACCGAAGCGGCAGCTTTGTTTAATCATCGTGCAATAACAGTACAAGCCGCGACAGATTCACATCCGGCGCGTGTAGCATTTGGCATAGATGTGCATGGTTTGGCTAATCCTAGGCCAACGACCGACGATCCACTCATATGGTACCCATGGAATTTTTCAGGGCTGCATGGATTTGATATCAATGTTGGATCTGGTGCTGGAATTGAGCCACGTGGGGCAATGGTGGTGAATTCTGCCTCGAACCCTCGGCCCTCAACTTCCTTCTACGGTGGAGAGGATCGCTCAGTGATTGCTGGAGATGCGGTTTACTACATACGTTCGTCGGAAGTGTTTGCAGCTACGTGGTCCGATCTTGGGAATTTCGTCGGGCCTCGATAACGTTGAGTTAATCGCAGTTGCATTCTCAGCTGCATTCTCAGTTGAGCGTGACTGATTGCAGAGCAGGAGCAGTAATGCACGCAAGGATGCGTGCACTTTCGTGTATATTTACAGCATATGCCCGAAGTTAATCCTTTCAACCGTTCATAACATCCTGCGTTCGTAAAGTCCTATATGAGCAATCACTACGATGCCATTATTATCGGTGGTGGCGCTGCCGGTCTGATGTGTGCCTGGCAAGCTGGCTTACGAGGAAAGCGGGTAGCGGTTCTAGAGCGTAGCAAGAAGCTTGGCCGTAAAATTCTAATGTCTGGCGGTGGACGGTGCAATTTCACCAACCTGTATGTCGAACCGGACAATTTTATTTGTGCAAATCCGCATTTTGTAAAATCTGCCCTGAGTCAGTACACAGCTCAGGATTTTATTGACAGTGTCATAAACCACAGCATTGCCTATCATGAGCGCGATCATGGGCAGCTATTCTGTGATGGCAAAGCCAGTGAAATTGTCGACATGCTAGTGCGAGAGTGTGAGCTGGTGTCGGTTGATATTGTAATGCGCTGCGAAATAAGTAGCGTCACCAGCGTTAGTGAAGCAGCCGAGGCAGGTAAAACAGCTAATGCAACTTGTATTACCGGTGAAACAGACTTATCAGGTGATCACACAACCCGTTTTACATTAACGTCGAACCAAGGCACGTTCACTTGCGCATCAGTTGTGGTAGCAACTGGTGGGTTATCCATTCCACCCATGCAGCCAACGCCTTTCGGTTATGAGCTTGCTCGACAATTTAGTTTGGCGGTATTGCCTATTCGTGCAAGTCTGGTGCCTTACACATTTACTGGTGCTTTGAAGGATATGTTCGCGCGTTTATCGGGTAACGCTATTCCAGCGCTTGTCCGATCGGGAACTCAGAGCTTTCGTGAAGCTTTGTTATTTACGCACCGAGGGCTCAGTGGACCAGTTGTTCTGCAGGTATCGAACTACTGGCAACCCAGCGACCCAATAAGTGTGGATCTTGTACCCGACCAGTCAGTGTCGGCTGTGCTAATGGATGCAAAGCATTCCCGCCCGAAGAGTCTGGTGAGAACTGTGATGGCAAAATCGCTGCCAAAAAATCTGGTACTTGAATTTGAACAATTGTGGTGGCCTGAGCTAAAAGATCGAGGAATCGGCGACTGGCCAAACGCGAAAATAGAAGCCGTGGCGCAGTTGTTTAATCATTGGCAGATCACACCTTCCGGAACGGAAGGGTATCGCACTGCAGAAGTCACGTTAGGTGGGGTTGATACGAATGGCCTTTCATCCAAAACCATGCAAGCGAAAGGGCAACCGGGTTTGTATTTTATTGGAGAAGTGGTTGATGTAACGGGGCAGCTTGGCGGGTTCAATTTTCAATGGGCCTGGTCGTCGGCCTATGCCTGTGCGCAATCGCTTTAGTCTTTTCTATTTGGACAAACTGTGTTGCCAAATATTATCGGTGTAATTCAGCAGGCGATGTACAATCTTGGTAAGGCACCACACTACCGAACTCAAGTCCGTCGTTAAGCACAGGTTAAAATCATGACTAACATTGGCATTATTGGTGGGTCAGGTTACACAGGAGTCGAGTTGTTGCGGCTGCTATTGCCTCGCAGTGATTTACATGTCAGTTTCATTAGTTCACGTGCGAATGCCGGCACCCGTGTCGATGGCTTGTTTTCAAGTTTGCGTGGTTTCACCGAATTAACGTTTTCCGACCCGGACGATATTGTCGCCAGTGATTGCGATCTGGTCTTTTTCGCCACGCCCAATGGTACAGCCATGTCGCAAGCTCCGGTCTTAATCGAAAAGGGGGTAAAAGTGGTGGACTTGTCGGCCGACTACCGCATCAAGGATATTGCAACCTGGGAAAAATGGTATGGCATGACGCATACCAGTCCCGAGTGCGTGGCAAGGGCCGTCTATGGTTTGCCTGAAATAAATCGCGCGCACATTGCTGATGCGATGCTGGTAGCTAATCCCGGCTGTTACCCGACCACAGTGCAACTTGGGTTTATGCCGCTGTTGGAAAATGATCTGATTGAAACCGATTCACTAATAGCTGACGCCAAATCAGGTGTGACTGGCGCTGGTCGTGGTGCTAACGTTGGCACGTTGTTAGCAGAAGCTGGAGACAATTTTAAAGCCTATGGCGTGGCTGGCCACAGACACCTGCCAGAAATAGAGCAGGGTTTAAATGCTATGACTAACAGCCCAGTGAGTTTAACTTTCACACCACATTTGTTGCCATTGATTCGTGGTATTCATTCCACCTTATATGCTCGACTAAAAAAACCGGCTGATTTACAAACGCTTTTCGAACAACGTTATAAAGATGAGTTTTTCGTTGACGTACTACCGTCAGGTATTTTTCCGGAGACCCGATCTGTACGTGGGACTAACCTGTGTCGCCTCGCTGTGTGTCAACCGCAGGGGCGCGATACTGTCGTGATTATGTCAGTTGAAGACAATCTTGTTAAAGGTGCAGCTGGACAGGCAGTCCAGAACATGAACCTGATGTTGGGTTTTGATGAGACTACCGGTCTTGCCTTGCCCGCCATGCTGCCCTGACTGCGCAATCCACGATGAAAAGTCTGTTACCTTCCATGCATTCCATGCGTTGGGCATTAGCGCTCGTTGCTGTTGTGGTGTCGGGTCTGCTTGGACATCATCTCGGTGCAAAGAGTGAACGCGAAATCATTGCCATCGAGCTCCAGGAGCAGCACGCGAAACTGGCAGCTGTTGAACAGCAAAATCAGGCTCAGTTGGCGCAATTACGAACGCAGCGTGACATAGCCGACGCTAGCAACCTCAGTTTGCAAAAATCGTTAAAGCAATTGCAGACAAAGTCGCTTGAACAAGAATCCAGGCAGCGCTTGTACGAGAATATTGAAGGCAATGATCGTAATTCCGGGTTGGATGTGGATACGATTACTCGGGTTAATGACGAAAATGGTGAACCGCAGGAATTACACATCACTGTAGTTCAGGCACGTGGCCGCAACAGAGTGAAAGGTCAGATCGGCGTTGCACTGGTTGGGGAGAAGTCTGGCGAGCCATGGCGAGAGGTGATTGTGGATGCGGCTGATGATTCAGCTTTGCAGTTCGATATGCGTTTTTATCAAACGCTGATTGTGCCGTTAATACAACAAGAAAACCATATAGATATTGTGGAAATAAATATCGAACCCCTAGGCGAGCGGCATAAGTCGGTACATTATGTAACTCAATGGTCTGGCATTTTGGAAGATTGAACCCAATACTTGACTAAATTACTTGGTAAAGTAAACTGTCAAAATGCGAATGAGAGGAATTCCTGAATGAGCGCTGAAATCGAGGTCAATGTCAATATGGACGATTTCCAGATGCCAGATCCTTTGGTGTTTACCGAGGCTGCGGCATTAAAAGTCAAAGAGCTGATCGAAGAGGAAGGTAACCAGGACCTGATGCTGCGTGTGTTCGTATCCGGTGGTGGCTGCTCAGGATTCCAATACGGCTTTACCTTCGATGAGGTGGTAAATGATGGTGATACCGAAGTCCAAAAAGAAGGTGTGAAGTTGTTAATCGATCCAATGAGTTTCCAGTATCTTACTGGCGCAGAGATCGACTACACAGAAGGCCTTGAAGGTTCGCAATTCGTTATACGTAATCCGAATGCCACTACGACTTGTGGTTGCGGTTCTTCATTTAGTGTTTAATCCCATTCTTCTACTGCCACCAAAAGCTGAGGCCCGCGAAAGTCGGAGGCACCGTAAATAGTTGTACGGTCCTGGAAAACTGTGTGGTGTAAAATTTGCGCGCTACTTCGCAGCCGTTGTAACCACCGGTGAGCTTGTATCAGGTACTACGCTTCGCATTTGTGCAAGCAAGTCATCTGACAAATCACGAAGTTCATCTCGCAACTCAGCTTTCAGCGGTTGTGCTGCCGGCAATTCGACTTTTAACGGGTCGACATGGTTTCCGTTTTTCTGGAACTCATAGTGTAGATGGGCGCCTGTAACGCGACCGGTAGCACCTACATAACCAATCACATCGCCCTGTTTGACTCTTTTGCCATTCCCGACTTTATCTGAGATTCTGGACATATGAGCATATAAGGTTCTGATATCAGTACCATGACTGAGTATGACCGTTTTACCGTAGGCAGACTTGCTGCCGGCGAATCGTACAATGCCATCGGCTGTTGCCCTGATTGGCGTACCAGTGGGAGAGCCATAGTCGACCCCTTTGTGAGCCTGTATCTTGTGCAGCACTGGATGGACACGCTTTGGATCGAATCTGGATGTGATACGCACAACGTCTACTGGATGGCGTAAGAAGGTGCGTCGTTTTGAGCGGCCATCGGGCGAGTAGTAGCCCGTGTTGCCGTCTGAATCGGTATAGCGAATTGCCTCGTATTTTTTGCCACCACGAACAAATTGAGCAGCAAGGATATCGCCATCTCCTATGTACTTGCCTTCACGATACAAACGATCGTAAATCAGACTGAACTGGTCACCCTTGCGAATATCGCGAGCAAAGTCGAGCTCCCATTGGAATATGTCGGAAAGCTCCATAATGGTGGATTGTTTCAGATTGGCCTGGTCGGCAGCGACATACAGTGACTGCTCGATCGTTCCTGAGGTAACGACGCGTTCTTTTTCCAGTGGCAGGTCAATAGAGGCTGTAGCGAAACCGTTGTCAGAGCGTCGAATGGAAACTTGATGATCGTCTCCGACTTTGGCGGATAAGCTATGAAATTCACCGTTCGCCAGTCGAACAACCTGAAACGTTTGGCCTATGTCCAGGTTGGACAGATGCTGCTTGACTACATCATCTGTAAGCAATCGTGGCATTTGATCCATTTTTACGCCGCGATCGTTCAGGAGCTTTGACAAGGTATCGCCAGCGGCCACAGTTACCGATTCGGTGGTTGCACCTTCGGGGAATGCGGTTTTTTGGCGAATTTTCTCGATTGAAGGATGGTTAAAAATGGTGGTGGTTTTTGGTGTTGTGTCCGTATTGACGAATCCTTTGTCCACATTCGCATCGGGCTGGCCAGCCTGAATATCTTGCGGTTGTTCACGGTAGTTAGGCTGCAGTTCCGCTGCACTTGAATCGGTTGGCACATGCATGGCCAAAAGTGCTTTGGATGTCACAGCGCGTTTGATCAAAGTTGCCCCATTTAATGATTCGTTCACCTCTTCAGCAATGGGTTCATAGGGTTTATCTTGAAAAACTGAATCGAGCACGGTTCCTGGTGCGATCGGTTTGTAGGCAACCTCCTGCACTGTTGCTTCGGGCGATGCTGTTTTAGCCGTTGACTCTGAAGCTGATGGTGAAGCTGATTGTGAAGCCGTCTGTTGCACTGTTCCGTCTGAGAAATCAATGGGAGCTGAGCGCACTATTTCTTGTGGAGCCGGTTGCTGGTCGTCTAGTGCGTTGTCGCTATCATCGAAGGAAAAGGTGGGTTGCGGCTGCGACAGTGATGAGTCCTGGAGAGTCGTTAAGGTGGATTTGCCGGCGTCAGATGTGCCATTGCTCTGCGCACTCAGCAGAAAACCACCGGCAACTGCAAACAAGCCCAAAAACAGTTTCTTAACGTGTCTTATGCGCTTGGGTTTGTGACGCGCCGTCAATCTGACGGCCCCCCTGGAAGAAGGTGATTTACGAGAAGACATACTAATACCCTTGACAGCTCCTGATCGACCCGCCGTCTGGCTTGTCTTTCCGTGAAAATCGGTATTTTTGTAGTCTACCCATAGCGAACGATCAGCGGTGTAATTTATGGTCAACGCAAGAGCCTGAGCAGTGAATTAAGTCTTTGTAAATACGCACATTAATGGCTTCAGAGCCGGTTCTGAAGTTGCCGTTACGGCGCCGTAATAAAAGTGTAGAACACTGGCTCAAAATTTTTCGCTCAAAAAACCGATTTTTTTAGTAACCGCAACATAGTACAACATTGGGGCGTTCAATCCGGGTTTTCTTCTGCAATTACTTGATTAATAACAGATATATAATTTTCTATTCCCTGCGCACCTGTAACCAAGTATTTGTTACCGAAAACCATTGCTGGCACACCTGAAACACCTCTGTCTACCCACAGTTTTTGTCGCTTTCGAACATCCTCTGCGTGCGGTTCATGTTGTAGGACTTCAAGCGCGTCTTCATTGTTGAATCCGACACTAATTGCTGCGGCCAGCAACACATTTTCGTCGCTGACATCCTGTTGATCAGTGAAATAGGCCTGGAATAGCGCAACTTTCAAATCGTGTTCTTTGCCAATGTCCTGCAAGCCGGCCCAATGCAGTAACTGGTGCGCTTTAAATGTGTTCACCATACGGCTTCGGTCTGTAAAGGCGAATGCAATGCCCAGGTCGGCTCCTATTTCGGTCAAGCGATGGCGGTTTTCATCGGCTTGTGCCTTCGTAGTCCCGTATTTTTGGGTCATGTGTTCGGTTAAATTTTGGCCTTCAGCTGGCATGGAAGGGTTCAATTCGAACGGTTGCCAGTGTATTTGTGCAGTATGGCCCGTTTTGGAAAGTGCCCGAGCAAGTTGCTGATAGCCAACGATGCACCATGGGCAAACGACATCGGAAACAATATCTATCTCTATAGGCTTCATATAATTAGCGTAAAACAGGTGTGTGATGACTAATGTTACATGGGTGAGTCCGGTTTAACCTCAAGCTCACCCAAGTCAGCTCGTTAATGTATTTCGTCGGCTCCGATTAAGCTTGAAATTGAGGCGCTAAATCACAGAGTTGTTGCACCGGCACTTGTGCCTCAAGCTGGTACTGTTTGTCCCTGGCTACATAGATGTATGTGTGACCTAAGCGCGAAACACATAACTTAGGTGTGCGACTGAGTAAGTTGCGTGGCTCTATATAGTCTCTACTTAATAAAGCACTTCAGACAATGATTAATGTGAAGCTGACTGAGTGGATAAACGAGCCGTGGAGAGCCGAGCATAAAAAAGACGGTTAAACACGGCTATTTCAGCTTATCCACGCCTTTTGTTGTTAGCTAACCAGGTGCAGATACTGGTCGTCAATAATAGAGTCGGTATAAGTCCCTAATGCGGGTTTTCGCGAGTAATACTGTTGCTGCTCACTGGCACGAAACACGCTGGTAGTAATGCGCAAGTGAAGGGTCTGACGATTACCTGGATTCAGTCAGATTTAATGGTTGACCACCATGAGAAACGCTGTATACTTCGCGCTCCCTCAGCGGTCGGTGCATGCTGCAACATCGCTTAGATGGGGAAACGGTTGAGAAACGAGTTGGGTTCGAAATATTTTTAACTTTGTTTGTTGACTACAACGAGAAAGACTGTATACTTCTCGGACTCGGTCAAGCGGAACTGCTTTGTTTCGCGTAACACCTGAAAACCAAGCGGTTTAAATGGCGTTGAAGATCTGCTCTTTTACAATTGAACTTAGTAACTTACTTGGGTACTTGCGTTGAAATCGGTTGTTATTGCAACAATAGATGTAAACGTAGTATCCGAAGCTTAGAATCAAATTCATGAGCTTCAGATTTCTTCGTTTTAAAATGTTTTAGTGCCGTAGGGCACCTTGCAACTTATATCTGGCAACTTAGTACAAGTTTCTCGAATAGGAATCAAGAATACTTTTTAACTGAAGAGTTTGATCATGGCTCAGATTGAACGCTGGCGGT
>CAYTJF010000003.1:0-69075 GCA_964437945.1 uncultured Granulosicoccaceae bacterium
ATGGAACTCACCAATGGAGATCTTGGCTTAACAAAAGTGAATGCTGAGCCACATGCAGGCTTTACGATTCATCCTGGCCTTACTGCCTAGTGGGTCACAGTTTAATTTAAACACGCGAAATAATGCATTGACCCTGGTGCCTGCTTCGCTTTAACTAGAAAGCTCTGCTCAGATTGTATTAGTACTTCAAGGCATATCAATTGGTTGTAGGATGTAAAATTTTCCTAGAACCTATTAATTTGTTCAGCAAATATATGGCAAAGTAAGTGTGCGTTTGCTACTGCTTCAATTTTAGAATTTAGAGGTCGGCTAAATCCGGGACAGTGTTTCTGCTCCTATATTAATTTAGTAACTCTGCGGTAAATTCAGAGCTGCATAGAAAGTTTAGATTTCTCTGAGTGTATAAGTTTATTTGCAGCGACTCCGGTAATTCCGGATTCAACGCAAAATGGTAAAAAAATGGTACTTCGAACAACGTCAGCGCTTCAGATTTTGCACAGCTCACTATTTCAAACCTTATTAAAGATCCCAATTATTGTTGGGATTTTTTGTTTATTGTTGTCATCACTATCGCAAGCTCGAATCAACGAATTACCGACAGGGTTTTCTGAAACTCTGATTGCGAACAACATTCAAAATCCGGTTGGGATGGAAATAAGTCCGGATGGCCGACTCTTTGTCCTTGCAGGCTTCGTCCGCAGAGTCGAAGTTTTTGACGACTCTGGCTACCTCAATGAATTTATTAGGTTACCGCAGGCCGCAAATCTAGGCTCTGGACTACTTGGTTTAGAATTTAGCCCGGACTTCTCCGTCTCCGGGGATGTTTACATAGCTTATGTTGCCAACACAGATACAGTCCCCAGTGTTCAGGTTTTTCGCTTATCTCGATTTAGCTCAGACGGCACTGTTGCTGACGCGGACAGTGAAGAAATACTTTTTGAAATCGAAGATATAAATCCTGATCAGCAGCTGCACCAGGGCGGTGATTTAGTAATAGGGGACGACGGAAAAATTTACTGGGCCCTTGGCGATCGTGTACGAGGGTCGGTTGTCTCCCAACCGCTCAATTCACTGTATGGAAAATTGTTGCGGCTGAATTTAGACGGCACTATTCCCGCTGACAATCCATTTTATACAACTTTAAATGGCGATTTGCGAGCAATCTATGCCAACGGTCTTCGCAATCCATATCGTATGGACTTGCGGTCATCGACTGGCGAAATCTTCATGAGTGAGGTAGGCAACGCAGAATGGGAGGAACTCAATCGTGTCGAACAGGCAGCCAACTATGGTTGGCCGATCTATGAAGGTTCCAGTTTCGAGCCGGGGTTCACTGATCCTATCTATGCGTACCCACATATTGAAAACGCTTTGCCTTCTGACCTTTTCGGTTGTGCCATTACCGGGGGAAGCTTTTACGAGCCTGAAACGCAACTATTTCCGGCGGATTTCAGTGACAAGTTTTTCTATGCCGATCACTGTTTTGGATGGATCGCTTATTTAGACGTTGAGACTGGTATTGACACCGAGTTCGCGACGGGAGCTAGCCGGCTTGTAGAGGTCAAAGTACATCCACTGTCGGGCGCTATTTATTACTTGGATCGTGAGTATGCTGGTGACAACACCGGCCCCAAGGGCGGTATCGGCCGCATTAGCTATATTAGCGACACTTTAGAATTGGAAATCACGAGCCATCCTGCATCGTTGGAAGCTGCGGTGGGTGGACCAGCGTCTTTCGAGGTTTTCGTCACTGGGGAGACCCCCATTACGTTTCAATGGTATCGGGATTCGGCCTTATTACCTGGGCAAACCAGTTCAACCCTGAACATAAGTAATGTTTCGGTAGCAGACGATGGCAGTGAATTTTTCGTCGAAGTTACCGATGCCAGTGGGAATATTGAGGTAAGTAATACAGCAACCTTGACGATTGCTGCGAATAACGCTCCTTCCGCAACTATTCTGTTACCAACGACATCCGAGCTTTACGTTGCTGGTGAGGAATATATCTTCGAAGCAATTGCTGAAGATATTGAGGATGGCGAATTGAACGCGTCTGCTTTCGATTGGGAAATAGTATTTCATCACGATGACCACGTTCATCCGTTTATTCCCGAAATTCCTGGCGTTAAAAGTGGTATCTTCGTACCAGGCACCACGAATGAGACGGAGCCTAATGTTTGGTATCGAATCCATCTCACCGTGACCGACTCAGCTGGATCGTCTCAAAGCGTGCAGCGAGATATTTATCCGGTACTTGCTGATGTTATCGTTGAAAGTAATCCACCCGGTTTAGATGTTTTGATTGATGGCATTCAACAAACGTCACCTGCTGAATTTGAGGGCGTTGCCGGAGTCCTTCGCGATCTGGAAGCCCCCGCTTCTCAACTAGTTAATGGTGAGGCCTGGACGTTCAGTGGTTGGTCAAACGGCGGTAATCGAATTCAGACGATCGCAACCCCTGCTATTCCAACCACCTACATCGCCAATTACAGCCCACCCGATGGTGGCCCAGATTTGCCCCCAGTCGCAGGACTGCTTTCACCCGAGGGAGAAACTTCTATCCCTGGACCCGTGACAATATCTGGCATCGCCACTGATGATGTTGGAGTCATCCGTGTTCAGATCACCGTTCGAGAATCTGGCACTACAAATCACTGGAATGGCACAAGCTTTGAGCCAGGATGGCGAACGGTTGATGCACTACTCGAATCTCCTGGTGCTACACAGACCGCCTGGTCTTACGTGTTCGCGCCAGAATCTGAAGTCGAAGTGACTATTGTGGCTCAAGCACGTCAAGATGGTGCATGGGGAAACAAGGAAAGGATTGACAATGTCGTCGTAACGGAAGACGAGCCTCCAATTGATCCGTTCATCATTGTTGAATCGCCCGAGCATCAGTCTGTTCAAGGAAATACGGTTACTTTCAGTGGAACAGTAGAATTGGATAATCTCAGCTTTGTGAAAGTGGTGGTTAAAGATTTTTATGCCCCGATTTATTGGAATGGCAATGATTGGCAGTCAAGCCGTATTGAGTTAGATGCATTGGTAACTGGAAACAACTGGAGTTACCTATTGGATTATCCAGGCGCTACGAGAGATATTATGTTTCGAGCGGTTGCGTCTGACGGTGTTCTTTCGAGTAATCCTGATCGAATCAGAATATTCTCAGATCGGACTGTAATTTTTGCTGACTAGAGCAAATTGTTCATGGCCCTTTAAGTAAATGACAACGTCAATGATGGCGTAAACGTTCGCGTTAACTGCAGGTTATGGTGCCTGGATAGAAATGTTGAGAGGTATCACACGTAATATACGGCACTAATCATGGTCTAGATCTTGGCTTTCTTTGTTAGCCCGTTGCTGCAAGGCCCAAAGATTGGAATACAAGCCATCACCTTGTAACAGTGATTCATGGGTCCCGCGCTCGACAATTTCACCAGCATCGAGCACCAGTATTTCATCTGCATCGATAATCGTTGACAACCGATGCGCTATGACCAACGACGTTGCGCGTTCAGCGGCGGCATTCAGCCCTTCAAGTATGGTCTGCTCACTTTGTGTATCCAGACTCGATGTGGCTTCATCAAACACAATAATAGCGGGGTCTTTAAGAATGACTCTGGCAATGGCCATACGTTGTTTCTCACCACCAGAGAGTTTGAGACCACGCTCACCAACCACGGTGTCATAGCCTTCTGGCAATGACTCAATAAATTGGTCAAGATTGGCTGCACGTGCCGCCGATTTTATCTGTTCTTCACTGGCATCTTCCAGGGCGTAGGCCAGGTTGTAGCGAATAGTGTCGTTGAACATAACCGTATCTTGTGGAACCACACCTAACACTTGTCGCAAACTGGCTTGAGTACAATCACGCACATCCACACCATCAATACGTATCGCGCCTTCATCGACATCATAAAATCGGAACAGCAGGCGCGAAAGTGTAGATTTACCAGAACCAGATGGACCTACTACGGCAATTTTTTTCCCGGGTTCTACCGAAAAACTGACCCCTTTGAGAATGGGGCGTTCTTCCAGATAGGCAAATCGCACATCGTCAAATTCGATTCGCGCCTCCTTGATATCAAGATCTTTAGCCCCAGCCTTATCTTTTATTTCCGGATTCAATTCAAGTAACTTGATGACCAAATCCATATCGGCCAGCGCATACTGCAAGCCACGATAAACGACACCGAGCAGGTTTAACGGCACAAACAACTGCAACATCAGCGCATTGATTAATACGATGTCGCCCAGTGTGATGGTGCCATTAGCCACATCGGTTGCCGCCAACATCATGATAATAGTGACACCAACCGCCACCATTGCAGCCTGACCAAAGTTCAACATCGACATAGTTGTCTGGCTTTTTACACCTGCATCGGACCAGTCACTTAAGTGTTGGTTGTAAGCGCGTTGCTCAAACGCTTCATTGTTGAAGTATTTAACGGTCTCATAATTGAGCAAGCTATCCACTGCTTGACCGTTGGCTAACGAATCAAGGCGGTTCATTTCGTGGCGAAACTGCATTCGCCACCCGGAGAATTTCAACGTAAAAAGAACGTACAGGATGACGGTGACAACCACCACCAACGTGTAGTGCCAGCGATAGCCGGCTAGTAAAATCACGGCAACCAATAAAAATTCCGCAATGGTTGGAACGATATTGAAAACCAGTAAGTTAACAATAGAACTCAAGCTGCTCGTACTTCGGGAGAGGTCTTTGGAAATGCTGCCAGTTCGACGCTCCAGATGATAACTCAATGAGAGATCATGCAAGTGTGTTAACACTCTGGTCGATAATCGGTGCATGGCGCGATAACGTACCCGCGCGAACAAGGCATCTCGCAGCTCCTTGAAAAAGGAATTTCCTAATCTTAGTAACCCATAAGCTGCCACCAGCCCTAAAGCAACGAGAAGAATACTGGCTGTACCCGATGTGACACTAGCGCTTACATCAGCGTTTCCGGAGTCGAGCGTATTGACTATTTCTTTTAGTAACAGTGGAACAGCGACCACCATTAACTTGCTGACTACAAGACAACCCAGCGCCAACAGCACACGACCCTTGTACTCCCACAAGTAGCCCGACAATTTACGCAGATTCTGCAGGTCACGGCGGTTACTGTGTGGTGCTTCTTCTCTTCCGCCGCGCATAGTGTTGTTTGATTGTTAGGAATTGGGATTAGAAAAAAGGCCGGCTACATTCTTGTTGCCGCGAGATACTGTAGGGATTACCGATCGCAAATTCAAGCGCTCTGTGCACCGTTCAAACTTAATACGTGACTAAGCGCATCTTCGACCAGTTGAGGCACATCGGTGCAGCCTCCCCCGTTTTCACTGAGGTGCCTGCGCCACAATCTGGCTCCGGGCATATCGTGGTACAGCGCAATCATATGACGGGTTAACGCACTGGCGCGAATACCTTTGTCAACCCAGGTTTGAACATAGTGTGCATATTCTCGCGCTACCACTGCCAGTGCTGCAGCATCGCTTATCTGTGCCATTGCATCTGGCAATTCAGAGAAAACGCATTGGTCAGCCCGACCAAGAAAACCAGGTGTGTAATACGCTTTACGACCAGACATCACACCATCTACATACTGTAAATGCATCTGCACGTCATCCCAGGTTTCGATACCGCCGTTAATCGTTATATGCAAATCTGGCAACGTCTCTTTGAGTCGGTACACGTAGGGATAACGCAGTGGGGGTATGGTGCGATTCTCCTTTGGGCTCAATCCATCAAGCCAGGCCTTTCGAGCATGCACAATAAATACACTACACCCAGCATCAGCCACTTGTCTGACAAACAGCTCCAGTGCGTCATAACTATCGTCGCGATCAATACCTAAACGACATTTGACCGAAACAGGAACCGTTACCGCCGCTTGCATGGCACGTACACAACTGGCTACGGTTTCAGGTTCCGCCATCAGACAAGCGCCAAAGCGGCCAGACTGAACACGATCGCTCGGACAACCAACGTTGATGTTGATTTCATCGTAGCCCCAGGTTTGCCCTATGCTGGCAGCCTCAGCCATCTCCGAAGGATCAGAACCACCAATCTGCAACACCACTGGATGGTCAACATCGCCTGTACCCAACAGGTATTCACGATCACCATGAATAATCGCTTTACTAGTCAACATTTCGGTATACAAAAGACTGTGCCGGCTCAACAACCGGGCCAGATAACGAAAGTGCCGATCGGATAGTTCCATCATGGGTGCAACAGCGAACCGGCGGTGCGCATCCAGGCCTGGTTGAGATTTGGCAGTTGGAGATGTTTCAGTCATAAATTTTTTTAGTACGAATCAACGTTCACCCAACCCTGTGTTTCCTGCGATGCCCAGGCAGCTTCAACGACCTGATTGACCAGCATGCCATCTTTGAAGGTTGGCCAGACAGACTGCCTTGTGTGAATGGCGTGTAAGAAATCACGTGCCTCAATAGTAATCTGGTCCTGATAGCCAGTGCCATGGCCAGGCCCCAGGCAAAAATTGACGTAATCCGGATGTTCTGTATTGGTCAGAATTTTTCGAAATCCCTGTTGTGCCATTTCGCCTTCACGCTTGTACAACCAGATCGCATTCTGATCTTCCTGATCAAATCGTATAGCGCCAGTGGTACCAAATACTTCATAGATGTAGCCCATCTTGCGGCCGGTTGCGACACGTGAAAAATACAGATGCCCCATCACCCCGTTGGCAAATCGACAAACGAATTGTCCGTGATCGTCATTGTTGACGGTTTGCATGCCGTTACCCTCTTGGGCCGGTCTTTGGGCATGAACGATTTCTATATCAGCACAGAGTCGCTCGATGGGTCCAATAAGCGCCATAGCTGCGTTTATCATGTGTGGGGAAAGATCGCCCATGGTACCGTTAGCCCGACCTTGACACCGCCAGGTGGCAGGCTCTTGCGGATCGGCATAAAAGTCTTCGGTGTGCTCACCACGAAAATAAGTGACCTCCCCTATTTCACCCGACTCGATCAATTTGCGAGCAAATTGTGAGGCTGGTGTGCGGATGTAGTTGAAGCCAACCATATTGGGAACATTGGATTGCTCAGCTGCCGCCACCATTTCTCGACTTTGCGCCAATGACTCGCCCAACGGCTTTTCACACAGCACCGGCTTACCCAACGCAAAGGCGGCTTTGGCGATCTCGAGATGAGTCTCCTGCGGCGAGGCTATAACAATGGCCTCAACCTTCTCATCATTAACCAGTACACGCCAATCGTGAGTCGATCGCTTGAAACCAAAACTTTGCGCTTTGGCAGCCGCACCAGCTTCGGTTGTCGCGCAAATCATTTCGCACACTGGCCGCAGCGGTGTATCAAATACGGTCGCTACTGAATGCATTGCAACTGAATGCAGTTTACCCATGTAGCCAGTGCCAACTATACCAATGCCGATGTCAACCATACTCGTGTAATTATCCGTGTGAGAAAATCAAATTGGGTCGTTCGACCCACATTATAAAGGTTCAACTTCATTCAAATTGACCAATTGCGAGATTGTCGTTCAGGCAATTGTGCCCAAGGCTCTAAATTGAGAGAATGGCGCGATGTCGTCATAACAAACAGGAATCGATAGCATGAAAACACGTGCAGCCGTTGCATTTGAGGCAGGAAAGCCATTAGAAGTCGTCGAAGTTGACCTGGAAGGCCCTAAAGATGGTGAGGTTTTAGTAGAAATGAAAGCCACTGGAATTTGCCACACCGACGAATTCACTCGCTCTGGGGCTGATCCCGAAGGGGCTTTCCCGGCCATATTGGGTCATGAGGGCGCAGGCGTTGTGGTCGAGGTTGGCGCAGGTGTTAGTAGTCTGGAAGTCGGCGATCACGTGATTCCACTGTACACAGCAGAGTGCCGCGAATGCGAGTACTGCCTGAACCCGAAAACCAACCTGTGTCAAAAGGTACGTGCAACTCAAGGGCAAGGTGTGATGCCGGATGGCACCTCTCGTTTTTCGTACAAGGGTGAAAAGTTGCTGCATTATATGGGCTGCTCAACTTTTTCAAACTTCAGTGTATTGCCAGAGGTCTCGCTGGCCAAAGTGCGCAAAGATGCTCCGTTCGATAAAATATGCTATATCGGCTGTGGCGTCACCACAGGCGTAGGCGCAGTCATGTTCACCGCTAAAGTTGAGCCAAATTCAACAGCCGTTGTGTTTGGACTGGGTGGTATTGGCTTGAACGTTATTCAGGGTCTTCGCCTCGTTGGCGCCAAACAAATTGTTGGTGTGGATTTGAACCCTGCCAAAGAAGCCACGGGTAAGCTCTTCGGCATGACCGATTTTGTTAACCCAGCCGATCACGGTGACAATCTGGTTGATCACCTGGTTGAGCTGACCGGCGGCGGTGCGGACTACTCTTTCGAATGCATTGGTAACGTAGATGTTATGCGGGCTGCACTGGAGTGTTGCCATAAGGGTTGGGGCGAAAGCATCATTATTGGTGTTGCAGGTGCAGGTCAGGAAATCAAAACCCGTCCATTTCAGCTGGTTACTGGTCGCTCGTGGCGCGGTACCGCATTTGGTGGTGCCAGAGGTAGAACCGATGTGCCTAAAATCGTAGACATGTACATGGAAGGTCGAATAGATATCGACAACCTGATCACGCACACCATGCCATTAGACGATATCAACAAAGGGTTCGATCTCATGCACTCAGGCGAAAGTATTCGCAGCGTGGTGTTGTACTGATGGAAACAGAATCAAGCTGGGCCAGTCATGGCGGTGTGTTATCAGTTCACACACACGATAGTGCTGTATGTGATTGCTCGATGCGTTTTGGCGTCTACGCACCACCGCAAGCCAAGGTTCGACAAGTACCCGTGTTGTGGTACTTGTCTGGTTTGACCTGCAGCTGGGCAAACGTGATGGAGAAATCCGGTATACAAGCCGCAGCCGCCAAACACGGCATAATGATAGTGGCGCCCGATACCAGCCCACGTGGTGATGTGGTGGCCGATGATGATGCCTACGATCTTGGACAGGGTGCTGGCTTTTACCTGACAGCAACACAGTCACCGTGGTCCAGCCACTTTAAAATGGATCAATACATTACCGAAGAGCTACAGACTCTAATTGGAAAAGAATTTCCTGCCAATATGGCTTCTCAGGGAATTACCGGCCACTCTATGGGTGGCCATGGCGCGATAACATTGCACCTGAAACACCCGGAACTTTATAAAAGCGTTTCAGCATTCTCACCCATAACCAGCCCATCGATAGTCCCATGGGGTGACAAAGCACTGACTGCGTACCTGGGTAACGACAAATCAACATGGCAACAGTACGATGCCAGTGAACTGGTAAAAAAACAGGCAAGCAGTGCAAACATATTAATAGACACAGGCACCGGCGATCAGTTTCTTGCAGAACAGTTGAAACCTGAATTGTTTATTGAAGTCTGTGAGCAAAACGAACAGGCAGTAAACTCTCGCATGCAACCCGACTATGATCACTCTTATTATTTTATTGCGTCTTTCATTGCCGATCATTTAGAGCATCATGCTGCGATCCTGAATAGCTGATGGTCTAATGCAATACACGGTGTTAGAACACGTTATCTAATGGCTGCAAACATCACCTCTGTAGAACAGCTTCGTGAGCTATACGGAGCTCCTACAGCAAGGTCTTTGAAAAAACAGACCGATTCGCTTAACGGTACTTACCGACAATGGTTAGATCAATCCTGTTTTTTTGTTATTGCATCTTCTGGTATTAATGGCACAGATTGCACACCGCGTGGGGACAAAGCAGGTCAGGCGTATATTATTGCCGACGACAAAACGATTCTGATTCCCGACAGACGCGGTAATAACCGGCTCGATACTTTAAGCAATATCATCCACAACCCACGAGTCGCATTACTTTTTTTTATTCCAGGTATCGAACAAACCTTACGTGTATTGGGTCGCGCCACTGTGTCTAATGACGAAAAACTGCTCGATCGATTTGCACTTGAAAACAGCCGACCAATAACTTGCATCAGCGTATCCATTGAAGCTGTTTTTTTTCAGAATAACAGAGCATTGGCACGATCGAACCTTTGGACAAGCTCTCCTGTGGATACGACCTTGGTACCAACACCTGAACAGATGCTGCGCAGCGCTGACCCTGACTTCAATTCGAATAGTGACGACGGGTAACCAGCACCGAATGGCTGAGTAACACGCATTTGACGCCAAGTAATGCCTATTTAATATGAAGAGTATCGCCATAGTCGGTTGTGGGCCTGCTGGATTGTCTGCGGCAATCACGCTTCACGACGCTGGTCATCAAGTGTGTCTGTTCGAGCAGTTCGATACGCCTCGCCCTGTTGGTTCCGGGTTAATGCTGCAGCCAACCGGTCTTGATGTTCTGCAGAGTTTTGGCTTGCGCGAACAATGTGAAGCGCTTGGCCAACGCATTGATGGCATGCTCGGGCGAGTAGCGCCTGAGGGTAAAGTGGTACTGGACATTCAATACAATGCACTCAATGGTCGCCGTTATAACAACCTTTACGGCGTAGCGATACACCGGGCTTCTCTATTTCACGTACTGTTTGAGGCAGCTAAAAAACGCGGCATTCAGATTGTCACTGATACCAGAGTCACCTCTATTGAAAATCTGCATGCAAACAAACAGAATGCTGAAGTCCGACTTATCGATCAATCAGGGTCGCGTTTACCCAACACATTCGAGTTGGTCGTAGATGCATCGGGCACACAATCACAATTGGCAAACCAGTCAGGTAACAGAGCGACACCCAAAGCCATGTCTTACGGCGCACTTTGGACCACAGTGGAATTAGATGAAAAGCTTTTTGATAAAACTCTGCTAGAACAACGTTACCAGGCCGCCAACATCATGGTTGGTGTGCTTCCTTGCGGTCGCTTACCCAATGAAGACAAACCGTTGGCCACGTTATTCTGGAGTATTAAAGCTGACCAGTTTGACGCGTTTGTTTCGAACGGTTTATCAGCATGGAAACAATCGGTAGAATCGCAATGGCCCAGCGTTGCAAGTTTACTCACAGGTATAAAACATATCGATCAACTAACCCACGCAACCTATACTCACCACACCATGCGCAACCCCTACGCGCCTGGTATCGTGTTCATCGGTGATGCGGCACACGCAACCAGCCCTCAACTGGGCCAAGGCGCCAATATGGCATTGTTAGATGCACTCGCTTTAGCAAATGCGATAAGCAACAATGATAAATTTAATCACTTCGCACCACTGTATGCACGCATGCGTCGTTCCCATGTAAAACTATTCCAGGCCGCAAGCCTGATGCTCACTCCATTTTATCAGTCAGATAGTCGGCTATTACCCGCGATAAGAGATACGCTATTTGAACCGGTAACCAAGTTACCTTTTAGCAGCAAGCTGGTAGCGACACTGGGTTCAGGATTGCTAACTGACCCCATTAGCACGATTAACCGATTCGCCGAGCCCACCAACCCAAAGTGACTTACCTGAAAAGCACGCTTCACGTTTTGATAACACTTTAATGCCCGATCAGTTTTATTTCGCGCAGGTTTAGCTATGCCAATCATGCACGTGTCTTTACAGTGGCTTGGGTTACTTCGCTCTTTTGGTCTGTTGCCAAACTTGACCATATTCATCTCACCGCTTCGATGGATTGCTAATCGGTTGACTCCTTTTGGCTCAGACTATGGTGGCATGCTGGTGGAAGTGGTTGGCACGTCGAGACAAAACTCGCGCTTGGTCGCCGGCACCTGGCGCCTTTGTGCGCAACCCGGCGAAGGTCCATTCGTACCGACCATAGCAGCCAGAGCCATTCTGCGTAACATTCACCTGATACCATCTGGCGCCAGAGCATGCATCGGCGAGTTGCCATTGGGCCATTACGTACAAGCCATGGATGAACTGGGTATAGACACAAGCAGTCACACACAAACTTTCAACTACCTGTTTGCTGATATGCTGGGTGATCACTGGCACGCGTTGCCGGAATCACAGCAAAACACACACTGTGTTATCGATAGGAAAACGCTAAAAGGTTTTGCAAAAATTACTCGTGGCACATCATTGATAACAAATTTAATCGCTGTTATTTTCAGATTACCAGCAGCAGCCGACAAAGTGTCTGTGAAAGTGGTCAAAACCCGCTTTGCCGAATCAGAAGTTTGGGAGCGTAAATTTAACGGAAAAAAGTTTAAATCCACGTTAAGCAAAGTGACAGCCGCCCCCAACCAGGTAAGTAAACCGTTGATGCAAGAACAATTCGGCCTTTTGAAGTTTACACTGGGGCTAAACATCGATAGCAAGGGCCTGCATTTTCCCGTTATCAGCGGCTCGTGTCTTGGTATCCCTATCCCAAAAGTGCTTCTACCCGCCAGTAACACACGTGAATTCGAAAAAGATGGCACTATGCATTTTTGCGTTGAATTGCTTGCCCCGTTTAAATTAGGCCTCATTGTGCGCTACGAAGGTTGGTTGACATGAATCAGACACCCGAATTTCAATTCGACAACACGTATGCCAAGTTGTCCGACAAGCTGTCCAGCCAACAACTCCCTCAACCTGTATCTGAACCCGAGCTAATCGCATTCAATTCTGCGCTGGCAGAGCAACTTAAACTGAACTCAGATGCATTGCAATCGCCTGCTGGTCTGGCAGTACTGGCAGGTAATAGCCTGCCCGATGGTGCAGAGCCTATCGCTTCGGTATACGGGGGACATCAGTTTGGTTATTGGGCAGGGCAATTAGGTGATGGACGTGCCATTTTATTAGGCGAGATACTGGACAAAGACGCTGTTCGATTCGACATTCAACTAAAAGGCGCAGGCCGAACCCCCTACTCTCGCGGCGGAGATGGACGCGCACCAGTGGGACCCATTGTGCGGGAGTATATTGTCAGTGAGGCGATGGCCGCGATGGGGGTACCGACAACAAGAGCACTGGCAGCGGTTGCGACCGGTGACGACGTGTGGCGCGAAGAGATGCAACCTGGCGCTATTTTAACCCGCGTCGCGCAGAGCCATATAAGAGTCGGCACATTTCAGTATTTTGCCTCAAGGCGCGATAACGACACCATTAAGCTGCTAACCGATCATGTTATTGATCGCCATTATCCCGAACTCAACGCCGCCGATAACCCACCACTGGCCCTGCTTGAGAGCGTGCTCACCAATCAAGCCAGACTGGTTAGCCATTGGCAGTCGATCGGCTTTATTCACGGTGTGATGAATACGGATAACGCATCGGTTGCCGGACTTACCATTGACTATGGGCCATGTGCATTTATGGATGACTATCATCCTGAAACGGTATTTAGTTCGATTGATCGTGGCAGTCGATACGCCTATAAGAACCAACCCGGTATAGCTCAATGGAATTGCGCAAATTTGGCCCAGTGTTTACTGCCTCTGATAGACACGGATGAAGAAAAATCGCGCAGCGCCGCACAAGCTGTTATCGACTCGTTTCCAGAAATTTTCGTACAAGAGTATCTGTCGCGATTTCGCAAAAAACTGGGGCTGGCATCAGATCAGGCTGACGACTTACAACTCGTGTCAGACCTTCTGCAGATCATGGCCGACGCAAAAGTTGATTTCACCAATACTTTCAGGACGTTGAGCCATTGCAGCTTTGAAAACGATTCGTCAGAAACCCAAAACTCTGCTTTTGAACAAATTTTTGCGCAGCCCCAGCCCCAACCCACTTCTCATCCCACTTCTGATCCCATTTCTCATCCTATTTCTAAGTGGCTTGAGCGATGGCGTATGCGACACACCAGCGAGAGCAGCGATTCTGCAACGCGCCAATCGCTGATGTATCAGTCGAACCCCGCCTATATTCCTCGCAACCATCAGATTGAACGCGTCATAGCTGCTGCAACACAAAAGGATTATGCACCAATGCATACGCTTATAAAGGTACTGGCCAACCCATACAAAGAGCAGAAAGATATGGAACAGTTTTCCCAACCACCTAGAAAAGATGAAATCGTTCAAGCCACCTTCTGCGGCACTTGAACACTGGATTAGTTTATTTTCAAAATAAATTTTATATAAATGCGAATGAAATGTTCGCCCAACCAGTATTGTTACCTACAAATTACAGCTGATTAATACTCATCGAATCAAATTAATCATACGCAGATCAGTTGGCATTTCTACGCACAACACATTAACTGCTTTCGCACTTCTACGTATAAGAAGACGATGCTTTAGCACTTATACCTACGATATTCTGCGCTGCAATTAAACCTTTTGTATTGTGCAATATAACTCAACCGACAAATTACTAAAATGTCATTCGCATTCTTGTAGAAATCTGCTCTTACCGAATTATTATTGACCGATCAGTTCACATTTTCGACACGTTAAAACGGAGGAGTAGTGCAACTGTAGCTTTGTATCAAGTACAGCAAAATCCGAATTAATCTCAAGAATGGGTTGATCGGAGATCGCATTCAGGTCGACCAGTTATATCGTTGCATTCACATAGCTGAATTCATCGAGTCCGCAATAACTATTCGAACCGAGCTTGAACAAATTGTCATTATAAAAAATTATTTCATTGGAAGATAAATAATATGAGCAAAATAAAAGGTGGATGCCTCTGCGGCAAGATACGCTACGAATCAACATCAAAACCACTAGTCTCTGCTGCATGTCATTGCACACATTGTAGAAAACAAAGCGGCACAGCATATTCGGTCATTATTGGTGTAACGAGCGATTCACTGGCCATTTCTGGTGACTCATTAAGCACATTCAACGATATTGGTTCAAGCGGTCAGGCAGTTGAGCGAAATTTCTGTAGCACGTGCGGCTCATCATTGTTTTCACGTGGCTCCAGAGAAGATATTCTTTACATTAAAGCAGGCTCACTGGACAACTCTGACTGGGTCAAACCCAATGTCGAAATTTGGTGTGACTCACAGGTAAGCTGGAGCACATTGAAAAAGGATATGGCTAGCTTTCCAACCAGCCCCAGATCCAGGTAACTAGAGCCAGATAAACAGTAACAACATTATTTACTAGACTAGCGTGTTAGCTTGGCCGTTTTAACAACGGCAGGCACTTCTACGCTGAAATCGCTTACTCCGTCTAAAGTGAGCGGAAGATAGTTAACGCCAGAAAAAACCCGAATCTATACTCTCAATTACCGCGTCCAATTACCGCGTCTGTGTCGCTGCCTTGCCAACGGCCGGTATCAGACAATCTCGTTGCCAATTACCCGTAATAGACCCGCTCAGTATTGGTTTATGACTCGCTGGAGGATTGTCGATGTTGCTGCGAATAGTGAACTCTAAAAAATCATAATCGGCAGCGCTGACGTGCCCGTTGCTGTCAAACGCTACAGGAGCCCAATAAGCAAGATCTGCCCGCATGGCCGGTACATTGTCGATCGTCTCCTTTGAGCGCAAGCCACGTGGGGTTTCATTCGTCCATGGTGCTATCACGCTGTCCGTGGGAAGGATGTCGTTGGATAAACTCGACGGTGTTGCACTACCCGATGCACTACCCGATGCACTACCCGATGCACTACCCGATGCACTACCCGATACACTACCCGGTGTGCAATGTGCGGATTGTGCATGCGCAGGCACGCAGAAGAACAGACTGATTAATAATAGCAGTACAAGATGAGTAAGATTCAGTTTGATATGGCCATGAAATTTATAGTTACTTGAATTATCGCTATGCAATTTATTGCCACTCTTATTTATGCAATTCACAAAGCACTCCGAGCAAACCTGGAAAAGGCCACTAGGATAATTCAGAGTAATAAAATGACAATCCGTTTTTCATGCTTGTAATTGACGACTATTCACAGTGTTTAATTCGATATTATCGATATTAAGCGTGTATTCCATATTCAGAGAGTGCAACCAAAAGCTGATCGTATCCAATCACGCGCCGGGCATGCATACCAACTTTAAGCGCTGCCTGAACATTCAGCTCATTGTCATCAAAGAAAAGCATGCTGGATGGTGGTACCGCAAGGGCTTTTACAACATGTTGGAACGCTTCGGCATCAGGCTTTACTTTGCCGATTAAATGAGAGGCAAATTGATGGTCAAATGCAGGTTGCACTTGCATCGCCGTTTTTCTGGCCCAATGTACAGCATTTGAATTTGAAAACAGTGCGGTTGCATAACGCGATCGTAACGAGTGCAACATTTCCAACGCACCTTCAAACGGTCCGATGGGCAAACTGATAAAGTACTCCAGAAATTCGTCCGTGCTGATAGATAGCGAAAGTTCCTCGACAATTTTCGTTGCAAAGGTCTCCTTATCTATTTTTCCTGATTCGAATGCTCTTGGCGCTTCAGATAAAAGCCATTTTTCCCAGAGTTGGTCAGCGCTTTGGTCTGCTTCGGTCCACTCACTGAGTATCGGTGGACCACGCAGCTCAATAATAACGCCGCCAAGATCGAATATCAGGTGTGTGATAGCCTGGTTCATCAGTAGTTGCCTTGAATTTTAGTTTGCTATTTCGGTGTATTGAATCGGAACCGTAGTTGTGTATCGATAGATTCTGTTAACCTGCGAGCATTGCATTTTCTCACTCAGATTCTTTAGCACCGCCGGATTCCACAAAATTCGCGACAGCTCTGCCTCTGATCGGCTCTAGCAACTCATCGTCAACTTCGGATCCATCAACCACACCGAGCAACACACCTTTTCGTCGAGACTTACCACGCATGTTTTTAATATCAGTTTCCGATTTAGTGGTTCGTTGAGACAGTCGTCTGCCCCACTCCCCCAGCCGTTCATACATGAGTTCTATAATGTCGGTATGCCTGGCAGAGTCGCCCAGATCAACTAACTCGTCCGGGTCGGCTTTCATATCAAACAGCATGGGCCTGAACCCGCCTTCGGCATGCATAAACTTCCAGCGTTTATCAGCGACCATAAACAACCGGGCATCGCGTGGTTCAATGTCAAGTTTGCCTGCCATCATGGTGGCAGAATAGTCAAACTCGCTGATAGCATAATCACGCCAATGATCAACAGGTTGATCGTGAAGAAACGGTAACAGCGAACGACCCTCAACTATATGCTCAGGTACCTCGCCACCAGCGACCTGAATAAACGTTGCAGCCAGATCTATGCTCTCAACCAGCTCATCACAAACCGTACCTCGAGTTGCATCCGACTCATTGGAAGGGTCATAAATAATTAGCGGCACCTTTACCGAGCATTCGTGAAACAGGTCTTTCTCGCCTAGCCAATGATCGCCGAGATAATCACCATGATCAGACGTAACAACAATCATGGTGTCTTGCATTTTTCCGGTTTTTTCAAGATGCTCAAACAAAACACCAAGCTGATCATCGCACTGCTTTATCAATCCCATATAGGCAGGCACAACGACCTCACGAACGCCGTCTGCCGAAATTGCCTTACCAATGACGTTGCTAAAATATGCCTCGAATACAGGATGAGCATCAATACGTTCCTGCTCATCACGCACCACAGGCTTTATGTGTTCAGCGCCATACATATTGTGGTAAGGCTCGGGCACAATGTAAGGCCAATGCGGTTTAATGTAAGACAAATGACAATGCCATGGTTCGTCATTACCTTGCATCTTATCGATGAAACGAATAGCTTCACGGGTCAGCCATGGCGTTTCAGAATCCTGTTCGCGAATATTTGCAGGCTTGGACGAATGCTGTAATAACCAACCAGAAGCAATCTCTAAATCATCCTCCACACCGGAGTTGGCGTAGTCGTGCCAGGGATTGTCGCCGGGGTACTGCTTCTCTTTTAAGTATTTGTTGTATGCCGATGGCTTTTCGTCATACCGGCCATCCGGCCCAGCGGCCTGCAGTCCATCGTCGCGAACAAAAACATCGAAACCACACTCAGATACTCGAGCACCAATGACACTGTCCGCTTGTAGACCAAGACGTTCCATGCCAGCTGTGTCTGCAGCCATATGTGTTTTACCGACCAACCAGGAACTCATTCCCACTTCACGCAAATGGTCTCCAAGCGTGTGCTCGCCAACCTTTAGCGGAAAATTATTCCACGCAGCACCATGGCTTTGCACATATCGACCAGTATAAAAACTCATGCGTGAGGCACCACATACCGGAGATTGCACGTAACAGCGCGAAAATCGAACACCACGCGTGGCAAGCCGGTCTATGTTTGGTGTGTGCAGATGTGGGTGTCCTGAGCAACTGAGGTAATCAAACCTGAGCTGATCGAACATGATAAAAATAATATTTTTTGCGCTGGACATACTGTTCTCAAAGTCACTCTAGACCGATCTCGTATTGTACAGCTGCGATTAACAACTAACATGTAGACACATTTAGTCATATCAATCATCGACTTTGCGTTGGTGCAAACCTTTTCGGCTGGTTACACTGGCGCAGTCAAAGCAACAGGCAATATCGGTTACCCCGTGACAATACCGTAAATCTAATGGTAAAAGGTGTCCGAGTTTAAACAATATGGATCCAAAGCTTTTATCCCAGCTACGGGAAGTGATCGTCCAAGGCTCATTGAGTCGTGCGGCTTTATCTCTCAACGTTACCCAACCAACGCTTACTCGCAATATGAAAGCGATTGAAGAAGCAGTTGGAGCGCCAGTGCTACGCAGAGGCAGATACGGTGTGACACCGACAAAAATAGGCGAACGCCTGTCAGAACAGGGCAGAATTATTTCCAGTGCCATGACCATGGCGGACGAAACCGTTCAACATTGGCGTACTGGTCTGACCAGTGAAGTACGACTCGGCGTAGACTCGATGACTTCCGCTTCGCTGATGCCTGGCTTCTTCGCAACGAACCCGTTGAAAGACGAGAAATTCAGTGTGCGTGTGGTTGCAGCAGAGCCTACTGATCTGAAGCAAAAACTGCGTAGTCGAGAGATTGACATGGCAATCCTTCCGTCTTGCTCCGAATCAGTCATGGACAAACTAACCCAGGTGGAATTGGGTTCTGACGAGTTTTGTGTAATGGCTGGCTCTCGATCTCCATTAGTTAATTTGTCAGACAAAATAAAAACACGACTTCTCCTCACCCAAACCTGGATGTCAATAAACAACACAGCTCAAATCAAGCACTGTCATGACCAAGTCGTAAAATTGCTTGGCATTGACAGTATTGTTCCTAAATTCAGGTTTGACGGTGATGTATCGGCGCCTATAACACTATTGCGAAACTCCGATATGCTGTCACTGGCGCCTCGCCAGTTTGCTGAAAAATATGTAGCTAAAGGTGGTATTCACATTCTTGATATCGATGTCGAATTACCAAAATGCGAAATTTTTCTGGCTACCAGAAAAGAAAACGAGAACGATTCAAGCGCCATGAAGCTGTCAGAAATGATTAAAAACTACTTCTGCGACTTTGCTTTTCTGACTGAAACTGAGTCACTGGAAACAACTGAGCTTCCGACCTGAATTACGTCTTAGTTCGTTGTAGCCAGATTAGCAATGTGATTATACACCCCGGGTGCACCAGCCAACACTTCGCCACCAGAAACCAGCATATCGTTGGTGTCAAACGTTTGAATACGACCGCCAGCCTGTTCAATAATAAACAGGCCGGCCAGACAATCCCATGCGTACATATGAGGTTCAATGTAACCCAGCAACCGCCCTCCTGCTACGTAAGCAAGCATTAAAGCACCTGAGCCAATACGATAAAAAATACCACCGTCCAATACCAGTGCCGACAAGATCTGCAAGGTGGAGTGCGGGTCCAGGCGGGCTGAATGGCCGACAGCCACGGAACCTTCTTTTATGCTGCTGGCAGACGATACAGTTATAGGCTTACCATTCATTGTTGCTACACCGCCTTTACAGGCAGAGTATGATTCTTTGGCAATAGGATCTACAATCACACCAATCACAGTTTCTCCGTGAGCCACACAGGCAATGACAATACACCAGCCGGGCATGGCGTTGACGAAACTGGTTGTGCCGTCAATAGGATCAATCACCCACGTGTAAGCTGACGAACCCTGTTTATCGTCATGTTCCTCTCCGACAATAGTGTCATCTGGATACTGTTCATTCAGTGCCGAGCGTATCTGTAGTTCAACTTCACGATCAGCATTAGACACCCAATCCTGAGCACCTTTGCGCTCAACACGAAGCGAACCATGATTAGTGAAATGCTGTAACGCGGTTTGTGCTGCTAATTCAGCGATTTGTTGTGCTGATTCGAGCCGTTTCTCAATATCGGACATCGGCGAGGTAACCTTTTTAATTGAGTATTTGTCAGAGCGATAACACGGTCTCGGTCAGTAAAAGTTGTGCCGAGGCCATCCCGGTATTTATTGTGCTTTGCCAGTCAGGCACATTAATAACGCCATCGCCTTTACCTGCTGCAGGATTTACTGTAACGGCGCAAAACGCGTAGTCCAACTCCAGTTCACGTGCCAGAGCAGCTTCCGGCATACAGCTCATTCCAACAATCGAGCATCCATCCTGTTCCATACGACGAACCTCGGCAACGGTTTCCAAACGAGGCCCGGAAACAGTACCGTAAGTGCCATGATCAACTACCGACACACCAGCGCGACTAGCACCTTGAATGAGCTCTTGTCGTAATGCATCGTTAAATGGATAGCTGAAATCAATCTGATGAAAGCCGTCAACATCACCACGTTCAAAGCTTCCTGATCGATCGGTAGTGTAGTCGATGATTTGATCCGGAATGACAATGTCTCCCACATGGCAATTATCGTCTATCGCGCCAACAACACCTACTGCCACCACGCTTTTCACGCCAACGGAGTGCAATGCCCAAACGTTGGCGCAATAATTAACCAGATGAGCTGGAATTGATTGTCGGTTACCGTGACGAGAAAGGAATACAACCGATTTACCATTCAATTCGCCATAGAGCAACGGACATGATGGTACACCGTAAGGCGTTTTAATCATCTCTCGTCGCTGCACCGTGAGTGCGTCTAAACGAGTCAGGCCTGTCCCACCGATGATCGCAATTGTCGCCATAAATTTGTTCTCAATCTCTACGTACTTAAACGGTTATTCGTTAAACGATCATTCAAATGCCTGTGCACAGCCTAATTCAGTAACAATTAAATATCGAGTAACAACACTGTTGCCATGGCTGCAATGCCCTCACCGCGACCGCAGAAGCCTAGCCACTCTGTGGTAGTAGCCTTGACGTTTACGCATCCCAATTCCACATCAAGATCAGCCGCAACAACGCCTTTCATCGCATCGATATGCGGCATCATTTTGGGTGCTTGTGCAAGGATAGTTGAGTCGACGTTGCCACACCTGAACCCGGCTGCAGCGACTAACGCCATAGACTCGCGCAATAACAAGCGGCTATCGATATCTTTGTACTGAACGGCGGTGTCAGGAAAATGTTTGCCAATGTCACCCAGCCCGGCTGCACCTAACAACGCATCAGTTATAGCATGCAATAAGACGTCCCCATCGGAGTGTGCTTCGAACGCTTTATCAAATGCTATTCGGACACCACCTATGGTGAGATAATCGCCTTGAGTAAAGGCATGTACATCGTACCCTTGTCCAATACGCATGCTATTGAAGCGCCAGGCCGAAATATAAATTCATTGTGATTTGCAATACATTCGCTTTGCTGCCGATAAGTTTGGTTGTCGAACTGGTCATGCGCAGCGTTCTGAAAGTTCAACCAATGCCAATGCCATGTCCAGATCGCGGGAATGGGTTATTTTGAAATTGGGGTAAAGGGCTTCAACCAATGCAGGTGTGTAACCAGCCTTTTCCATAGCGCAGGCTTCATCAGTTATGTCGCCGCTGGCCATCGCATCGTTGTTCTCAACCAACGCATCGCGCAACAATCGGGCTTGAAACATTTGTGGGGTTTGTGCGTTCCACAACCCATCACGGCTAACAGTCGACTTAATTTCTGCTTTATTCTTCGCACAGACAGTATCTGGATTCTCACGCTTCAAGGTATCCTGCACTTTCGTTGCTAACAAGCCTCCATGTTCTGGAGCCTGCATAACGCGATCTACCAGGCGATTAATATCTGAGGTGGCGGTCAGCGCTCGCGCAGCATCATGTACGAGCACCATAGCATCGAGGTTTTTGGCCTGTTCGCAGACCACTGTCAATCCGGAAACAACTGATTCAGCCCGAGTATTCCCACCAAACGCTGTCAAAATTTTAGGGTGTTTGCTCGCCGTTAGTTGTGCCCACATCTTATCGTTCTTTGACAGCACAACAACAATACCCTCTATGTTCTTTATTTCTAACAGCGTATCAATCGCTCGCTGCAGAATACATCGATCTTTCAATTGTAAATATTGCTTTGGATGCACTGACGGTAAGCGCGAGCCACTGCCCGCAGCTGGTACCACAGCCCATAATTCATTTGCCATGTTAGCCGTTATTGCTGATTCGTTCTGGCTCACTGGGTGTCACTTGGCACTTCAGGCACCTCGGGAACTTCAGGCACTTCGGGCACTTCGGGCACTTCAGGAATTTCAAGGGTATCGGGTACAGCAGATGCGCCAGTTCGGTCTATCAGCAATCGGCCATCCTCAGGTTCCGGCGCTCGCAGCTCAAGCGGTTTAACACTCGCCCGAGCACCGCGCTCACGAACAAACTGATAGAAATCTTCATCGGAATCTATCATGCCCAACTCTGAACGGGCCCGTTCCTCAATAGCATCCAGACCACTTTTCAAGTCAGCCACTTCAGCCTCAAGAGCTTCATTGCGCCCTCGCAAACGCAACATTTCCGCTTTGGCCTGTTTGCTCTCCTGATTTAAACGCCACACTTCCTGGATACTGCCATCACCAAACCACAGGCGATATTGCAACGCAATCAGGATGAGAATCAGCACAGTCAACAATACTTTCATTGCCTATAAGATCTCTTGTGTGACACAGTCATTGGGCCAAACTCATAATTATTTGTCTCAACTTATCTAGTCTGGTTCTGGTCTGGTTCTGGTCTGATTCTATAGTGTTTGATTAAAGGCTGATGCACCAGCATAGACAGCACGATCGCCCAATGCTTCTTCGATGCGCAACAACTGGTTGTATTTGGCGATTCGATCTGATCGGGATAAAGAACCCGTTTTGATCTGTTTTGCATTGGTAGCGACGGATAAATCGGCGATGGTGGTGTCTTCGGTTTCACCTGAACGATGAGAGGTCACAGTGGTGTAACCAGCTTCGTGCGCCATTGCGATGGTTCGCAATGTTTCGCTTAAAGTACCAATCTGATTGACCTTGACCAATACCGAATTGGCGATGCCATTATCAATTCCATGCTGGAGTATTTTTGGGTTAGTAACAAACAAATCATCGCCAACTAATTGAATGCTATCGTTTAGTCTGTCGGACAGAATTTTCCAGCCATCCCAATCTGCTTCGTCAAGACCATCTTCAATCGAAATAATCGGATATTTGTCGACCCAGTCAGCCAGGTATTCAACAAAACCTGCTGCATCGAACTCTCGATCTTCCGATGTCAGGTTATAACTACCATTTTTATAGAATTCGGAACTAGCCACATCGAGCCCGAGATAAACATCGCGACCCGCTTCATAGCCAGCTTTCCCTATAGCCAAAAGAATGGTCTCTATCGCTTCTTCATTGGACGAAAGGTTTGGTGCAAAACCGCCTTCGTCACCGACATTCGTGTTCATTCCACGATCAGACAGCACCCCGCGCAAGCTATGAAAAATTTCTGCACCGCATCGAAGTGCCTCACGAAAACTCACCGCCCCAACAGGCAGCACCATGAATTCCTGCAAATCAACGCTGTTATCAGCGTGCGAGCCGCCATTGATAATGTTCATCATCGGTACTGGCAGATTGACAGCTTCAGCACCACCCAGATATTCATATAACGGCTGATCATGGGCATTGGCGGCAGCATGAGCGTTAGCCATGGAAACGCCCAGCAACGCATTGGCGCCAAGCTTGTCTTTGTTCTCTGACCCATCAAGCTCCAGCATAACCTTGTCCAGACCTGCCTGGTCAGTCGCATCGTGTCCAATCAATGCGTCACGGATACTGGTATTGATGTTCTCTACCGCTTTGAGCACACCTTTTCCACCATAACGCGCTTTATCACCATCGCGTAGCTCAAGCGCTTCGCGCGCTCCAGTGGATGCGCCTGAAGGCACTGCAGCACGACCCATATGTCCTGAAGAGAGGACAACGTCGGCCTCAACAGTCGGGTTCCCACGCGAATCCATAACTTCACGAGCTTTGATATCTGTAATTTTTGTATTCATTTCTACCGGGTTTTAGTTTATGTAACGACTCTCTGCAAAAGGCTGTTGCTTTACCGTTTTGTCAATTTCAATCAACGTACCAAGCAGCTCTTCCAGCTCACCCAGCGGCCATGCATTGGGACCATCACACATTGCATTGGGCGGATCCGGGTGTGTCTCCATAAACAAGCCAGACACGCCTGCAGCAACTGCCGCTCGTGCTAATACTGGTACGAATTCTCTTTGTCCACCGCTGGACGTGCCTTGCCCACCTGGCAATTGCACCGAATGTGTTGCATCGAACACAACTGGTTGATTGGTCGTGCGCATCATGGCAAGTCCGCGCATGTCAGTTACCAGATTATTGTAGCCAAACGTTGCACCGCGTTCACACAACATGACATCTGAATTGCCAGCAGCGGCCATTTTATCAACCACGTTCTGCATATCCAACGGAGCCATGAATTGACCTTTCTTGGCGTTAACCGGCTTGCCCGCACGAGCAACACGCTGCATGAAATTAGTTTGTCGACTAAGAAACGATGGTGTTTGCAGAACATCAACAACGTCGGCAACCTCGTCTACCGGTGTATCTTCGTGAACATCAGTAATAACCGGCACGCCAACCTCATCGCGTACTTTTTGAAGAATGCGCAAGCCTTCTTCCATTCCCAGGCCACGAAAACTGTTCATTGATGTTCGATTTGCCTTATCAAACGATGACTTGTAAATAAAATTGACGCCTAGCCTTGTTGTGATGTCTTTTAAACTTACAGCCGTTTGCAGTGCTAGCGATTCAGACTCGATCACACAAGGACCAGCGATAAGAAACACAGGTTGCTCAAGGCCAACTTCAAAACCGCATAGATGCATGACGCTAAACCGTATCTGGCGTAGCATGCGCCACTATATCTCTGTCTTCACTGAACGTTTTCTGTGAAGCGAGCGCGGCGTTAATAAATCCTGTAAAAAGCGGATGGCCATCACGCGGATTAGATGTGTATTCGGGGTGAAACTGACAAGCGACAAACCACGGATGATCTTCAAGCTCGATCATCTCAACTAAACCATTGTCATCTTTTGATCGCGCCGAAATAACCAAACCTGCCGAAACCAGCCGGTTTGTATAGTTATTATTAAATTCGAAACGATGACGATGTCGTTCCACGACTTCAGTTGCACCGTACACACGAGCCGCAAGACTATCGGGCTGCATAACGAAAAGTTGCCCTCCCAATCGCATGGTGCCACCTAAATCGGAATCGTTATCACGGATGATAGTTTCACCATTTTCGTTTTGCCATTCGGTAATTAATCCGATAACGGGATGGTCGGTGCTCATGTCAAACTCTGAGCTGTTAGCCGATTTTATACCGGCAATGTTACGAGCAAAGTCAATAATCGCAACTTGCATCCCCAGGCAAATACCCAAATACGGAATTTTATTTTCTCGAGCATAACGAGCTGCCGCGACTTTTCCTTCAACACCACGATTACCAAAACCACCAGGAACCAGGATTGCGTCCACCTCACTCAGAGACTGCATATCACCTTGTTCGAGTTTTTCAGCATCGACATAACGAATCCTCACTTTACTGGCAGTCTTTACACCTGCATGGGTCAGCGCTTCGTTTAATGACTTATAAGACTCGGTAAGCTCTGTGTACTTTCCCACCATCGCAATAGTGACCATGGAGTCCGGGTTACGGATACCCTCAACCACCGCATGCCATTCTGATAAATCAGCCGGTGGCAATTCGAGTCCAAATTGGTTGACAACCAATTCATCAACGCTTTGTTCATGCAACATACGCGGGATATCGTAGATACAATCTACATCGGAGGCGGCAATAACGGCGCGCTCCTGCACGTTGGTGAAAAGAGCAATTTTTCTCCTGTCATTGTCAGGCAGAGGACGATCACAACGACACAGTAGAATATCTGGCTGAATACCAATTGAGCGCATCTCCTTTACAGAGTGTTGAGTTGGCTTGGTTTTTATTTCACCGGCGGTGGCAATATACGGGACCAGCGTCAGGTGCATAAACAGCGCGTTCTCACGACCCAGCTCAACACCCATTTGTCGAATCGCCTCCAGAAACGGTAAAGACTCAATATCGCCAACCGTGCCACCGATTTCGACCATGGCAACGTCGGCGTCTCCAGCACCAACGACAATACGACGGCGAATTTCATCGGTAATGTGAGGGATGACTTGCACGGTTGCACCAAGGTAATTGCCACGACGCTCGTTGGAAATAACCGTCTCGTAAACCCGACCGGTGGTGAAGTTGTTACTTTGACTTGTCTTTATACGTACAAATCGTTCGTAGTGGCCCAGATCGAGATCGGTCTCTGCGCCATCTTCAGTGACGAACACCTCACCATGCTGATACGGGCTCATAGTACCCGGATCGACGTTGATGTACGGGTCGAGCTTGAGCATCGCGATTTTCAAACCGCGTGCTTCAAGTAAAGCCGCCAGCGAAGCTGACGAGATTCCCTTGCCCAAAGACGAGACCACGCCGCCGGTTATAAAAATAAAACGCGTCATAAATTGCTTTCGACTTTATGGTGCGTCAGCACACAGTTTGAGTGTGATGAATGACGCTTTTGTTATTGAGAAGCCAGCTTTTTCTAACTGCGAATCGGTAACCACACAAATATTAACTGCGAAAAGTATCTGGACAAACAATTTAAAAACAATCCAAAAACAATACGCAACCAATCCGCTAAAAAAATAAACGGAACAAACCCGCAAAAATCTCGTAAGTAACTCTTTAATACGACCGGCGAAATATTTCGCTAGTGCACTGGCGCTAAAGGCATTTAAGTGCCCTGGAATGGACGTAAAGTTTACCAGAACAGGCAGGGTCGGACAATTGCCTTACGCGCTTTAGGCTAATTCTGTGGCGGCTCGAAAATCAACTGCAACCACCACATCCCATACGGCTGCAAGACTCCCGTTGACATAGAGTAACGGTACGGCATCGCGCTGCCACGGTGGCACGGCCGCTTCTTGTAACACTTTTTTTACGGCCTTATGAAACGCAGGTTCCCCTAATTTGATCAGTTCTCCACCAATACGGTTGCGAACGGTAATCGAACCACTCGACGGCAATTGCAGCCCTTGCTGCTCGCAACCTTGTTTGGACAATACTTGACCAGTCTCTTTGATTAACAAGTCGTTATAGGGCGCTTCCCATTCGTGTGAAAATGGTTCGTTTTTAACCGGTTTATCGATCAAGAACAATTTGTCACCATGGCGCCTGAGTTCATAATCGCGCACGTTGACTATCCCGAGCGAGTCGGTTCTGGCGCGCAGCAAATCCGACATGACCTGCTGTAAATCCTGCAAGCGAGGCATGCGTAACCCGGCTTGTCGAACCCACAGACGAAGTACATTAAAGCAACGTTCTGCCGGCAGTACCCGAAGGCTTACAATACTGAGCTCGCTGGTACCCTGCACACGAACTACCTTAAGATCATCCACCGCGACATCATGCAGTGTTTGCACTGATGCCGCACTACGCATGGCGGATCGACTCAGCGTTTTGGTTACGGCTGGCCAGCGCGTGCGTATTAACGGCAGTACTTCATTGCGAATAAAGTTGCGATCGTAGCGTGCATCGTTATTGCTTGGATCTTCAATCCACTTAAGCCCATTAGATTGTGCATAGTCAGTTAATGATTGTTGGGTACACCCCAGTAAGGGTCGTCCCATAAAAGCATTAACAAAGGTACGTTTTCGAGGAATCGAAGCCAGTCCGTCTGGCCCGCTGCCCCGCAATGCCTGGAGTAGAAACGTTTCTGCCTGATCATCTGCGTGTTGTGCCAGCAACAAATGCTCACCGGGATGCACGATGTCGGCAAAGGCTTCGTATCGTGCCAGTCTTGCACCACCTTCAGGGCCATCGGGCTTTTCATCGACGTTCACTTTTCGCACAATTAAAGGTACGTCAAGCGCATCGCAAACCTGTTGCGCGTGCATTACCCACTGCTCGCTCTGTTGTTGCAAACCATGGTTAATATGTATAGCCCGCAACTCAACATCGTCACGGCTTTGCAATAGTTGTGCAGCAACATGCAACAGAACGTGAGAATCCAAACCAGCACTGTATGCCACACACACCTGGGTTACACCCGTTTGCGTATTCAGGTATTGTGCGAGCGCATCAGACGGACCCATTAACTTTCCTTGTACTGGCCGTATGCGCGCAGTTTTTCTGCACGGGCATGCAGAAGCTCATCCGTTGTCTGTCCATCGAGTTTTGCAAGCTCTTCAATCAGTACCACTTTTAGCGATTGCGCTACCGCATCCGGGTCTCGATGTGCGCCACCGAGTGGCTCTTCAACAACTCTGTCGACTAAACCAAGTTCGAATAACCGATCGGAGGTGACGCCCATGGCTTCAGCCGCATCAGATGCGCGGTCAGCACTTTTATATAAAATAGACGCACAGCCTTCCGGACTGATAACAGAATAGATGCTGTACTGCAGCATCATGACCTGATCACCCACACCAATGGCCAGAGCACCGCCGGACCCACCTTCGCCTATAACCGTGCAGATAATCGGGGTTTTCAAATCGGCCATAACAAACAGGTTTCGCGCAATGGCTTCGCTTTGACCACGTTCTTCAGCACCCACTCCAGGGTAGGCACCAGGTGTGTCAATGAAAGTGATTACCGGTAATTCAAACCGCTCCGCCATCTCCATTAGACGTTTAGCCTTTCGATACCCTTCCGGCCGCGGCATACCAAAGTTATGATGAATTTTTTCTTTAGTGTCTCGACCCTTTTCGTGTCCGATAACAACCACTGGTTTGCCTTCAAGACGTGCCAGACCACCGATGATCGCGGAATCGTCGCCGTACAGTCGATCGCCGTGCAGCTCATCCAAATCAGTAAAGACTGAATCGATGTAGAAGCGGGTGTAAGGCCGTTGTGGGTGACGGGCCAGTTGAGTAATTTGCCAGGATGAGAGCTTTGTGAAAATGGTTTGCGTCAGCGAATCGCATTTATTTTTAAGCCGCTCGATCTCTTCGCTGATATTGATATCAGCATCGTCAGAGGCATATTGCAACTCCCGAATCTTTGCTTCCAGTTCAGCAATCGGTTGTTCGAAATCGAGAAAATTGGGGTTCATTTAAAACGGATTTACCTGCATTTCGCTCACATTTCCCATTCTACCGCAGGCCATGCTAGTGTGGTGTAACAGACAAAAGGCATATTCAGATCTGTTCGGGGCGGCCTTCCGTAAAATCACCTCATCGGCGTTACCGTTCTTGCCAATATGACCTATATTCGCTGCGCACCCTAAAGGGCATAAAAACGGTGCCTTGCTGAGGCAATTTTACGGTAGGCCGCCCCGAACAAATCTGATATGCACCTTTTGCCTATTACACTACACTAGTTCAGCCAGTTGAATCACCTTATTGAGCAGTTTGTCGAATATAACAGTCGGATAATATTAATGAATAACCTGCTAGCGAACTTGTTGGCAAGCTTGATGGCAAACTTATTGGCACAATATGATCCGCCCTAGTACACCAACTCAGCGCTGCCCTCACCTGCGAGCTGATTCAGGTTGGTCAGCAGCTCGTCCTGCGGATTAACCCACCAGAGCTGACCTGCCTGAATCCGGGCTCGTGCCTGACCGTTGTCGTACTGGAAACACACAGGGGTGCTGCCACTTTTGTAGTGCGAAAGTGCTGCAACCAGGTCGGCGAGTCCATTTTGCTTTAACTGCTCCTGCTTCAAATTAATGACTAGTCGTCGAGCAAATCGCGAGCGCGCCTGCGCCAGATCATAAATCTCACGTGCACGAATTTTATACCCACCATTAAAATCGTCCGGACTCACATCGCCATCTACAACGAGCACTTCGTCTTTGACGATCAGGTGTGCGTGGCTGTCGATCAGTTCACCACTGAGACTAATTTCAACTCGACCGGTTTTGTCATCAAGCGTTATAAACGCCATTTTTCGGCCTTGAATATCACGAAAGCGCACAGCCATTACCAGCCCGGCTGCGATAACCGGCACACCTTTCTGGCGATAGCCTGGCATGTTGTTGTCGGTTGGTGTGGCTTTAGCGCAAATTGTCTTGAGTGAACCGTGGGTGAACTTTTCCAGCTCTGCCTTGAATTCATTAATCGGGTGGCCGCTGAGATAAAGACCCAGTGTGTCTTTCTCGGCAGCCAATCGCTGACGATCGGTCCAATCGTCTTTTAAGGGAATAACTACAGTGGTGTTGTCGCTATTGTCTGTAGTTGGCCCATCTATTGGCCCATCCAAGCCAAACAGATCATTTTGCCCGGCTGCATTGTCTCGATGCATTTGCTCGGCACCGTGCAGTGCGTCGGCTAAATAGGCCATCAACGATGCACGATTAGGTCCGAGCTCATCTGCCGCCCCGGCTTTTATCAAGGCCTCCAACACTCGCTTGTTCACCGTGCCCTGGTCGGCGCGTCTGCATAGATCATCAAGATCGTTAAACGGGCCGTTTTCGTCACGCTGTACCAGGACATTCGACAATGCGGCTTCACCCACACCTCGTATAGCGCCAAGCCCATAAACGACTGTGTTGTCATCGAGAACGGAAAAACGCACCTGCGAATGATTCACACTCGGGGGTTTCACCGTTAAACCCATGGAATTGCATTCTTCTATCAAGACAACAACTTTGTCGGTGTTATCCATATCAGCTGAGAGTACGGCTGCCATGAACGCCGCCGGGTGATGACACTTCAACCAGGCAGTTTGGTAGGACAACAACGCATAGGCAGCTGAGTGCGACTTGTTAAAACCATACCCGGCGAATTTCTCGACCAGATCGAAAATGTTTCCAGCCAGATCTTTGTCTATATTGTTCTCTTCACAGCCGATAAGAAACCCACTACGCTGCTTGGCCATCTCTTCGGCTTTTTTCTTACCCATTGCTCGGCGCAGAATATCCGCACTACCCAGAGAGAACCCACCCATAACCTGCGCAATCTGGATAACCTGCTCCTGATACAAGATAACGCCATAGGTAGGTTCAAGAACCGGCTTCAATACATCAAGTTGATAATCTTCATGTGGCCAGGCAAGCTGCTTACGCCCGTGCTTGCGATCAATAAAGTCATCAACCATGCCGGACTGCAATGGGCCTGGTCGATACAAAGCAACCAGCGCGATGATGTCTTCAAAATTATCCGGCTGCAATCTTTCGATAAGGCGTTTCATGCCATTCGATTCAAGTTGAAACACGGCTGTAGTTTGTGCTTTTTGCAATAGCTTATAAGTCGGCTCGTCATCAAGCGGCAATGCCAGCAAGTCCAGAGGCTGATCGAGTTTTACATTGATTTCTTTGACGGCGTTATCAATGATGGTGAGTGTGCGCAGGCCGAGAAAATCAAACTTGACCAAGCCAACATCTTCAGCATCATCTTTGTCGAACTGGGTAACCAGCGAGCTGCCATCGGATTCACAATACAGTGGGGTAAAATCAGTTAACGCTGTAGGCGCGATAACCACACCACCAGCGTGTTTACCCGCATTGCGCGCAAGACCTTCGAGCGCCAATGCCATATCCAACAAAGAGGTTACTTCTTCATCGTTGCGATAAGCTCTGGCCAAATCTTCCGATTCGTCCAACGCCTTGGTTAGCGTCATGCCAACTTCAAACGGCACCATCTTGGCAATGCGATCAACAAAGCCATAAGGATGGCTCATAACGCGACCCACATCGCGCACCACCGCTTTGGCGGCCATCGTGCCATAGGTGATGATTTGCGATACACGATGAGCGCCGTAGGTTTGCGATACGTATTGAATGACGCGATCACGACCATCCATGCAAAAATCGATATCAAAATCCGGCATCGATACGCGCTCGGGATTCAAGAATCGTTCAAACAGTAAATCGTATTCGAGTGGGTCAAGATCGGTAATTTTCAGGGAATACGCAACCAACGAGCCAGCACCTGACCCTCGACCAGGACCAACCGGTATGGCATTTTCGCGGGACCATCGAATGAAATCGGCAACAATGAGAAAATAGCCGGGAAATTCCATTTGCGTAATAACATCGAGTTCCTGCACCAGGCGATCGTCATAGGGTTTGCGTATGTCTGCAAAATTTTGCGCGGTAGTGTCGTAGAGCTGCGCCAATCGCTCTTCGAGCCCGTCCACCGAGAGCTGCCTGAAGTATTCCGATTCGGTCATGCCATCAGGAATCGGAAAGTCGGGTAGCACTGGTTTACCCAAAGACAACTGCAAGTTACAGCGCTTGGCGATTTCTACTGAATTTGCCAAGGCTTGCGGAATATCTTCAAACAGTGAACACATTTGTTCTTCGGTTTTCAGATACTGGAACTCGCTGATTTGTTTTACCCGCGAAGAATCTGCAAGTACATACCCCGATTGAATGCACTCTCGCGCCTCATGCGCTGCATAGTCGTCTTTATCGATAAACCGAACATCGTTAGTAGCAACAACCGGTATACCCAATTCGGAGGCAATTTTGCAGGCACCTCTTATATAGGCCTGCTCACCAGAGCGATCGGTTCGGGTGAGCTCCAGATAGTATCGATCGCCGAACAGTTTCTGCCAATTTGCAGCCAGCTCTTGCGCCCGTTCATCTTGCCCGCGCTGCAGCGCATCAGCAACGTCGCTCTCGATACCGCCAGAGAGCATGATAATGCCGTCGCAACTATCGTTCATCCACTGGCGCTGTATTACTGGTGTACCTGAGTGTTGTCCCTCCTGGAAACTACGAGATACCATACGGGTGAGGTTGCCGTAACCAATATCGTTTTGCACCAGTAGCAACGCTCGATAAATTTCAGGCTTATTCGGGTCTGGTTGAATGCGCACATCCACCCCGGCAATCGGTTTAATACCGCCATGCAGAGCCGCCCGGTAAAATTTAACCAGGGCAAACAGATTACCGCGATCGGTCACTGCCACCGCCGGCATGGTTTCGGCTACTTTTTTAACAAGCGGCTTAATGCGCACAGTACTGTCGATTAACGAGAATTCAGTATGAACACTCAGATGAACAAATCGGTGACTCATGCGTTAGCTGTATTTTTTTTGACCATTAAGGCATTGCGTACGGGTGCGAACGATGTTCGGTGCAATGGCAACACACCATACTCCATAATAGCCGCTCGATGCTGTGCTGTGGGATAACCCTTGTGGCTATTAAAGCCATATTCTGGATGTATTTTGTGCAGTTCATCCATTTGCCGATCACGATAAACCTTCGCAATGATTGAAGCCGCACTGATTGCTTGTACGTGCTGATCACCCTTCACTATTGCCTGTTTCGGGTAAGACGTTTCCGGGCAACGATTACCATCCACCAATACCAGCTGTGGCTTGACCTTCAGGCCCTCGATTGCTCGCTGCATGGCAAGCATGCTGGCATGCAAAATGTTCAATTGATCAATTTCTGCCACACTCGCCTCAGCGATATAAAAGCTTAAGGTTTGGCGTTGGATCACCTCGTCAAGTTCCTCACGGCGGGCCGCCTTCAACAGTTTTGAATCGAGCAACCCTTCAATGGGTCTGGATGGGTCTAACACAACAGCGGCGGCTACCACTGAACCCGCCAGTGGACCACGCCCAACCTCATCAACCCCGGCTATCAGGAACGGTTGCAGAGCAGTTTGCAATATGTTTTTCGATGGCATGGCGAGCAATATACTTTGTCTTGCGCGCTTGCCCAAGTACACTTACAGAATGACACAAACCGTAACCACAAAACGCAACAGCGAAACAGCGTCAATGAACCAATCAGCAGATATACCTAGCCTAAACCTGCTGAAAATGGCGGTGGTTGGCACCGGGTACCTGGGTCGGTTTCATGCACAAAAATACCACCAACTCGCTCAGTGTGAGTTGATCGCCATCAGCGATGTTGATGCGGTTCGCGCTACCACTATTGCTGATGAGCTCTCTACAGTTGCGCTCAACGACCATACGGATTTAATCGGAAAAGTGGATGCTGTCAGTGTAGCCTCACCCACAACTACCCACTTTGCCGTAGCCAGGGATTTACTCGAAGCCGGCATTCATGTTCTGGTAGAGAAACCCATTACCGTAACCGTTGATGAAGCAGAAAAGCTGATTGAGATTGCACGCAAAAACGGCAGCGTGTTGCAGGTAGGACACCTTGAAAGATTCAATCCGGCCTTGCTATCGGTTGCCGATCAAATAAAAAATCCATTGTTTATCGAATCGCACCGACTGGCTCCGTTTAACACCCGCGGTGCAGATGTCAATGTAGTATTAGATCTAATGATTCACGATATCGACATCATTATGCACCTGGTTGATGCAGACCTAACTGCAATACATGCTAACGGTGCACCGATAGTGTCCAGTGAAACAGACATAGCTAACGCTCGGCTCGAATTCAGCAATGGCTGTGTGGCAAATGTCACCGCCAGCCGAGTCAGCGGTAAAGTTGAACGACGCATGCGCTTTTTTCAAAAAGACACGTATGTTGCGGTAGATTTCCAGGAAAACACCTCACGTGTTTGCAAGGTTGATCGAGAGCAGCCAGACAAAGATGGCATGCCGGTGATCGATTGTATTGATGAAAGCCTGGACAAAGGCGACGCCATTCGCGCAGAAATAGAAGCATTTATTATCGCCATCAATTCCGGCTCTCGCCCACTGGTTAGTGGTGAAGATGGATTGCGGGCACTTAAAACAGCGATTGAGATCGGGCAAAAGTTCTGACTAACACTTACCTTCCGGGCGCATTGCAAATGCTTCGTCGCGATAAAGCAAACAACAGTGAATTCGAATTATTTCGTCAGACTGATCGATGCTCACTAATTACTCTCATCGCGCAAGGTAGTTTTGATGGCGTACCCTATTAGAATCTGTGTCTTACGGTCACGATGTCAAACTTCGTCAACACAAAAGACACACGGAACTAACCATTGTGTGTACTGATCTTAAGCCTGTACGTCAACCAGCACCGTCTCGGCTCTGTTGAGCGCCTGTAGATATGGGCTACACTCAGTTTATTCGGATTGGTCAATATCTGATTGAACATCCAATAACGAAAACAGGATGAATCCATGAAAAACAATGTATTTGGTGTGCTGCTGACTGCAGTGCTGGCCATACCCACAATCGTTGTACCGGGTAGCGTATACGGTGACTGGAGTGGTGATATCGAAGGCGGTACGGTTGTACAGGGCGATGGCAACGGCTCATTGATACGCTTTAAATTGAGCAACAGTGATCGTCCTCTGAATCAGCAGTTTTATGCAGACTGGATACAGGGCGACGCTGGTACCAGTTATAGAGTTGGCTATGAACCCCAATTCTGGTTTTCTGATCAAATTTACGCTTTTGGTGACGCCAGTTGGCTGACTGCCAAAGATATTAATATTGATCAGGAAACTGCTTTGTTTGCAGGTTTGGGTATTCAATTGCTCAACACGAGATCGACAAACTTATACGCAGAAGCGGGCGCAGGAAGAACATCAACCGAATTCAGTGCCCAAACTGGTATTGCTGAGCAGGATATTGACTCAACCGTGGCACGCATTGGCGCATCACAAGCATTGACAGACCTTTTGAAGCTGGAACTGGACGGCGACTTATCAACATCTGATGTAGTAGACAGAACCACTGCAGAAGCGGCAATCTCTTTTAGAGTGCCTGGTGGGGCTATTAAATACACCTATCGCTTACGCACTACTGAGTTTGACGGTCAAGAAGCGGTCGACACAACAGATTCGTTCGTATCGTTTAGCTACGGATTCTAAGCTTTCGGGTAAACACACAAAAACCTTGAGATGGGAGTGATAACCATCACACCCATCGATTGCATCAAGGCCGTACGTTACACCTTTTAGCCAACAATCGATAGCTTGGGTGCACTGTGGCCGGCTGCTCGATCGATTGCCTCTTCTATTAGTCTCATTGCGTCAGTTGCATCGCCCCAGCGCTCAATCTTGACCCACTTGTCTGGTTCAAGATCTTTATAGTGTTGGAAAAAATGCTCTATTTGCTGGCGAGTAATGACGGGTAAATCCTCGCAAGATTGCACATCAATGTATCGGTGAGACATCTTTTCTGATGGAACTGCGATAAGTTTCTCATCCTGTCCACCGTCATCTTCCATCACCAATACACCTATTGGTCGGCAATTAATGACTGCACCAGGAATGATTGGTCGCGTGTTGCAAATCAATACATCGATTGGATCGCCATCTTCTGACAAGGTGTGTGGCACGAACCCATAATTGCCTGGATAACGCATGGGGGTATAAAGAAATCGATCTACAAACATAGCGCCAGAGGCTTTGTCCATTTCGTATTTGATTGGCTCCCCGCCTACAGGCACTTCTACAATGACATTAATATCGTCGGGTGCATCGTACCCAAGCGGAATCTGATCTAGTTTCATTTTACGTTAGTATCAAAAGCTAATTAATGCATCCAGCTGTGCAAGAACGCCGCCAGAGAGCTGTATGATGGTTGTCTTATCGTCTCTATTGATTTAGCGTTCCTGTAGACACTTTGGCAGGAGCCCTACTACACTCTCCCGGCCCGCTCAATGGCTTCTACTAATAACTGTTTCGCTTTGGCTGCAGACCCCCACTCGTGCACTTTGACCCATTTCCCGAGCTCCAAATCTTTGTAGTGTTTGAAAAAATGCTCGATTTGATCGCGAGTAATTTGCGGTAAATCGGTGTGGTCGCGGATATTTTCGTAGCGTTTGGTAACCAGAGTTGATGGCACAGTGATTAATTTTTCATCCTGACCACCGTCATCCTCCATAACCAGCACACCAATTGGCACACAGTTAACCACGCCACCAGCGATAATCGCTCGCGTGTTACAAATAAGCACATCGATCGGGTCCCCATCTTCAGACAAGGTATGCGGTACGAATCCGTAGTTTCCAGGGTATCGCATGGGCGTATACAAAAAACGATCGACAAACAAGGCCCCGGACTGCTTGTCGAGCTCGTACTTTATCGGCTCTCCACCAATAGGCACTTCGACAATAACATTGACATCGTCGGGAGCACTATTGCCTATCGCAATCTTTTCAAGGTTCATAAATTATTAATACGGTGTTATTTATCTAGTTCGTTATTATGCAAAAAACAGGCGAATCACAGTGATAGTTTTCGTCACATCAGAATAGACGAGCAGAATAGAAAGGCAAAAAAGACGAGCAGAAAAGACAAGCAGAAAAGACAAAGGGCCTAAAGAGGCCCTTGGTCTGTCGCTGGATACATCACCAGCGGTAAAACAATGTTATTTGATCAATGTTACAAAATGGGTGCAATAACCAAACTTACAATGGCCATGACATTGATCAGGATATTCATCGATGGACCCGAAGTATCTTTGAATGGGTCGCCAACGGTATCACCAATAACTGCCGCTTCGTGTGTATCTGAACCTTTACCACCCAGATTGCCTTTCTCTACATACTTCTTGGCGTTATCCCAGGCACCACCAGCATTTGCCATCATTAGTGCCAACAACACACAACCAAGCAACGCACCAGCAAGCATGCCACCCAAAGCTTCGGCACCGATAATCAGACCAACAACCGGTGGCGCAGCAACAGCAATACAACCGGGCAAGATCATTTTTTTCAATGCAGCTGTGGTTGCAATGTCAACACAGCGATCGCTGTCAGGCTCGGCTTTTCCTTCTTTAAGACCCGGAATTTCTTTGAACTGACGACGAATCTCTTCGATCATTTCCATTGCAGCATCACCAACCGCTGTCATGGTAATAGCGGCGATCAAAAATGGTAGTAAGCCGCCAATAAACAAACCAACCAAAACCATCGGGTTAGACAATTCCAATGCAAAGTCGGCATTGGATGCGGTCATGGTTTCAACGAACGCAGCAATAATGGCCAAGGCCGCAAGTGCTGCTGCACCAATGGCAAATCCTTTACCAATTGCTGCAGTGGTGTTACCGACTTCATCGAGACCATCAGTAATTTCACGAGTATCTTCACCCAGACCCGCCATTTCGGCAATGCCACCGGCATTGTCAGCGACAGGACCATAGGCATCGAGTGCCATGGTCATACCGACCGTTGCAAGCATGCCCACCGCCGCTATGCCAACACCGTATAAACCGGCTACTGATGTGGATATAAAGATGATCAGACAGATGGTAAGCACTGGAATAACAACCGACTCCATACCCACAGCCAAACCGGTGATGATGACGGTTGCACTGCCGGTTTTCCCAGATTCTGCAATACGTCTAACCGGCCCCATAGCCGTGTAGTACTCGGTCACCAAACCGATAATAATGCCGCCAGCAGTACCTGCCAGAATTGCCCACCAGATGTTCATGGAAAGCCCCATGGCCCAAACCAGTATCAAGGCTAGTACAACCAATGCCACTGCTGAAATCTGATGACCCAGACGCAATGCTTTTTCAGGGGCTTCGCTAGATTTGGATCGCACAACTACAATACCGAGGATTGAACACAACAAACCAGCAGTGGCAAGCAACAATGGCATACCCATCAAAGCGCCACGATCACCGCCACCCAGGGCTTCAACACTATCAGGACCGGTAAGCACAAGCGTAGATGCAATCGCAATGGTTGCGATCATCGAGCCACAATAAGATTCGAATATATCCGAACCCATACCAGCTACATCGCCAACGTTGTCACCAACGTTGTCAGCAATTACACCGGGGTTACGGGGATCGTCTTCAGGTATACCAGCTTCGAGCTTGCCTACCAAATCAGCGCCTACATCGGCGGATTTTGTGAATATGCCGCCACCAACACGTGAAAACAATGCAACACTGGACGCACCCATTCCAAAGCCATGGATAGCGTGAACATGCTCAGGATTGCCACCGAAGAAAAAATACAGAAAACCCAAACCAACCAGACCCAATGCAGCAACACACAGACCCATGATTGACCCACCGAAAAAGGCAACCGTTAGCGCTTCTGCCTGACCTTTTTCGTGAGCAGCCAAGGTTGTTCTAACATTTGCCTTTGTGGCGGAGAACATACCCAGATACCCTGCAGCTGCTGAACATGCAGCACCAACAATAAACGACAACGTGGTACCAAAACCAACGAAGATTAAAAGCAACACCACCAAAACACCGGCAAATATACCCAACATTTTGTATTCGCGGTGCATGAAAACCATGGCACCCGAGTGAATGGCATCGCCAATTGATTTGATTTTACCGTCCCCTTCATCGTAATCCACCAACATCCGGTATATTACGAAGGCAACAAATAGCCCTCCACAGCCGAAAAGAAACGGCCATAATCCGATCCAACCCATTTAACAAGTCCTCCAATTAGTCTTGGTTCAACACAATCGGACAATTGTAACTCAATATGATCGGAGACTCGATAGGTAGATACCTTGATTTTGCGTAAAGACAGCTTGTTTAACCTATCGACAACCATGCTTTCGCGCTTAGCGTAAAAAACAAGTCAAAATAGTGCGTATGGCATGTTATTTACTACAGATTCCAGGGAATAATCTTGAACAAACCGATTTACCATTTAGCTAGCCCGGACGACAATGTGAAACTGGAGCAAACCGGAACCTACAGCTCTCCATCCCTTGAAACTGAGGGTTTTATACACTGCTGTGCCGCTAATCAACTACCGGGAGTTATCCAGCGCTACTACACTGATGCGAGCAAACTGGTTCTGCTGCACATTGATGCTGAACTGCTTACAGAGGAGCTGGTATACGAAAATACCTCTGGTGGCACCGAAGCCTTTCCACATATTTATGGACAAATCAATGCAGCAGCAGTAGTGGACACCGTGATGCTTGATCAATCAGACATAGCCCGAATTGCTGCCAGTGGAGAATATCAGCCATAGCTCAAGCCGCCCGAACCCGCCGCAGCCAAACCAGGAACCAGACATGGCAGAGATCAAATTAAGTAAAGAGAATACGGCACGTATCGTGCCTCGAATTCAGGAGTACTTCAAAACCAAGCTTGATAGTGATATCGGGCAATTTGACGCTGAGTTCTTACTTGAATTCTTTAGTACTGAAATTGGTGTGTATTACTACAACCAGGCAATAACTGATGCACACCAACTAATCCATAGCCAAATCGACTCTGTTTCAGAGCATTTGCTGGAACTGGAAAAATGGACGCCAGCAGAACGTTAACAATGCAATAACATTAAACAATGCGAGTACGTATCGCGCCTGCCGTGTTGACAAGGTTAGATACAACACTTATCAATCCACCGTTTACCTTTGCCAATAGTGCCGGACAATACCTGATGGAAAGCTTGCTCAACATCGAAAATCTGTTAACACTTGGTGCGCTGGTCGTACTCCAGGCTGTGCTGGGTTTTGACAACTTGCTTTACGTGTCTCTCGAATCGAAAAGAGCTCCGGCTGATAAGCAGGCATGGGTCCGAAAAATGGGCATTGGTATGGCAATTGTGCTACGCATTGTGCTTTTATTCGCGTTGGTGTCGTTAATTGAATACGTAAAGGACCCCATTCTGAATATCAACATTGACGGCATCATTGAAGGCGTGTTTAACGTGCACAGCATCATTGTTCTGGTCGGTGGAATATTTATTATTTACACCGCTACAAAAGAAGTCATGCACATGATGCGAATTGAAGAAGATCACGTTGAAGATGCCAAACCAAAGTCTGTAGGTATGGTGATATTCTGGATTGTATTGATGAACGTTGTTTTTTCGTTCGATTCTATTTTAAGTGCGATGGCATTGACCGACGTGTTCTGGGTCATGGCAACAGCAATCATCATCGGTGGCGTTTTAATGATCTGGCTGGCTGAACGTGTATCTACTTTTCTGGAACGCAACCGCATGTATGAAGTGCTTGGCCTGTTCATACTGTTTGTAGTTGGTATCATGCTGCTGTCCGAAGGTGGCCATCTTGCCCACTTGCACTTGTTCGGCAATCCAATTGAGTCGATGACCAAAACCACGTTCTACTTTGTTATTGCAGTGTTGGTACTGACAGACATAGTGCAAACGCGTTACCAGAAAAAACTATTGGCAAAAGCGGCTAGAAACGCTCCAGCGAATCCACAAGCCTGAACATAGGCATCCAACTATTTCCCCAAATCTATTCCAAGGGGCAAACTAAAGGGACGGTAGCCGACTCAACAATGATTCGAGTCAGCTACCTTTCCAGCTATCCCCGGTAAAGCATCAATCGAAACTACCAACCATAGTCGTGGGTAAACTCTTCGTCTTTTTCCACGGCTCGAAGGGTGACTACTTTAGTGTCTGTCAGTGCACAATTGGGGTTTGAATCGTGGTTAATAAAACGAAATTCATTGGTGATTTCGAGCCCGATTTTTTTGTTTAACCACAAGACGTAAGTGCCGTCATCGTCTGTCAGCATGCCTTGCAAACGGCCTAGTGTCACACCTGCCTTGATAGCCTTTGATGCAAACAATCCCTTGCCGTGTATAGGGCTTTGCGCAACATAGGTGCGTTTTGCCATCTTCTTTGCATTTTTTGCAGCCGCTTTACTGAACCGATCGGCATTAAGCGGCGTCGGCGACTTCTCGGTTGTTTTGGTGTCCAGGGTTTCATGGACATCAGCCAAAGGTGAATTTGTGATGGATGAATCAGAGTCTGAATTTGTCATAACATATCGCGCTTGTCTTTAGCGCGGTATGTTAACGCACTAGTATCGCAGGTCAAGTAACCTGATAGACACTTTTAAATCGATTACATAGTTTGGGTGGGTCGTTCACCAGCAATTGCTGCAGCCAGATGTTGCTCGATATCGGACTTTGTGGCGCCTTTATCGTCTTCAGAAAATTGCACACCAATACCAGGGGTTTTATTTCCTTGTGCTCCTGCAGGCGTTACCCAAACGATTTTTCCACTAACCGGAATAGGCGAACTGTCATCCATTAGTTTCAATAACATGAATACCTGATCACCAAGATCGTATGAACGTGCAGTAGGTACAAATACCGCACCGTTTTGCACGAACGACATGTACGAAGAATACAGCGCACCTCGATCAGTAATCGAAAAAGCGATAATGCCCTTGCGGGTTTGTTCGGTCATGAGACACCTTCAGCTTTCAGTCTTGAGTCATAAGTCTGATATCGGCAAAAAGTCCTTCAAGCACAGTCGGAGTTTTGAAGCTAGCGCTGTCCGAGCGGTACAAACTCTGCATACGATCGTAAAGTGTGAACCATTGCTCAGAATCGAGTCGATCGTGAACGGCCGATATCAGCTCTACAGTGGCAGGATTCGCGCCAATCGGTACATTTAACAGTGTCTTATTTGCTAATAAGGCCCAACTTGAAAAGTTGTTCAGGCAACGTGTAACTGATAGATCACTCAACGAATCAACGATCTTGCCAACACTTGCGCGCATCAGAAATAAATCCGTCCAGGCTTGTTGCAATAACTTCTCTGACGCCTGCCACGCCGGCAAGTTTTGCTCAACGATGGCCATCGGACCAACTCGTGCATAGTTCAACTGTTCTTCAGCATCGTTAACCCCCTGCTCGACCATCCAGTCCACCGCACTTTTGCGATCACGTACGGTTAAAAGCGTGGTTTGGCAACGACTACGTACCGTGGCAGGCAGCGTGCCGGGACGGCTTGTTGCTAACAGCAATACGGCACGTTCTCCAGGTTCTTCAAGTGTTTTTAACAAGCTATTCGCAGCGTTTCGATTCATCGCATCGCTACTGTCAATCAATGCGGCCCGGTAACGCCCTGGTGGTGCAGACAATTGCAGCCAGCCAACCAATTCGCGAACCGGATCAACCTTTATGTTCATCGCTGCCCCTTCAGGGCTTAGTACCATAAGCTCCGGGTGAGCTCCCGCAATTAGTTGGGCGCACGACTCACACGCACCACAAGCACCGCTACTAGCATTGCTGTTTCTGCACAATAAAGATTCTGCAACAAAGCGTGCAAACTGCTTTTTACCCAGTCCCGGCATTCCAGTAAACAATAAGGCATGCGGCAAACTGCCTTGTTCATGGCGACGAAAAACATCACCCCAATGATCGAGTAACCATGGCGGACATTTAGTTAGTGGTGCTGGTTCAGCCATGCTCGATCTCTAGAAACGTCGACAATAAAGCGTGCACCTGTTCTTGCACCGCCTCTATAGATAAACTGGCATCAATGATTTTCATTCGATCGGGCTGGGATTGTGCTCGTTGCAAATAAGCGGCACGCGCGCGCTCAAAAAAAGCCAAGGCTTCTTTCTCAATTCGATCTGGTTTTCCGCGCGCAGTCACGCGTTTCAAACCATCGGCGATTGGCATGTCCAGCAAAAAGGTTAAGTCAGGCTGAAGATCAACTTCTAGTAAGTCGTGCAAAGCAGCAACAACATCAACCCCTAATTCCCTGCCGCCACCCTGGTATGCATAGCTGGCATCGGCATAACGATCACACAAAACCCATTTTCCGGCTGACAAGGCAGGGTTTATAACCTCAACCGTGTGCTGCTTTCGCGATGCAGCCATCAACATCAGTTCCGCTTCGGCTGAAACCGGTGCTTTCGCGTGCAGTAATAAATGCCGAAGTTGTTCGCCGAGGTCGGTACCACCGGGTTCTCTGGTTACCAGTACCTCAAGGCCTTGTTGTTTTAGTGTTGTTTCGATGAATTCTCGGTTGGTTGTTTTACCGACTCCTTCAAGCCCTTCAAGCGTGATGAACCGACCGCGAACCACCATTCGAAACTACCTTTTTAGTTGGTATTTGCGCACCGCAGCATTATGCTCTTCGATGTTCTCAGAAAATTTATGCGTACCAGAACCATCGTGGCGCGCTACAAAATACAAGGCCTTGGTTTCTTCCGGTTGCATAACAGCACGTATGGCTTCGCGACCCACCATTGAAATGGGCGTGGGTGGCAAACCAGCTCGTGTGTAGGTGTTGTAAGGGGTATCTGTGGTTAAGTCTGAGCGTCGTATATTGCCATCGTACCGATCACCCATGCCATATATCACAGTGGGGTCAGTTTGCAGACGCATATTTTTATTCAGTCTTGACATAAACACACCAGCAATGAGCGGTCGCTCCTCCGGCGCTGCAGTTTCTTTTTCAACGATTGACGCAAGAATTAAAGCTTCATAGGGCGTTTCAATGGGTATATCTTTGTCGCGTTGCTGCCACTCTTCTTGTAGAACAGAATCCAACAGGCTGTTAGCGCGCTTCAAAAATTCAATATCAGTGGTTTTAGCAGGAAACTGAAAAGTGTCCGAGAAAAACAACCCTTCCGGGTGCTGACCTTCCATTCCAAGCGCATTCATGATGTCCTGATCGCTCATCGATGTCATGGTTTGTACCAAATCGGTATTGTTGGCCAGGTGTGCACGAAGCTGTTTGAACGAAGAACCTTCTATTATATTGCCAACGTATTGAACCGTTTCACCATCAACGAACAAGTCAATGAGCTCCGGGATAGTTGGACTGCCTTTTACGTTGTACTCACCACTTTTTATTCGCGAACCTTTTTCGCTCATTCGGGCATAGAGATAAAACCAATGTGGTTTTTCGAGAATGCCTTTATTCTCAAGCTCGGCCGCTACTCGCTTCGATGACCAACCTTTTTCAACAACAAACACTCGCTGTGATTCGGTGAACTCCAACGGGCTGTCCAGGGAGTCGCTATAGTCCGCAAAAACCAGTCCCACAGCAACCAACCCAAGCACAAACAATAAAATCAGAAATCGCCACATGATGAATTTTCTATCTAAGCGGCCAGTCCGAAAACCAAGGTACCATTCGTGCCGCCAAATCCAAATGAATTGGACATGGCAACCGATAGTTTTGCGGAACGACTGGTATGCGGCACATAATCCAGATCGCAGCCCTCACTCGGGTTATCTAAATTAATTGTTGGTGGTGCGATTTGGTCACGCAGCGCCAACACACTGAACACGGCCTCTACTCCACCTGCCCCACCGAGTAAATGCCCGGTCATGCTTTTGGTTGAACTGACAAGCAATGAGTCACTGTGATTTCCAAACACGGTTTTAACCGCCAGAGTTTCGGCCAAATCACCTGCTGGTGTTGAAGTACCATGCGCGTTCAGGTAATCGACATCGCTCGCGTCGAGCTTGGCATTTTTCAGCGCAGCCGCCATGCATCGGGCTGCACCTTCACCGCCTTCAGAGGGTAAGGTCATGTGATAGGCATCGCCACTCATGCCATAACCGAGCACTTCGCCGTAAATGTTCGCTCCACGTGCTTTGGCATGTTCATATTCCTCGAGCACCATAATGCCAGCACCATCGCCGAGTACAAAACCGTCACGATCTTTATCCCACGGTCTACTGGCAGCGGCTGGATCGTCATTTCGGGTGGATAACGCTCGAGAGGCACCAAACCCTGCCAGACCCAATGGACAAGTAGCCATTTCAGCCCCACCGGCGATCATGACATCAGCATCTCCGTACTCGATCATTCGGGCAGCATCACCAATATTATGTGTACCCGTTGTACAGGCAGTTACAACGCATATGTTAGGGCCCTTGTATCCGTACTTAATGGATAGGTTGCCACTAATCATGTTGATAATGGTGGAGGGTACAAAAAATGGCGACACTTTTCGAGCACCGCCATTGAGTAAAGCCTGATGCTGTACTTCAATGTTTGGTAACCCGCCAATACCAGACCCAATTGCTACGCCTACACGCTCAAGATCAAGGCCGTCGGCATTACTCAGGCCTGCATCTTCGATAGCCTGGGCACTCGCCGCAACGCCATAGTGGACGAAAATGTCCATCTTGCGTGCTTCTTTTTTTGTGAAGTAGTCTTCGTGGTTGAAGTTTCTAACCGATGCGCTGAATTGTGTAGCAAAGCTGGTCGCGTCAAAGGCTTCTATGAGCCGAACACCAGAGACACCTGCTTTGATGTTGTCCCAAGACTCTTTCACGGTATTGCCAACCGGAGAGACCAAACCCAATCCAGTAACGACTACACGACGATGTGACACGAGGTTTCCAAAGTTTTCGCAATCCAGATTTAGACGATGACTATGACACACGACTGTGTCAAAGCCGATGACCAAAATTTGCTAAGTAATAGATCCATATAATCTATTGAGTTTTAAAGTTACTAACCAATAAAAACGCCAACAAAATTACGCATTACAAACTCATGCACTGTCGGTGATGTTCAAAAAAACAAAACCGCGTTTTTGACATCCCTTACTGACAACAGAGACTAAACGCGGCTTTGCTTCTTTTAAAGCCTTTACTTGGTGCTCTATCTATATGAACACCATAATTTAATCATAAGTCCGTTTAACCTATGTGGGCGTTAACGTAGTCAACAGCCTGTTGCACCGTGGTAATTTTCTCTGCTTCATCGTCAGGGATTTCACACTCAAATTCTTCTTCCAAAGCCATGACCAGTTCAACTGTATCAAGGGAATCGGCGCCCAGGTCTTCAACAAATGAAGCCTTTGTCGTAACTTCCTCTTCCTTTACACCCAACTGCTCAACGACTATTTTTTTGACGCGCTCGTCGATACTGCTCATCTCGGAATTAACCTCCAAAAAATTGGCGACGAGCTTATCAACTGACGTGTTAGTGACGTGTTAGTGTTGATGGTGAGCAACGTAGCCGTTTTACCCTGACGCACACAGCGCCGCTATTGTATAACTCGTAAAAAACTTTTAAATAACTTTGACCCTGTGTGACCGCACATTGTGGCCGACCAGATCAGATGCAGATTTTACCCTGCATTTGCCTAAATTATGGCGTTAATTACGGTTTTCAATGCAGATTAACCGCTGAAATTGGCTTGACAAATGGGCTCATATCCGGTTTTTTTACCGATACGATAATAATTGACCTAGTGTGGTGCAACAGGCACCTACTTCATTCACAGTTGGACACAACTGCGAAAATGCGAACTGCTTCGCAAATACGTTGGCATCGCAATTTGTACAAGCTTTAGTCAATTACCGTCGTGTGAATGCGAAATTTTCCATCAGAGCAGTTGGTTGGGAACCATTAAAATCCAGGCCAGAATACAGTGTGTCATCAATTAGGAGCCAAACAGCCAATCCACTGCCCCGACTGTCAGCAACTGCTTCTCCAAACCCGTCTTCCGAGGTAGAAATGATCTCAACATTGATTGCATTACCAACAACGCTTCCATTCAGCGTTACCGCAGTAGCGGTATCCAAAATCTCGAACTGATACAAATAGACAACTGTGCCCAACATGCTGGAACACATCGTATCGTCGGCCGCATACAATTCAATTGACTCTTGCCAGGTATTCTCATTAACGACATACGAATGCACGACATTACCGAGTTCACCATTCGCATCGTTTTCTGGAATACATGGCGTAATCCAGTCGCCATAAATATCAGTTGGGTCGTTATCCGGGGTTAGTGCAACCGCAGTACCTGCATCTGAGTTTCCATCTGCTACTTCTGTGTCTACAGATCCGACGTCTGCAGCTTCTGTGTCGACAATTCCATCGTCTCCGGCCACATTATCTCCAGCACCATTGTCTCCGGCCCCATCATCTGAGCTGTCACACGCGACAAGCATTACAGATGCAAACAATAAGGTAAGTGCGCATACCGGTTTACTGAACGAGTACGTGTGTTTAGTTGAATTAGTCATGTACATCGCTGGCCCTCATTGATCAGTGTTCATGAGGTATTCTACGTATGGAAAGACAAGACCGACATTACTGCATGAACATACCGCCATTCACACTCAGCGTATGGCCGGTAATGTACCCAGCGCGGTCAGAGGCCAAAAACAAGCACGCCTCGGCTATGTCATCAGGCAAACCCAACCGACCAAGTGCAATTTCACTGGTGATTCTGTCCTTTTGTTCATCAGAAAGTGCATCGGTCATATCCGAGGCAATAAATCCTGGGGCGATGGTGTTAACCGTAACACCACGGCCTCCAAGCTCTCTGGCCAGCGATTTCCCAAACCCAATTAATCCGGCCTTAGCAGCCGCATAATTTGACTGTCCTGCGTTTCCGGTTTGTCCAACAACCGATGCAATATTAATAATACGCCCGCCACGTGCCTTCACCATAGGCTTAACCGCCAGCTTGCATAATCGAAAAACACTGCTCAAATTGGTATCGATAATCGCATCCCAATCATCTTCTTTCATGCGCATAAGAAGATTATCGCGAGTTATTCCAGCGTTGTTGACCAACACAGTCACAGCGCCAAATTGTTCGTTGATAGCCGATATCAATTCTTCAGAAGCGCCATCATTGTTTGCATTGAAGACCATGCCTTTACCTTTAACACCAGCAGCATCGAAACGCTCGCTAATGGCCTGCGCACCGCTATCGCTGGTCGCCGTGCCAACAACAGTTGCATCTTCTGCGCCCAACTTATCGGCAATGGCTTTGCCAATACCCCGGCTTGCACCGGTGACCAGTACTATCTGGTTCTCCATCATTTTATTCATATTTTTCACTTGCGTTATCTCACCTGCATGGACTCAATCACTGTCTGCAATACTGCCTGCACTTTTTCGGGAGTCTCACAAGACATGTTTGTCAGATTTCGATCGATTCGTTTACCCAGGCCAGACAAAACTTTGCCTGGCCCCGATTCAACAACGGTGGTCACCTGAAATTGGTCTCTTAGCGTTTGCAAAGTGCGAGTCCATTGAACCGGACTGAACACATGCGCTCGTAACGACGCTAGCAAAGCATCCACATCTTTTGGCACAGCTGCCTGTGCATTTTGAACAAGTGGTATTGAAGGAGCTCGCCATTGAATGGAGTTGATCGTCTCTGAGAGCTTCAGGCCTGCATCCTTCATCAGGGAACTGTGGTTCGGTACGCTGACTGCCAGCATGACAGCTTTGCGTGCACCACGTTCCTTAGCAAGCGCTACCGCTTTTTCCAACGCATCGATGTGCCCGGAAATGGCCACTTGGCCTGGTGCATTGAAGTTAACCGCCTCTACAATTCGATCACCGCGATCACCACGATCACCCATAGTATCTTTGCACACAGCAATGACGTCATCATCGTCCATACCAATCAACGCGGCCATACCACCTTCTCCTGGCGGAACAGCCTGCGACATGAGTTGCGCCCGCTGATTAACTAATTTTAAACCATCTACAAAATCAAGTGCATCGGTGGCAACAAGCGCCGAAAATTCACCAAGACTATGTCCGGCGATGGCCGTTGGAGTTGGTAAACCAGCTTGCGACAGGGCTCGCCATACCGCGATACCTCCAATAAACATTAATGGTTGTGTCACGGTTGTGTCGGCAAGTTCGGCATCAGATCCGTTTTGCGCTAAAGCCCAGTAGTCTTTTCCCAATACATCGGCGGCTTCGACAAACGTTTCACCTACCACCGTGTATGTTTCGCTTAAGGCTTTGAGCATGCCAACACTTTGTGATCCCTGACCGGGAAACACTACGGCAAAATTCATCGAATTATCTCCATTGCACTTTTATTTATTATCCAAACCTAAAACATGTGTCATGTTATACAAACCAGCTGGTTGCGAGCTTAACCAATACGCAGCTCGCACCGCACCTCGTGCAAACGTCATCCTATCGGTAGCTTTGTGTGTTATTTCCAATCGCTCGCCATTACCTGCGAACAGAACGGTATGATCGCCAATGATGTCACCAGCCCGAACAGTCGCAAATCCTATAGTTTGCGGGTTGCGTGCACCAGTAATACCCTCGCGACCATACAAAGCACACTGATCAAGGTCTCGGCCGAGAGCATCGGCAGCCGCATGCCCCATCGCCAAGGCTGTCCCTGATGGTGCGTCCACTTTATGGTGATGATGCGCCTCGCTTATTTCCACATCGTAGTCATCGCCGAGGGCCTTTGCAGCGTCGCTTATCAGCGATAGCGCAACGGTAACACCAACGCTGTAATTGGCCGCAAACACGATAGGCAATGACTCAGCAGCGTTTGACAAAGTCTGCAACTGCGCCGCATTAAAGCCCGTCGTACCAATGACCACGCGCTTATCCGTTCCATGAAGTGTTTGGAGTAATGCGAGTGTAACAGCTGGTGCTGAAAAATCGATTATCGTGTCAAATTTATCAACTACATTGGCAAGTGTATCGACCGTATTAATGTTAGTAACTTCGCCGCCACTTAGCACACTGGTATCAAGTCCAATACACGCTTGCCCAGGTGCATCAATAGCGGCACTGACGACAACATCAGCACGCTCACCCACGGCTGTGAGTAACTGTCGCCCCATCCTGCCGGCAGCGCCATTGATGGCTATTTTTACACGTGTTTCAGACACAAATTAATCCTGGTTTTAATCCTGATTATTCAAATTTACGCACACCGGATTGTACACAATCGCTAAGCATGTTCATCTAGCAAGGCTTGTAGCGCATCTTCATCGAGTACCGGGACACCCAACGATTCTGCTTTGGTGACTTTTGATCCTGGCGACGCACCAGCATACACAGCCGTGGTTTTTTTGGAAACGCTGCCGCTGACTTTCGCACCGAGTCGCTGTAATTTTTGTTTGGCCTGATCACGACTCATCGATGAAAGCGTTCCGGTCAAAACGTAGGTGTTACCTTCAAGCACCTGTTTAACATCGGCCCGTTCAAGCACAGGAAAGTTAACGCCATGCTCAATAAGTGCATCGATCATCTTGCGATTGTTTTTATTGGTAAAGAACGCAACCACACTGGCTGATACCACCGGACCGATGTCTTCGACGGATTCAAGTGCAGACTCGTCAGCAGACATAATAGCGTCAAGAGAACCAAAGTGATCGGCCAGCGCAGCGGCACCGCCTTCGCCCACATCTCGAATGCCGAGGCCAAACACAAACCTTGAAAGTGTAGTTTGTTTCGCTTTTTCCAATGACGCCAGCAAGTTGTTGGCTGATTTCTCACCTATTCTGGGTAGGCTCGTTAACTGTTCAGCATTGAGTTGGTATAAATCATCTATTGAATTAATCAGCCCCGCATCACTAAGTTGCTCAACCAATTTGTCACCTAAACCGTCAATATCCATCGCGCGACGTGACGCGTAGTGTTTGATTCCCTCTCGGCGCTGCGCAGCGCAACTCAATCCGCCGGTGCAGCGTGCCACGGCATCACCGTCAACGCGTTCTACTGGTGATTTACAAACTGGACACGTGGTTGGCATTTTAATTTTGCGAGCACCTTTTTTGCGGTGCTCTAAAACCACTCTAGCCACCTCTGGAATAACATCGCCAGCGCGCCGAACAATAACGGTGTCTTTATTGCGAATATCCTTGCGCTCAATTTCATCCATGTTGTGTAGAGTGGCATTGCTGACAGTCACACCACCAACAAACACAGGCTCCAGCCTGGCTACTGGTGTAAGCGCACCGGTGCGGCCAATCTGAAATTCAATTTTTTCCAATTTGGTTTGCGCTTCCTCTGCCGGAAACTTTTGTGCAACAGCCCATCGCGGTGTGCGTGATCGGAAACCTAACTCTCGCTGCGCAAGCATATCGTCAACTTTGAACACCACACCATCGATGTCGTAACCCAACGAAGGCCGACGTTTTAAAATAGATTCATAAAACTGGAAACAAGCTTTTGGTCCCACACATTCCTCGATTTCATCATTGATCGGAAAGCCCAATTCACCGAGCCATTGCAATGTGTTGTATTGCGAAGCCGGTGCCTCAACACCGTCAATTTCACCCAGGCTATATACGTATATCGACAACCGGCGCTTGGCTGTTTTACGTGAGTCGAGCTGTCGCAAACTGCCTGCAGCTGCGTTTCGCGGATTAACAAACGGCTTATCCCCAGCTAATAGTAGCGCTTTATTAGCCTCATCAAACGAAGCTGTGTCCATGAACACTTCACCGCGAACTTCCAGCACGGCAGGCGGTTTTCTAGTACGCAGTTTTAGAGGCACCATTGATATTGTGCGAATGTTTTCAGTAACATTCTCACCCGTGGTGCCATCACCACGTGTGGCCGCCTGAACCAAAATGCCAGACTCATAACGCAAGCTGATTGCCAGACCATCTAATTTAGGCTCTGCTAAATAAGTAACCGCGCTACCTTCTTCGGTTTCAAGACGTTCGCGTACGCTACGATCAAAGTCGCTTAACTCTTCAAACGTGAATGCATTGCCCAATGAAAGCATGGGCACTTTGTGCGTAACTTGTTCAAACCCATCCAGGGGTGGTCCGCCAACTCGATGGGTTGGCGAATCTGGTTTGATCAGTTGTGGGTGTTGTGCCTCAAGTTGTTCAAGTTGTTTGAACAATGCATCGTATTCGGCATCACTAACCGATGGCGAATCCTGCACGTGATATCGATACAAGTGCTCGTTGAGTATTTTACTCAGCTCTGCAATTTTTTTGGTAGCCTGGTCCGTCACAATCTGCAACCCATACGCAAAATGTTAGCGGACACGGCGCTAACAAATCATTTTTTATAAGAAATGTCTATGAGAAATGCCTCAAGAGGGAATGCCGCTTGAATATTTTTGTTTGTGCAGGTATTCGTTAATACCTTCACGCATATGCTGCACCGTTTGCTTACTCAAGGTACTGCGATCGGCGTCAAGCACGGTTGCACCGAGGGCATTGCCTATTTCGTGCGCTTCGCTTAACAACACTTCAAAAGCCACATCGGCCGCCACTGGTCCTGGCAATTGCAAAATCAATGAAATACCAGGTGTTTGAAAACTATCCATATCGCGAATATCAAAACTGCCAGGTTTAACCAGCTTGGCAACCGAAAATACGGTTTGGCCTTCGTGCATTGAATGAAAAATATTCATATCGCCAAAGTGATACCCACGTTGCTCAAATTGCTCGAGTAAGTGAGCTCCATTCATTAATTGGCCTTCTGGCGCAACCACGTGCAATGTAACAATTTTGGTGGCCTGCGCTTGATTAGACGCACTGTCCGATTCAGATGAGCTTGAAGAACGTTTTGATGTAAATTTCGAACCTAGCGCACCAAACGTCGACGAAATACCACCGAAACCGCCGGTTGTTTCGGCTTCTGATGATGCTCGTTTCTTTCTGGCCGGACTTTGACCACCAGGCCGTTCCATGAGATCGTCTATCTCGTCGAATTCACCTGAAGTAACACCAGAAGCGCCACCGGACACCCCGCCAGAAGCGCCCCCAGAATCACCAAAGTCATCAAGTGGATCTGAAAATGCGTCTTCAGAGAGCAAAGGGTCGACCGGAGCCTGACCTTTTGATGCACTACGGCCCGAATCGCGACCAGAATTGCGGTTTAAGGTTTCCCCTTTGCGGCGAGCCGCTTTTGGTTGTCGGCCAGACAGATACAACAGCACAAGTATGGCGACACCTGCGAAGATTAATATCCAACGAAGATTTTCCATTTATTGTTTACCCATGGTTGTGTTAAGGGTTGCGTTAGGGGTTGTTTTCAGGGCTGTAATACGGTTTCTTATTGGTACCGAGTAAGCGCTGTCGCCTACGAACTTACGCACTGGCAAGCTCTGCCGCTTCCTGCACATCTACGGTCACGAGACGCGACACGCCCGGTTCGTTCATTGTTACGCCCATCAGTTGATGCGCCATCTCCATGGTAATTTTATTGTGCGTTATGAATATGAATTGTACACGCTCCGACATTTCTTTGACTAGCTCGCAGAATCGGCCCACATTGGCGTCATCCAATGGCGCATCGACCTCATCCAGCATACAAAAAGGCGATGGATTCAGTTCAAAAAACGCAAACACCAATGCCACTGCGGTCAATGCTTTCTCACCACCTGATAATAGCTGAATATTATTAACCCGTTTGCCCGGTGGTTGCGCGATCACCACAACACCGGTGTTCAATAAATCATCACCTGTCATCTGCAAGGAGGCCTTACCTCCACCAAACAAGCGTGGGAAAAATTCTTCAACTTTGCTATTGACCGAATCAAAGGTTTCCTTGAAGCGAGTTCGTGTTTCACGATCGATTTTGGCAATGGCAGCCTCAAGCGTTGCAAGTGCATCGGTTACATCGGCGTATTGCGAATCCAGATATTCTTTACGACTACTCTGCTCAGCCAACTCGTCAATGGCCGCCAGATTGATCGGACCCAAGCGCGAAATACGTTTCTCAAGCTTTTCCAGATCATCTTCCCAAGCTTCTACTGTGGCACCTTCTGGCATGTTGGCATTTAACACTTCTACGTCATATGCATTTTCTGTCAGTTGCTCTTCAATGGTCTTGAGTCGTACCAGCACTTCCTGGCTGGCGATCTGTTCTTTTTGCAGCACTTCACGCTTTGTTTGAGCTTCACTGTCGTGGGTCAATCTCGATTGTTCGTGTTCTCGTAAACGCAGCTCGACGTTATCGAGTTGAGAACGAGATTGAGTCAATGCTGTTTCAGCAGTCAGGCGTGCACCCAGATTGTCTTTAAGACTGGCCTCAAGATTATTGAGCGGGTCTTCATCCTCACTGGCAAGCAATTCGTTCAGCATGCTTTGCCGCGAGCTTAACTGTTCGATACGGGTGGTCATACGTTCAAGATTTTGCTTCGTGGCTTCACGAGAGCTTCTCATTGATTCAACACGAATGGCTAATTCCTGCCCTGCATCCCTATCGGTGTCAGCCCGCGTTCGAGCTTCTTGTAAAGCTGCCTGCAAACTTTGTTGCTCAGCCTGAAGCTTATCGTTCTCAACGTCCATATTTTCAAGCTGAAGCAACGCTTCGTTGCGTTTTTCCTTTGCCTGCTTCAGACGATCAGTATCTTGTTCAGACATGGCCCTGACTTCTGCCAACTCTTCATCAAGCTGAGACATGCGCGACGACTGTTGGTCATGCCGTTGCCGATGCGACAACACGACAGACTTGACATCGGACAGACCACGCACAGCGTCGTTAAAACTGTGTTGCAGTGTTTCCCGGCGCGTTTCGTGTTCTGCCAATTGATTGGTCAGTGTGCCAACGCGCTCTTCGAGAGATTCAATATTCGATTCAAGCTCGGTAAGATTAGCCCGTAGTTCGCTGATTTCTGATTCCCGAAGCAGCACACTATCCTGAGAATCTGCACGCGCTACACACAACCAGGCACAGCCAAGCCACAGCCCATCTTTTGTTATCACCGATTCACCGTCTGCCAATGTTTCACGTGCTTGCATTGCCTGAGCCAGTGTATCCGCGGTACGTACGCCTACCATCAGTTCATGCAGTGCAACATCACCACTGACCTTGCTGCGTAGTTCATTGGCCGCTGGCGGCGTACTGTCAGCCTGTCCATTCAATAGCGTTAGTTGCGCAGCCGGTACATCCTGCAGACAGCGATCAATGGCATCAGTACCTTCGACAACGATAGCTTCAAGGTGTGAACCTAACACCAATTCCACCGCTTTTTCCCAGCCAGGTTCAGTGGTTATAGTCTGCGCAAGTTTTGGTCGCCCATCCAATTCATTCATATGCAACCAGGTATCTGCAGCACTGCTGTCAGGCTCCAATGCGGCCTGCTGTAATGCTTCGAGTGAGGCCAGGCGACCCAGCATGGTCTGCGCATTCGCTCTTGTCTCGTTCAATGTCACTGTTTCGCGCCGAATATTCTCACGCAATACTTGTTGTTTCTCGTGGCTTTGCTCAAGGTTTTTTTGCAGCCGTTGCTCCTCTGCTGCAGCTGCAACTTCTTCTACCAAAGATACCTCTATGAGTTGAGCAACTGCACCTATATCAAATGACGTTTGTTCGCTGGTCAGTTTCTCCTGACGGCTTTTTGCATTGCCAATACTGCGTTCATATTGCTCAATATTGTTTCGTTCTACTGATGCACTGCGCGTTGCATCGGCATGGCGTTGTTTGAATGCATCCTGTTGTGTTCGCCATTCTGATAATTCAGTTTCAGCACGAGTCAACATTTCTGCAGATATTCGTTGTGTGTCTTTTAGCTGATCAATTGCCGGTTGGTCGGTAGACAAAGCATCGTCTATTTCCTGAATGCGCTTCGAATCATCTTCGACATGCTTTTTTGCCTCTTCCAGTGACCGGTCTACTTCTGCCAGCTCTTGCGATTGTTGACGTCGAGATTCACGCGTATGTTCAATCGTTTGTTCAATACGCGATACTTCAGAACCAATTCGATAAAAATTGGCTTGCGTTTGATTGAACGAATCGGTGGCCTCAGTTTGTTGTACACGAGCTTGCTCGATGGACGTTTCCGTGGCACGCAGTTCAGACACAACGGCTTCGAGTTCTTTTTCACATTCGGCAATCCTTGCCGCCTGATTGTCGCGTGAATCCATATAATGCCGACGACGCAAAGCCAACAATTCACCACGCTTCTCGCGCTGCTCTGTTTTGAGTGTTTGAAAGCGCTCAGCTGTACTGGCTTGACGTTGCAAGTGAGCCAGTTGCTTGTCTACTTCCTCGCGCAGATCGTCAAGTCGATCAAGATTGTCGCGCGTGTGCCGAATACGATTTTCCGTTTCGCGCCGACGCTCTTTGTATTTGGATATGCCGGCCGCCTCTTCCAGATACACACGCAGCTCTTCAGGTTTGGCATCGATAAGACGCGAGATCATTCCCTGCTCTATGATGGCGTAGCTACGCGGTCCAAGACCGGTTCCCAGGAAAATGTCGCGAATATCGCGGCGGCGACACCGGGCATTATTCAACAAATATTTTGAGACACCCTCGCGGCTGACCTCACGGCGTATGGAGATTTCTGCGTAGGCTGCATACTCACCACCTAGAGAACCATCGGAATTGTCGAAAACCAGTTCAACTGAGGCCTGCCCGACTGGCTTTCTACTCGACGAGCCGGTGAAGATAACATCGTCCATGGATTCACCGCGCAGGTGTTTCGCAGATGACTCGCCCATGACCCAGCGAACCGCATCGATGGTATTCGATTTTCCACATCCATTTGGCCCGACTATACCGACCAGCGATGTGGGCAGTTTTAAATCCGTGGGGTCAACAAATGACTTGAAACCGGCTAGCTTTATTCGGGTAAGACGCATTGGTGTTTATTGATTACCCATTACATAAGGTGTTGATCTGCGCGCCTATTGTACTGTCTTTTAGCGCCGACACCACCATTGCTTTTAAGTCTAAAATAGAAACCATGAAACCAATCGGATTTATAGGCGCAACTCGCTATCTGAGTCGAGGATGGCAACTGGTTCGTCAACCCGGATTACGCCGCTTTGTGCTTGTACCACTGCTTATTAATGTAATCGTATTCAGTATTGCAGGCTGGTTATTGTTTGGCAGTGTATTCAGTTGGATGTCTGATTGGGCACTTTTTGATCGATTTGGTGACATTTGGTTGGTTGAGAAGCTACGTCAGATTTTACAATTCGTGATCGGCGTCATCCTTTCAGTGGTACTGATCTATGTTTTTACTCTGCTTGCCAACTTTATTGGCGCACCCTTCAACGCTTTGCTGGCTGAACGCGTTGAGCTTCACCTGACTGGAAAATCACCAACGACCGATCCATCGATGGCGTTTCTAATAAAGAGCATCCCAAAAACCTTACGAGCCGAATTGTCCAAGCTGCTTTATCTTGCACTCTGGAGTATTCCACTGCTTATCCTTGGCTTTATTCCCTTGCTCAATTTGGCCGCTCCGTTTGTTATATTTGCATTCGGCTCCTGGATGTTTGCGCTCGAATATATTGACTATCCGATGGGCAACCACGGCAAGTTTTTCAAAGACGCAAAAATTGCACTTCGGCAAAAGCGATCCATGGCGCTGGGTTTTGGATTCGTGGTTGCCGTGTTCAGCATAATCCCTGTGATTAATCTCGTTATTATGCCAATCGCAGTTGCAGGGGCGACCGCACTTTATGTTGAACACATGGGTTAACAGCACTCGCTATGGAAGACAGTTCATGAGCTCCAGACCATTGATGAGACTATCGAATTGGCTCTCTTTAGCGTGCTTCATTTTGCTGAGTGGTTTTTCACACATATTATTGGCAGCTGATACCAATGTGTCATTTTTCGAACACAACCCTGTTCCCGGTGGTATCGCTATTGTTGATCTGGCGATAACTGACTCAGTGAATAGCCCAAGCGCCAAGCTGGGAGAACGCGAAATCGCTGTTCTGGCACAAAATGGCAAATGGTATGCACTTGTGGGAATTGACCTATCTACCGAACCTGGCACACAGTCACTCGCTGTTGACACGGGCAGCAGTTCATCCAAGATCAATTTCGAGGTCAAAGAGTTCAAATACGAAGAGCAACGTATTGTCATTAAAGATGACCGGAAACTGAATCCTGCACCACTAGACATGGAACGCATCAAAAAGGAAAACGTACGCCTTGCGGCGGTTAAAGCCTATCGACACGAAACATTGTTAACTGACGGGTTTCAGTTGCCGCTTGAAGGCATTCTAACCAGCCCGTTTGGCTTACGACGTTTTTTCAATGATCAACCACGTCGACCACACGGCGGCATTGATATCGCTGCCGATACCGGCACGCCCATTCATGCACCTGCCGACGGTCTGGTGGTTGATACCGGCGACTACTTTTTTAACGGCAACACCATTTTTTTAGAACACGGCCTGGGCTTGCAAACCTTCTACGCTCACCTGAGTAAAATTCATGTTAAAACGGGCGATAAAGTCAGTACGGGTGACCTGCTTGGTGAAGTCGGTGAAACAGGACGCGTTACTGGTCCTCATTTGCATTGGTCTGTTGGATTAAATGGTGCCTGGGTAGACCCCAATCTTGTAATGAGCGAATAGACTGACGTCCGGCACCAGTCGCGCTGTGCGGGAATCGACTTGAAGATTAAGCGTATTGGCATTTTGGACACTGAATACAGCGTCGATTGCAATTGCTAGCCAGGAATCTCACACACAGTCTAAGTGATTTTTATTTGCTGATATCTACCCATGTCTTGTAATCTGAGTACTTTTCAAGCTCATCTATTGTCAAACGTATGGCAGAATATTGATCACCAGCAGCAGGAATGATTTCTACGTTTTTTTTCAATGATACGTCTAAATACACATCAATGGAGTTCTTTAATCCGAATGGACAAACCCCACCAATCGCATGCCCGGTTTCCTCAAGAACTTCATCTGGATTAAGCATTTTTGCTTTAGAAGAAAATTGTTTTTTAAATTTTCTATTGTCAATTTTCGATCTCCCAGCAACAACTACTAAAATCGCCTTATCTTCTAATCTGAATGACAGCGTCTTACCAATTTGATCGGGATCCACTTGATGAGCCTTTGCTGCTTCCTCCACGGTTGCCGTTGAATTTTCGAGAACTATAATACGATCAGCAATATTGTGTTGAGAGAAAAAAATCTTTACCGCTTCTAACGACATAACAAATCCTTAGATAGAGTGATCATGCACATATAGGGAAACCGCACACACCATCGGCCGCAAGCGATTGTTAGATTTATTCAATTAAATTCAATTTACGAGTATAGGTTAATACCAGCTTGAAAGAACACAAGTCGCAAAGAATGTAAAGGCGGTGAATACAACTTGTCCAATAACTGTCTTTTCTTTCGTTAATTCGAACCCCTCGTTTTAGCCACCTATACCGTACGCTTTCCCCAAGGCCCAAGCTTCAGCGCAACAGTCACAAAAACACCATATACAATTACGGCAACCGCCACCAGATACAGCACCGGTTTTACCTGTGTAGCACTTGATACCCAAAATAACCCGGTAGCTACCACAAACAATCGCAACATGGCTCCAATGACGGGGAACTTCAATGTATTTAAACCCTGACTACCGAAATAGCAGCCAAGACCAAGTGCGAAAAACAAGTACGTGGGCGCCAATATTCTTAGTGACTCACTGCAGTGCTCAATTACCACCGCATCACTACCTACCAATCCGCACCATGTGCCTGGGAAGAGAGCCAACAATAGTCCTAAACATCCGACCAGACCAGCATTAATTAACACACCTCGCCAAGCGATTGAAATTGCTTTTTCTCTTTGTCCTGCTCCGACATAGGCACCAACAATGGCAATTAATGACGAACCAATGCCAAAAATGATCGGCACCATAATTAATTCGAGCCGGACCGCTAGGCCAAAACCCGCTAGCCATTCTGTCCCGAAACGACTAAATATCACAGTGGTAACCATCGCATAAGTAATCGTCATTACGGACTGACTTGCAGCCAGCAATCCTTGCTTTAATATTCGAATCAGTGTTTGCCAACGAAATGCAGCCACTTTAAAACGAACAGGCTGACTGCTCCTGGTGATATACCAGATTGCCACCACAAGTGCGATTAGAAACGATCCTGACATAGCGAATGCAGCTGCTTTAATTGCCTCGTCCAAAGTCGCTCCCTGAACCGGAATGATCATCCATGCCAGAGCTGTATAGGAGATAAGCATAACCGCCGCAACAAGAGCCGGGCGAACCATGTCACCACTGCCCCGTAATACGGAGCACAACATGTTTACCAGCCAATATGCGGTTATTGCAGGAAATACCAGAGTTGCATAACGTTGGGCTGCATGAACAACCGTTGAACTGTTACTGGCATACTCATACAATAGTGGCCCAAGCAATACTACAAGCGCCCACATCAATAAGCCTCCAACCACAGAAATTAATACAGCGCACACCAACACCGAACTGGCCTGTTCATGGTCGTTCGCACCGATCGCCCTCGCGGTTAGCCCACTGACCGCACCACCGATTGCTCCAGCCGAGAACATGGCGGCAAGTATGATAAGCGGATACACCAGTGCCACTGCCGCCAATGCATCAGCTCCGGATGCTTTCAGAAATCTTGCTTCTATTAGACCTGGAGTTGAAAATAATAGAGCGCCTATAACACCCGGAACGGCCAGGCGAAACATGGTTGGCCCAAGTGGTGCTCCAACCAACGATGATGCTTTCTTCATTACAAGTGCGTCCTGATAGTATGTCAATGCTAGCATGTAAACTCTCAGTTGCCAGAACAACTAATTTCATGAGCGCTTGTATGAAAAACTATGCACTACAATTACAACTGCCGTTTTCGTTGCTAAGCATGGGATGCAGCTCGGATAGCGATGATAGCAATCCGACCATCAATGAAGAAACAACAAATCAGATTCAAATCTCATCGGACACACTGGTGTGACAGTGGTATTTGCCAGACACAGATGAACAGCGGGCTACTGCAGAACTTGCTCGTGTACAATCGCAGTAACGTTCTTAGGTACTTACAAACAGCCCTGCTAAAAGGTACAAAGACAGAGCTAGCCACGTACCCAAAATGAGCCAATAAACTATAGGATTTCTGCGGCGCTCAACGTGTTCTAAAAAATGCGTTGAACCGCTTTTGAAATCAGGAATAATCCAGATTAAAAATAATATTCCCCAAATCCAAATGGCTTCAAAAATAATTGACAAGAACACCATGCAGAGCCCAAGAAGGGCTCGCCATTTTATAGTCGGTTGATGCTTACCAATATTGACGTTTATAGCGGCTTTCTTATCAAGTATAAAAAACGCTGCTCCCTGTGAATCATAGGCAAGAACGGATGTGTTACGTCCCGAACCCTGTTCAGCCACAACATCACCTTGACAGCCTGACTGCGCTCCAGGGAAATCCGGCACAGTATGAACTGATGCGTCGTCACTTCGAACCGGAGCCGAACACTACCGACTCTCCGCTGGAGCGCGACTTTGTCAATGCCATGGGCAATGCGCTTCGCAACAATGAGGCCTACAATGCTGGCGCATCTCAGACTGCCGGGCTATCAACCGCATTTCCCGGTGGCTCTCTTAGTGATCAGTTAAAGGCTGTGTCTGAGGCAATAGCAGCGCGCGACGCACTGAACGTAAACCGCCGGATTTTCTTTATTGGACTTGGTGGCTTTGACACACACTCAAACCAGGTACTTGAACTACCACCGCTGCAGCGTGAACTTGACACCGGTATCACCGCGTTTGTCAACGCAATGCGCGAACTCGGTGTTAGCGAGGACGTTACGCTGTTTACTGCATCAGACTTTGGCCGAACACTCGCCGTTAATGGCGATGGTACGGACCATGGCTGGGGCAATCACCACTTCGTGGTCGGTGATGCGGTTAACGGACGCCGCATTCTTGGTGAATTGCCGCCCTACGACCTCGCCCATGCGCTTGATGCCGGAGGTGGTCGGTGGATACCAACCCATTCAGTCGAACAGTTCGCTGCACCGTTAGGGCGCTGGTTTGGTCTGAACGAAACAGATTTACAGGCGGCATTGCCAAACCCTGATAACTTCAATAGCTCGGCGTTGAACTACTTTGTTTGAAGCACAAAGACTTGCGGAGGAGTTTTTTGTACTGCGTGTAAATGATGCACCGTTTCCGTGACACCTAAAAGTAGATATGAAAAGAAGGCGTATTTTAAGTACGGTATTTCACTTAACCGATCTATATATCCAATAACTTAGCCATCCCTTTTCTGTAAGCCTGAACCTGATTGTATGTGCATCCAGTGAGCGGCTGAGCTACACCGCACTTGTCATACATTTTCCGCTTGGAGAAATACAGAAATGTCCGTTGTGGGCGGTTCAATTGACATTTGATACATGACACCCTCTATGTGACCTCGATGGTAAGAGGCATGATTAACTATATGCTGTAATATTTCACTAACTGTCATTTCTCCATCGCTGCCGCCAATAAAAGTGAAATTAATTGGCTCGCTCAATTGATTGCTGGACAGTTGGGCTACGTAATCTTTATACCAATTGTTAATATTATTCTGCTTATTCCTTAGCGCATTAATCGATTGTACATCTTTCGGATTTCTAGTTTGAATTTTATGAGGGATGCCTTGCAGATTTAAACTCCAAACATGATCCATTGCGCAAACATGGTTTAAAAGAGCAAGTATATTTCCAAATAGCATGGGCCTTTGCTTATCAAGTTCTTTTGTTGGTAGTTGGTACAAAGATTCATAGAGCAGCTCATCAGCCCAATTTTTATATCTGATTAGATTTTCTATATTAATGTGGCACGTCGCTCCTATTTTGGTCAACGCCGCAAACAATTGCGTAACAAGCAGGTCTGTCTTAATGCACAGTAAATATCAAGACAGTTTGCAGAGTCAAATTATTTTTCTTTGTAAGGCATCTTAGCGTTTTATGTATGCGAAAAGCGCTAAAATTATCAGCAATAGTTCTATCACAAAAGTCCAATGCAATAAAAAGTTGCTAACCCACCACCCATGCACTGCTGGTACAGGAACTAATGTGAATGTTGTGGCGGAAATGGGATACAGCCAATGAATTTGCCCAGTGATGGTGTCCAACGCGAGATGAAGAACAATAGCCGAGAAAGCCACAGACACTATTTTGAATGCCTTTAGATTTTGACATAAGAACGTAATGAGTGAGAAGGACAGGTAGATTACGACCCAATAAAATGGTATGTGACTCCAGTACTGGTGGTGCACCACTTGCTTTCCACCAATCGAGTAAAAATAGATCAGATCAAGATCGGGGACAATCCCACCGACAAGTGCTGCCAGTATTATAGCCCTTGAATTTAACTGCTTTGAAAGCACGGATATGCAAACAGTGCGCCCTAGCAGATATGCTGCAGGAAGATGACCTATAAGCATTTTGTATTCTCCACGTTAAGATAGGTGGTTTATACATGCTTGAGCCAGTCAAATTGTGCTCAATTATAGTGAATCATGGCACGTTAACTTTAACGCCTAACGTTCGCCTTAACCTGCAATTCTGTTCCAAGTGTGCTGTGCGGTATTCTCGGTTGCGCTTAAAGCAAAACTATCGAGTGTCAACGGCGCCGTTTGGCTTGTGGTGCAAAATTCTTAATCGTTAAATAACACAAGCGTAAACGTGCTTCCACCAGACGTTAAACTTATGAAAGTAGCGCCAACCCAACCGATGCCACTAGCAATAGTGCAAACACTATGTTTATTGCACGCGATGCCCTAGGGTTACTAAGTGCAGACGAAAATACACTGCCTCCAGCGAGCCATAAATAATTGATAATAACAATAACTGGCGCTAGCAATAAGATTTTTATAAACGCATCCGCAAGCAAATTGTTCTCAATTATAATGTTCCCAGAGTAGACTGCTCCAATTGCAGCAAACGCTTTCGGATTTGCAATCGCAAGTACAAATCCGGACCTGAACGCTGGTGCCGACGTTTGTACGTCGTCTCTACTCCCTACTGGAGCAGTTGCAATCCGGTACGCGAGATACAGGATATACGTGGCCGCTAAAATGGTTACTGCAAGCGCTAGCTTCGGTTGGGCCAAAAGCAATCCGGTGAGCCCCAACGCAATCATTATAAGAACTCCAATAGTTCCTAGCACAATTCCAAAATAATAAGGGAAACTTTGTTTTATACCATACGCAGAACCTAAGGCCGCCAGACTTAGCGTCGCAGGTCCAGGACTTCCCATGAGTGGGAAAGCTGCAAGCCAGAGAACAAGTATCTTACTGATCATTTAATGATTGTAGCGTCAATGGCGCTTTCCTTCGGCTCCATGCGCCTTGTTAGACCTGCAGTAAATAACGACTTCTTCGATTTCTATTAGTACGGCTTCGTTCTCACCGTGGGCTTTTCTAAAAGTCCACGAAGTCACAGGTGAAATAATCACTCTCTTCGTCATCACGATCATGCAAAATATGGAGATCTCGTGCAAAGTATTCGGTTGTGTCCGAGTCACTTTTCACTGTTACTACTCTCCAATACGGATCATCAATTTCTTTACTGACGGTGGTGACCACGGTTGTGGTGCTCAAATCAGGACTTTCATAATTACTCTGGCGCTTTTCGGAAAATGTCCCGGCAACAGGTTCGCACAACGAGGTGCCTTCTATTAGCCGCTCTGTCAAATTAGCACTAGTCTCCCAACTAAATCGAAACGTACCAGAATTACGCCCAGTGACTTCCTGAACAAAACTACGTAAATTATCATCCACTACAGACACTGTATTAGTTATATTTTCGCTGAAACCGTAGTAACCATCATATGATTTGTACTCACCTGCCCAGGAAATGGAGCTACCCGAGTTAATTCGAGTAGCACTGAGCGTGGGATAGTAACCTATTGGAGTTTGGTCTGTATTAACTTCTATTGTTCCGTTACCATCAGTATCTGTATTTATTCTGAATATTCCAAATAGCGTTTTAACCGAATACCCATTTTCAAATACCACACAACAATCAGTTTCATACGAATCAATATAAGGTCTGTCGTGGAGTACAAGTGATTCAATAGTTTGCGAAACAGATATTCGGGAGTATTGACCACCGGCGTTATTCAGTGCGAAAGAGTCGATTACTTCTAGTTGCGAATCCTCGTCCACAAATGGATCAGTCCCTACATTCAATTCGACCAGGTTATTTACCCCACCTCCATCACTGTCAAATTGATTAGCGTCGAACTGGTCCGCTGGAATTCGAACAGTTTCGGAAACATTTGAACCGACTCTATACTCCTGACTGTACCTGGCCAATTCAACAGCGCCGTTTTTATCATAAAAAGTAATCGTAAGCAGTTGTTCAGTTTCAGTTGGGAATTCGCCAGTGATTGACCAAAATTGACCACCCACATGGCTGTAAGATTGATTTCACCCCATATAAGTTTTACTTGTAGTTCATTCGATAGATAAAACGGAACATTGATTTCAAAGGTAACGGGTATCGTGTTTTGTATTAGCGGATCTGTCACAACAGGGCTAATGTTTACAGATTCATCTACCCCATCTTCAAGCATCATCTCAGCACTAGTGATTTCAGTATCTGGCTCAGTTTCAACTTCATCAATATTTTCGCTAGAACTGCCATTGCTATTATCGTTGTTAACTTCAGATGCCATTAAATTGATTGAGGGTTGCCCTTCATTTTCAACGGAATCACTTGACCCCGAGCAACCCGCAACAAGCCAAGCACTGACAAGCAGCAGAGTAGGAAAAAGAATGGATTTAATGAAAACGGGTTTATAAAGTTTCATCTACTGGCTTCCTTGGTGATACTACTGGTATCGCCATATTTCAGCAGACTACCATCTCGTTTCAGCCTAGCAAATCAGTGAAATCATTATCCTTGAATGAATGGTATTAATACCGTCGAGCACACTTTTTTCAATTAATGCCTATAGCATCTCGCCGGATACGGATCTGCTATTGTTGGTTCGATATAACGTCATAGCTAGCATCTATCAACTCCATTGAATGGAGAGTCAACGCACCAGATGAAGGTGAGTACATTCGTCGGTTTGCTAGGCTGGTATTCGTAGATTACTTACAAAGCTTGTAAGCAGAGCTGACAGTACTTTTTCCGCCGTGGCACCCGTGTCTTCAGTCTAGGCTCGTGGGTCAGTCAGGGTTAAGTCACTGCCATCCTAACGCCGTCGGAGGTTATGCCACATCCTATGCGCGTATAACAATTAGTTGCACCCGAGATTTTTCGCGCTGTTCGTATTGCGGTGTCGCTGAGGCTTCACTTTGCCGCAATACGAACAGCGCAAAAAATCAGAGTGAACTGGGCGTCAGTCAAAAAGAGCAACAGCCGAGCACAATTTCATCCTTACGTATATGGCCACTATATTTTTTGAAATAAGGGCGATCCAAATATGAATATAGAAACAATTACCCTGTCGAATGACAAGATACTCACAATAGCAACCCCCATCATGGACAATTTGATGGATGGATCGACTGAGAGAGATTGGAAAAAGCACACATTGAATTTCACCAATGGAGCTAAAGCAAGTCTATCGGAAGAAGATTTACTAAAACAATGTGATGAGTATCAGTCAACACATGGACACTTTGCAGAACGAGAATTTGTTGGAATTATCAGACATCCTAAATACATTAATATCATCTGGAAACAAAGAATGACCAAATCCAGTGGTGAATACTTGGCCATTCTCACGCTTGTACAACATGATGAAGAGTATTTTGTTGCGCATGCCTGGAAAAAAGTTGCAGTCAACAGTGTACTCGGTGACTGAACTTGGCGTCAGGCAAAAAAACGCAACAGTTTTGATTTGAATAGGAGTTCCAGTATGAAAGTAGATAAAGCACTACTCGTTCTCGCCGAAGAAATTCTAAATGAAATGATTGAAGCTGAAAGTACTGACACCGGGGACTACGAATTATTCGTAAAGCACTTCGATAGAAGCGAACTTTGTTTGCACTTACGGGCCACACAGGAAATGTAAATATGAAAGTGACCGGCGCTTGTCATTGTCAGAATATTAAATACATTGCAGAAATAGATCCCAATAATGTTGGAATTTGTCACTGCACAGACTGCCAAAGGTTGTCCGGTTCGGCTTTCCGCACTATCGCCTTGATTGATAGTGAAGCGTTCCGCTTACTGAAAGGAAGTTTGAGTGAGTACACAAAGATAGCGGAAAGTGGAAACAAACGAATCCAGACATTCTGCCCAGCATGTGGAACTCCGATCTATTCGGCATCATCGTCTATTCCAAAGGAATTCAGCATTAGACTAGGCACCATAGACCAAGTACATAAGCTGGTGCCTAAGTTTCAAATTTGGACTCGATCATCACAAAAGTGGTTGTTCGAGCTCCCTAAGCTCGACTCTACCAATATGCAATAAAAGCGGATCTTATTTGGAAGCCATATACAACTTTGCACACAATTGGCCCGTACATGATTTGCCGCTGTCGTCGTGTTGGACCTCATTTTGAATGATTATATAGCTAAAGACTCGCCGATCTATGCTGAACAGTTTATAGATCGAATACTTGAAGAAGTAGGTAAAGTAGCTTTATCACCTCGAATCGGCAGGATCGTTCCTGAAACGCGGCGTGAAGATATTCGAGAAAGAATATTACAGAGCCAACGAATCATATACATGATTGATGATGTAAACGAAGTTATCAGTGTACTTGCTCTGATACACGTCCGTAGAAACATAGACGGTACTGAGTATTTGCCCGAAAGCTAAAAATCGTTAAGCAGGCGCAGAGATCATCCAAATCAAACTCGGACGATTCCGACCAAACTACTTTCACGAAGCTATGCGTTTTCGCTGTAGCAATCTGGCCTTAATATCTTCATGAGCAGCGACTCGCCCTTCAGATACATCTTGAATTCCTGATTCTATTTTTTGTTTCACGTAAAGTTCATACATGATGTCATCCCAAGACGCTTCCTCTGGCATTTGGTCGATTAAGTCACGTGCTGATTCTTTTGCCGTAGTCATGGAATGACTCCTCCAACGAAATTACTCTAAACTGACTTACATTCATTCTACTGCGAATAGCATTATGTAGCACGCTGAAAGTTGGTGAACATGATTAAAAATCGATAAAACGCTCAAAATATCCCCCATCTATTGGCGAATCGTAGATTCGTGCCAAATTAGCCGATCAGAGACTATTCCGACTGCGATATCAAGTTCTCAAAAAAATTTAATTGACCAACATAACAACCACAGTAAGCTGCATTTGCAATGCTGGCATGGTTCTGAGGCACTTCATTGGTTCTGCCAGCATTGCAAATGTCGGCTTCACGGAAATGTTAGGCATATGCCCAGGATGCGCTCCGAGCGATTAGATTACGCTGCAGATTCCTTGTCGATATCCCATCCTGAAAAAAGCAATACTGCAGGATGACATTTTAGAGCTCGAGCGAAAATTTTAGTACGCTCAACTCCCAAGTTAGACCGACCATTCTCTATTGCTGAAATAGTGGATTGAGGTATACCTGAAATCTCGGCCAAATCATTCTGGCTCATCTCCTGAAGCTCTCTCATAATCCTAAGAGAATCCCCCGGGGTCAGATCCAAAACTCGAGGTACAGACTCAAAATCTTCTAAATTGTGTTTCATTTGCTTCTATAGTCGTGAGCGTTGATGTCAATGACTAGAACCAACACTTGCTCCTTTTGAATTTGGTAGATAACTCGGTATTGCAACCCGAGTCGCGATGATCGATGCCCTTTCATCTTGCCA
>CAYTJF010000004.1:0-46010 GCA_964437945.1 uncultured Granulosicoccaceae bacterium
GTTCCGCATGCATCATGAACTGGGTGCCAGCGCTGCCGACGTGGCAGCAGCGTTTGTCGCAGTGCGAACCATTTTTCACTTACCAGAGCTCTGGCAATCAATTGAAGTTCTAGACAACAAAGCCGCTGCCGAAATCCAGAACCAGATGCAAATACTGGTTCGCGGATTGGTTGAACGATCAACACACTGGCTACTGAGGTCTCGTCGTGCCTCACATAGTATTGATGAAGTTATCATGCAATTCGAACCTGGTATTTCGAAGTTGATAGAAAGCATGCCCGATTCACTGGCAGAATCAAACAAAGCCACGCTTGAGCAGCGCATGCGCTTTTTCACGAATGCTAAAGTACCCGAGGCCACAGCAAAGGCTGTAGCTCAAGTGGTTCCGTTGTCATCGTCTTTGGATATTGTTGAGATTACCGCATCGCTTGACACACCCATTAGCGTCAGTGCAAAGGTGTATTTTGAATTGGGTAGTCATCTTGAGCTGCAATGGTTACGAGAGCAGATTGGCGAACTGCAGGCACGCAGCCATTGGCATACCCTGTCTAAATCTGAACTGCGTGGCGATTTACACTATCAACAGCGCTACCTGACTGCTGAGGTTATCAGTTCTAATTCTGACGATAAAAAGCTGAGTCCAAGCGAAATGGTCAAGCGCTGGTCAGATGCCAACCAAGCCTCAGTGAAAAAATACAGCGACCTGATTCTCGAAATGAAGGCGAGCTCCGTGGTCGACTTTGCCATGTTGTCGCTGGCGGTGAACGAGGTGCATAAGCTGTTGCGGTCTGATCGGCCATTAGCCGCGAGATAAAGATCACTGGATAAAGCGCCACTATAAGCTATCTCAAATTGACGGGGCGCCCAGCCATTGTGCGCTCATACAAATTAAACTGCCCAAGGCTATTTCGATGTAGCAAGAGCTGTGTGCTGACGGCTTATCAGATACTCTCGCACACCCACATATAAGCCACTGGCAACAACGATGCACGCGCCAACAACCTGGTGCAATTCAAGTACTTCACCGAACACAAAATAACCCAGCACAATGGCCCAAACCAGAATAAAGTAGTTGAACGGTTGCAACACTACCGCACTGGTCACTTCCAATGCTTTGATCAACAGTAAGTGTGCACTAACCGAAGTAACACAAATACCGCCGAGTAACAAAATGGTATGTGTATCAGGTGTCTGCCATCGACCATAAACAGCAATCAAAGATGCAACAAGTCCAACAACACCGAAGTACAACAATGAAGTTTCAAAGGAATCGCGCCGAGATACTTTTCGGGTCAGTATGTTGTAAAACGAATACAACAGCACGCACAACAGTGCCAGCAAGGCTGCAGGGTTAAAAACACCGGTTCCGGGCTGTACAATAATAAGCGTGCCGACAAACCCGATAAACACAGCCAACCACCTGCGCCAGCCGACTTTTTCGCCCAACAACGGCACCGATAAGGCGGTCACAATAAGTGGGAAGCAAGAAAAGATAGCATGGATTTCGGCTACTCCCAGAAACTTAATCGCGTAGGCAAACAAGCCTATCTCTATACACATGGTTAAACAACGAACCAACTGTAGTCCGGGTAGCATTGATTTTGTAGCAGCAGCAATGCCACATTTGCGATGTGCATAAACAAACGCAAAAAGTGCAAACGCTGCGAATCGAACCAACATGATCTGAGTGACCGATACCGTTGCGGTAAGCTGTTTGGTAATCACATCCTGCCAAGCAAACAGTACGGTTGCCACCAATAGCAAGCCGATACCAAGTAGTGGAACATCCGCGTTACGACTGATGGCGTTACTACTGGACATTATTATTCGAGTTTGTTCATAAAAATCGGCAAACCGGGCAACAATAGCCGACATCGTAAATTAATGACAGATAAATTTTCAATTTTTTGATTCCTGTCCAGCAAGCGTGCTTTGACCGCGCCCGACAATGCAGTATCCTTGTTGTTTTGAGAACTTGAGCACTTTGCTCATTGGAGACCCATTTGGCCATCCCGGAACTTATGCTCATGCTACTAATCGGCATCGTTTTTGGCGGAATAGCTGCCGTTTTTATACGGGGAAGCCGTGCGGTATTTATCGTCAACATACTGCTGGGCATCATTGGCGCATCAATCGGCGCATTCTTCCCTGTGATTATGGGCACCCAGATGGTGGTTGAAGCTGGCTCGTTCGACTACCTGTTACGTGCCTTGTTGGGGGCATTCTTGTTAGTGCTGGTGGCCAGTTTATTTCGCTCAGCTAAACCACGTAGCCTTTGAATGGCCTTTAGAATGGGGTTTGATTAACCTAATTGAAGCCCGTTGCTGTGGTACCTGAGCCCTGCCAAACCTGATCGGTTAACCTCGAGCACAAGCTCTAGCCAAAAGGTATGGGCGTCTTTTTGATTAATTGAACCCCTGCTCTCACTGGTGTTACCTACACTGGCACAAATTATGCGCCATGCTAGCAAGTGTCGCGTTTCATCGCATAAAGGGTCGTACAGAAGGCAAACTGTATTTCCTACGTGGCCATGCAGTGGTTACTATTCCTCAAAGCTATTGATTCCATTACAAGGTCTTGTATAAACACCTCTATAAGACAAATAGCTGAGTCGAGTAAAGAACAGAAAAGACGAGCAAAAACAACAAAGACGAGCCGAGAAGAACAGATATGACTGACGAAGAAAACTTCGATGACGAAGAGGACATTATCCTCTCCGAACTCAATGATGAAGAGCTGGTCGAGCAGATGCACGACGATCTTTACAACGGCCTGAAAGAAGAAATAGAGGAAGGCACTGACATTCTGCTTGAACGAAAATGGTCGCCTGACAAAGTCCTCAATGATGCGCTGGTTGAAGGCATGCGCATTGTCGGTATCGATTTTCGTGATGGCATCCTGTTTGTTCCTGAGGTGTTAATGGCTGCAAATGCCATGAAAGGTGGCATGGCTATCTTGCGACCACTTCTCGCCGAGACTGGTGCCGAGCCTATCGGCAAGGTAGTTATTGGCACTGTCAAAGGTGATATCCATGATATTGGTAAAAACCTCGTCGGCATGATGCTCGAAGGTGCCGGATTTGAAGTTATCGATCTGGGCATCAATAACCCGGTTGAAGACTACATTGCAGCCCTCGAAGAACATAAACCGGAAATTCTTGGTATGTCTGCGTTGCTCACCACCACTATGCCCTATATGAAAGTCGTTATTGACACCTTGCAGGAACAAGGTATGCGAGATGATTTTATCGTGCTGGTCGGTGGTGCTCCGCTAAACGAAGAGTTTGGTGAAGCGGTCGGAGCAGATGCCTATTGTCGAGATGCGGCCGTTGCTGTTGAAACAGCAAAGTCATTGATTGCCGAGCGACGACGAGCGGCGGCGAGCTAGTCGCCACGATTGCCACTAGGTCAGCCAGCAACACAGCCATGAGTCGCACACTACTTATAGCCTGCGGCGCTCTTGCGCATGAACTGGTTGATGTTCTAAAAGCCAATCACTGGTCGCATATAGACGTACAGTGTCTGCCCGCTGAGTGGCACAACACGCCAGACAAGATTGCTCCGGGTGTTGAGCAAAAAATCATACAAAACAAACTACAGTACGACCGCATATTGGTAGCGTATGGTGATTGCGGTACTGGCGGGCACTTGGATACCGTATTGCAACGCCATCAGGTCGAGCGCTTGCCAGGTGCGCACTGCTACGCGTTCTTTAGCGGACAAGACACTTTTTCGGAATTAGCCGAAGAAGAACTCGGCACGTTTTTTCTGACCGATTATCTGGCTTGGCATTTTGATCGGCTTATCCTGGAAACGCTGGGCATAAACAAGCACCCTGAACTCAGAGACATGTACTTTGGTAACTACACCCGTATGCTCTACCTGGCGCAAACCGAGAACAAAGAACGTCTGGAACAGGCTCAAAATGCTGCTGCTGCTATTAATCTGCCTCTGGAAGTTCACTACACCGGACTTCTCCCCCTTCAGCATGCACTACAGGGCATTCGTGTCGTAGCGGAATAACAGGTGCTATTTACTCAAGCTCGACAAGTTCGAGCCAAAATAAACTATTGGAAAACCCATGGCTGAACTCATCAAAATTTATTGGCGTGACATTCCATCACAAGTGACCGCCAAAAAGGGAAGAAAAACAGCGAAAGTTGCACTGACAGACCGTTTTCAGCAAGGCATTGATCGAGCAGCTATGCGTGCCGGCAAAGGCACCAGTGATGCATACATGGAAGACTGGAAACGCATACGCGAACCGTGTAGTGATGATTTGCAGGCTGAAGCCAGTAAAGCAGCTGCAGAACTCGAAGCTGCTTTCAGCGATGAACACCTGGAGGCTGTAGTCAAAGCCAAAGGTATTGAAGCAGACGCGAAACCCGTTAACTGAACAAACTTAATCGTTAAGACACCGTCAAACGAGACCACTATGTACAAAGTCAGACTTTGGTCGATAAAACGCGCAAGAATGATGGAGATGTTGTACGCGAGCCTTGAAAAATTGCTCGTGGCATGCGCGCCTGTGTTCGAGCGCATTGGTTATGAGCGATTGGAACGACCCGTCGCAGCCGTTGAAAATACGGTTAAGAGCGTACTGTTCGATTGTCAGATGTGTGGCCAATGCGCGCTGAGCAAAACCGGAATGTCTTGCCCGATGAATTGCCCGAAGTCAATTCGCAATGGCCCGTGCGGTGGTGTCCGCGTTGATGGCTACTGCGAAGTCAAACCCGAGATGCGTTGTGTTTGGGTTGAAGCCTGGGCTGGTAGTCAGCGCATGAAAAACGGCGGTGACATTAATATTGTACAAGTCGCTATCGACCACAGGCTCAAAGGCTCGTCGTCGTGGCTACGTGAGGTGCGCAGCATACGAGCAGATGAGCTTGCTGCAAAAAACGCAACAGACTCTGCCAGCACTAACCCATCATGATTTACACCGACGAGCCTATCCCGGGTTACCCTCTGCCGATACGCGAAGGTCATAGTTCTCCAGGGCGTTTTGAACGCGTGCTTCGAGATGGCTACTTTGCGGTAACCAGCGAGCTTGCCCCACCAGACTCAGCCGACCCTAACGCGGTTTATGAACGTGCCGCCCTCTTTGATGGGTATGTTGATGCAATCAATGCAACTGATGGCAGCGGAGCCCATTGCCATATGGGCAGCCTGGCTGTATGCGCGTTGCTAACCCGGCTCGGGTATGCGCTGATCATGCAGATTTCCTGTCGAGATAAAAATCGCATTGCCATTCAAGGCGATATTCTGGGCGGCGCCGCAATGGGTGTGTGCAATATGCTGTGCCTGTCGGGAGATGGCGTACAAACCGGAGATCATCCCGATGCCAAGCCGGTATTCGATCTGGATTGTATGTCACTGTTGAGCATTGCCCGCACTATGCGTGAAGAGAGTGCATTTCAAAGCGGGCGCAAAATCGACAATCCACCTCGCGTTTTTCTGGGTGCCGCCGCCAACCCGTTCGTAGAGCCTTTTGACTGGCGACCATTACGGCTTGCAAAAAAGATCGAAGCTGGCGCGCAATTCATTCAAACACAGTATTGCTATGACATAGACAGGCTACGAATCTACATGCAAACCATAAGAGACATGGGCCTGGATGAGAAAGTCTTTTTATTGATCGGTGTTGGTCCGCTCGCCTCAGCGCGAACAGCACTTTGGATGCGCAATAACGTGCCTGGCGTGCACATACCCGACGCTGTTATCAACCGACTCAAAGGTGCCGACGATCAAAAGAAAGAAGGTATTAACCTGTGTGTTGATTTAATTCAGGAAATTAAAGAAATTGAAGGCGTCAGTGGTGTGCACATCATGGCATACCGACAAGAACACCATGTACCAGACATCGTCGAACGATCTGGTGTTTTAAATAATCGAACTCCATGGCACCCGAAACTGTTCGAAGGGGATGCCAATATTCAAACCCAAATGGATAAGCACCATGACTGACACAGTTGTAAGTTCCGCAACACGCGAACACATCATTGGCGATGATCGCGCATTTACCATCATAGGCGAACGCATCAACCCAACAGGCCGCAAAATTCTTGCAGAAGAAATGAAAGCCGGAGACTTCAGCCGCGTTGAAGCCGATGCACTGGCGCAGGTGGCAGCCGGTGCCCAAATGCTGGACGTTAACGCAGGTATCCCACTTGCCGATGAGCCCGCATTGTTAGCCAAGGCAATTGAACTGGTGCAATCGATTACCGACGTGCCCATCTCAATTGACTCATCAATCATAGAAGCACTGGAAACTGGTCTGGCGGTTTACCAGGGAAAAGCGCTGGTTAACTCGGTTACCGGTGAAGACGAAAACCTTGAACGTGTACTACCACTGGTTGCTAAACACGGTGCGGCCGTGGTTGCAATCTCAAACGATGAAACCGGAATTTCAGAAGACCCGAACGTGCGCTTTGATGTTGCAAAAAAAATAGTAGAACGAGCAGCCGATCACGGCATTCCTGCAAGTGATATCGTCGTAGACCCGTTGGTTATGCCAATTGGCGCTATGCGTTACGCTGGCCGACAAGTGTTTGATATTCTGCGTCGCATCCGTAACGAGCTAAAATGCAATACCACCTGCGGTGCATCCAACATCAGCTTTGGTCTGCCACAAAGAAACGGTATCAACGGTGCCTTCCTGAGTATGGCTATGGGCGCGGGCATGACATCAGCCATAACCAATCCAATTCACGAAGAAGTCATGCGCTCTGTTATGGCGGCCGATGTACTTATGGGCAACGATGCTGACTGCCTCGACTGGATAAAAAAATACCGTGAAGCACCTGCTGAGGGCGAAGCCGGGGCACGGGGTCGTCGAGCTACCAAACGACGTAGAAAACAAAGCTCTTAACAATAAGATAAATCGTTCACGCACGAACTATTCGAGAATTCAGCCAGGCCATGAGCACAACATCAGAAGAAGCCTTAGTGGTGTTCACACCCAGCGGTAAACGCGGTCATTTCCCGGTTGGCACTTCAATCCTCGCTGCTGCTCGTGCATTGGGCGTTGACCTTGATACGGTTTGTGGTGGTCGCGGGTTATGCGGACGCTGTCAGGTGCAATGTCCAGAGGGTGAGTTTCCCAAGCACAATATCGTGTCTCGGGCTGAACATTTAAGCGACTCAACCAAAGTCGAAGCGCGTTATCAGCGCATCAACGGTGCATTTGCGCAAGGTCGACGTCTCGGATGCCAGGCCAATGTGCTCGGCGATATGGTGGTTGATGTACCGCCTGAAAGTCAGGTGCATCGTCAGGTCATAAGAAAAGAAGCCGATCACGCTAACATCACACTGAACCCGGCGATCAGTTTGCACGTGGTTGAAGTGCAACAACCCGATATGCACGACCCATCGGGCGACTTGCGTCGTTTGAAACGAGCGTTGGAAGCCGAATGGAATCTTACCGGCCTTAGCACCGATCTGTCTTTACTGCATACGCTGCAATCGGTTTTACGATCCGGGCAGTGGCAAGTCACTGCGGCCGTTCATGTCGATGGTCGTATATTGGGCGTGTGGCCAGGGTACAAAGAACGCATCTGTGGAGTAGCTATCGATGTGGGCTCAACCACCATCGCAGCCCATTTGTGCGATTTAGTTACCGGTGAAGTATTAGGCAGTAGCGGTGCCATGAATCCGCAAATTCGTTTCGGCGAAGACTTAATGAGCCGTGTGTCCTACGTCATGATGAACCCGGGCGGTGATGTAGAAATGACTTCGGCTGTGCGTGAAGCCATTAACCAGCTGCTGGTCGACGTTGCAACTGAAGCGGAAATTGACGTCGCCGATATCATTGAACTTACGTTTGTTGCCAATCCGGTTATGCATCACTTGTTGCTTGGTATTGACCCAATCGAACTCGGCGGTGCACCGTTCGCATTAACTACCGACGAAGCGTTAAATGTTGATGCTGCCAGTATGGACATAAAAGCCCATCCAAAAGCGCAGGCGTATTTTCTGCCCTGTATTGCAGGTCACGTTGGCGCTGATACTGCAGGCGTTATTTTATGTGAGCAGCCTAATAAATTAGACGACATTACGCTTCTGGTTGATGTTGGTACCAATGCCGAGATAGTGCTGGGTAATTCAGAGCGATTGCTTGCCTGTTCAAGCCCAACCGGACCTGCGTTCGAAGGTGCACAAATCAGTGGGGGTCAACGCGCAGCACCAGGCGCTATAGAGCGTGTGCGCATCGACCCGGACACACTGGAACCGCGCTTTAGCGTCATTGGCTGTGAGACCTGGTCAAACGAGACAGATTTTTTAAAACAGCTCGATACACTTCCGGTAACGGGTATCTGTGGCTCTGGCATCATTGAAGTGATTGCTGAAATGTTTCTGACCGGTATCATCGATACCGATGGCGTTATCCAGGGACATTTAGCCGCGCAAAATCCGCGCATTGCCGAAGATGGTCGCACTTTTTCTTATCTATTACACGAGGGTGATGTCACCATTCGCATCACCCAAAACGATGTGCGTCAAATCCAGCTAGCCAAGGCGGCGTTGTATGCCGGTGTTCGTTTGCTAATGGATCATCTCGACATCAACAAGGTTGATCGCATCCGGCTGGCCGGTGCGTTTGGTTCACACATTGACGTAAAATACGCCATGATTATCGGGCTCATCCCGGACTGTATTCTCGAATCGGTTGCATCAGCTGGCAACGCAGCAGGCACAGGTGCCCGCATTGCCCTGCTCGACGCTCAGTCACGCACGCAAATAGAAGAAACGGTTCGAGGTGTTGAAAAAATAGAAACCGCCGTGGAACCAAAGTTTCAAGAACACTTTGTTGAAGCCATGGCCTTCCCGCACAAAAGCGCCGAGTTCACTGAACTAGCCAAAGTCGTGAAGTTACCAGAACCTACTGTGGCGCAATCGGATTTGGCTGGAGTTCAGCGTGGGCGCTCTGCTCGGCGCAGAGCGCGCCGATCGTCCCGGACTGAACAATCTCGTTCTGAACAATAAGCTTAATTGCCGATATCGTCTAACTCATCAGTAACCACTTGTCCGGTTGCCCGTCGCCAGAGAATCGCACCAGACAAACCTATGCCTAGAAAGACGCTGTATAAAGTAAGTGCGAGCCACTGCAATGATTCGTTGTTACTGGTTGAAACCACGCCCTCCTGAAGCGCAAGGTAAACGAGTGAGGCAAACAGGATGAGCACAATGATGATGCCAATTTTCCCCAGAGCCTTCCAGGCAGCGATCAGCAAAACCACGTTGATCAAAATGGTCACAATAGCCCCTAGTACCACCCAGGCGTCAGGCATTCCGCCATCCAAACTATTTTTAACCCAATGAAACACGGATGTTCCAGTGGGGTTGTAAGAACCAAATACCACGGCAGCAGCAATGAGTACTCGTATTAACAATACCGCTGGCGATGAGTCTTTGATGGCTTTTAGCATGGAGTTGTCCTGGTCGGTGATACGCTAAATAATTCAATATCTCATAAGGCTAGCAAAAATCACTCACTTAAACAGACAATCTTGTTATCTTTGTCACAATATTGGCCATAGCAGCTAACTGTGAACCAATGACAATTTATTTGTCAGGCGTCGATTGGGTTAACAGTCTCACCAAGTAACACAAGACAGCGGGCACACTGCTACACACACAAACGTGCCGGACTCGTCCGGAGCGTTTAATATTGGCTCCATGACAATAAAAACACATAGCCAATCCCAGGCGCATCAAGATGCATCGACTGGCCAGCCAATGAGCCCGCCGGTAAATCCTTCGGTGAACCCTTCAGTAAACCAACAATTACAATGGGACGGGGTCAATCGTCGCGAGAATGAGGAGCGGCGCACTTACAGTTTGAAAACCCTAACTCGCGCTTTTTCGTCTCCACGCAGGTTTAATGGCCGTCGCAGTTCTGATCGGCGGTTTCCAGTGCTGGACAGGTTCGAGAGCGGTGTAGGTTTTTTAGCTATTGGCTTGATGATTTTATCAGTGATGGATTCAATTTTTACCCTCACTCTGATTGCTAATGGTGGTACCGAAGTCAACCCGTTTATGAACTGGTTATTGCAGATCAACGTTGCGCTGTTCGTTGGTGTAAAAATGTTTCTCACCGCAATCGCAGCGATACTACTGGTTGCCATGGGCAACGTGTTGGTGTTCCGACGATTTCGAGCACGCTCAATTCTTGCTGGTGCGGTCGGGCTGTATTGCGGTTTAATCGTGTACGAGCTTGGGTTGCTCAGCTTACTCTAATATTGCCAAAACAACTTTGAAACCTTCTTGGGCCAGAACAGTTTAGAGCACGCTAACTAACGCGGGTCGCCTTGGTCACGACACTGTCTTCTAACAGCCCTGCAGCGCGACGCCGCTCATCTCTTGGTGGTATTGAAAACGTATCCCGGTAGCATTTGGAAAAATGCGGTGCAGAAATAAATCCACATGCCAAAGCAATATCTACTATCGGCATGCTGGTTTGCAATAACAACTGACGCGCCCGTTCAAGACGCAGTTCCAGGTAGTAACGCGTGGGTACACATTGCAAATAACGTTGAAACAACCTTTCAAGTTGTCGTCTGGACAAGCCAACATGATGCGATAGTTCATCCAGCGTCATGGGTTCTTCTATATTAGCTTCCATTAACGAAACCGCCTCAGCCAGCTTCGGCTGACTCGCACCAATGCGCTGAGTCAATGGCACACGCTGTCGATCGTTCTGATCGCGAATACGTTCGCACATGTATTGTTCAGAGATGCGCGTAGCCAAATCAGCTCCGTGTTTTTTACGAATCTCACACAGCAACATATCCAGCGGTGCGGTACCACCGGCACAGGTGTATCGATCATTGTCTATTTCAAAGAGTTCAGGTGAAATGACCAGATGCGGAAATTGTTCTCTGGTGCTGGCCAGGTTTTCCCAATGAATAGTGCAGCGTCGATCGTTGAGCAACTCGGCTCTGGCCAACAAGTGAGTGCCTGTACAAACAGCCCCGAGGATCGTACCGGCTTTATCGAGTTGTTTAAGCCACTGGATGCCCGGTTCATCATCCAGCCTATGAATGTTGACACCGCTGCACACGAATACTGCATCAAAACGTTCTCGCGTAGTGGTAGAAAAATGTGCTGCCATGGCAATCCCATTGCTGCACGTAACAGGTGCCCCGTCACTACTGATCAGGCTCCACCGGTAGTGTTGGGTTCCAGTGAGTTGATTTGCCATTCGCAGTGGTTCAATTGCACTGGCAAAGGCAATCATCGAAAATTGCGGTACCAGATAGAAACCAATATGCGCTGTGGCGTTTGCTTTACCGATCATAGGCGACTCTTATTCTTAATCTCGCTGCTGATTAACGGCTACTTATCTGCTTAGTAGCTGGTAATTATCCGCTTATCAGCTGCGGGCAAAACTGGCGCATCTGCTATGAGCTGCGAGCGCCTATTAAGGGCGCTTATTAATAGTTAGCGTCCGGAAACGACGCTTTTCTTTCTTCGATGTATTGTAACAGTGCTTTGTCGATAGATTCATCAATAGATGGTGCCAAATAGTTCTCTAAATCAGCCTTCCATCTCTCATTTGCGCGCTGTGCCGCATCCTTCGCCCCCTCCGACTCCCACTGTTCGAAAGAATTATTGTCAGCCAGGGCAGAACGATAGAACGCTGACTCAAAATTAGCCTGTGTATGCTCACAGCCCAAAAAGTGTTGACCCGGTCCAACTTCTCTTAAGGCATCAAGTGCCTGAGCACTGGTCGACAGGTCGACCCCGCCAAGCATGACACTGAGCATGCCTGCCTGATCAGCATCCATGACGAATTTCTCATAACTCATCACTAAACCGCCTTCGAGCCAACCGGCGGTGTGCAACATGAAATTGACACCTGCCATCGCCGCAGTTTGTAAGGTATTGGCTGCTTCAAAAGCGGCCTGCGCATCCGGTAACTTGGAGGCACATAAACCACCCCCACTTCGAAACGGCACGTTCAGACGTCGGGCAAGTGCTGCACAAATGTACATAACCAACGATGGCTCAGGAGTGCCAAAGGTAGGTGCACCGGACTGCATTGATATGGAACTGGCAAAGGTACCAAACACAACCGGAGCACCAGGGCGCACGAGTTGCACAAAGGCCATACCAGCCAAAGCTTCAGCTAGAATTTGCGCGGCAGTCCCTGCAACCGTTACCGGTGACATAGCGCCGGCGAGAATAAACGGGGAGACCACGCATGCCTGATTGTTTCTGGCATACACCTTCGCGGCGCCTAGCATGGTTTCATCAAAGGTCATTGGTGAATTAGCATTGATCAAATTGATCACCACTGTTTTTTCAATGCCTGTTTCACTATCGTAATAATCACCACCAAATAAAATCTTGGCCATGTCGACGGTGTCTTGTGCACGTTCCGGAGCTGTAACCGATCCCATAAACGGCTTATCGCTATAACGCATGTGCGCATACACCATGTCGAAGTGGCGTTTGTTAACGGGTAAGTCCACAGGTTCACAAACTGTTCCACCGGAGTGATGCAGATGCGGGCTTAGGTAAGCAAGCTTAACGAAATTTCGAAAATCTTCGATGGTGGCGTAGCGTCGTCCATTATCCAGATCACTGACAAACGGCGGTCCATAGGCAGGCACCATAACAGTATTCTTGCCACCTATAACAACGCTGTTTTCCGGGTTGCGCGCATGTTGCGTAAATACCGCAGGTGCAGAATCCATAATTAGCTGTCGACATAGCCCTTTTGGAAAACGCACCCGTTCATCTTGAATATCAGCACCGGCATCTCGCCAAATCTGCAAAGCTTCCTCATCATCGCGAAAGTCGATACCGATTTCACTCAGAATGGATTCCGCATTTTGCTCAATAAGCGATAGTCCATCATCGTCAAGCACTTCAAAAAACGGAATTTTACGCTGAATATACGGTGCCGATCTGGCTGCAGTACCCTGTCGCGCGGCACGCTTTGCCGCTCGACCGCCACCACGCCTTCTTCTGGGTGTACCACTCATAAAGATGTCCGGATTATTCCTGGAAAGATAGTCTGCACATTCGAACAACACAACGAATTGCAACATCCGACGGTCAGCTAGTGAACAGCGCCTTTAAATGCCGGAAATTGTGAACAATGCTACTCGATACGCGGGTAAGCTATGCACCACAACAAGGGTTTAGTCTGATCAGACCAAAGATTGGATCTCGTGCACGAACATGGATTGTCGTTTAGTCTGTATTCTGCGCGGGTTAGGCTGTCTAACCGCAGCAATTGCACGTTCATGCTCCATGCCCATTTCCACCAGCAATCGAGCACCCATCATACCAGTGCGGCCCAGGCCTGCATAACAATGCAACGCAATACGCTCGCCAATGCGTAGTGCATGGCGAATACGCTCACCCTCTACTGCCCACTCGTCTTCAAACTTCTGATCAGTGATTTCCATGTCGATGATTGGCAGGTGTAGCCACCAAATACCCGCAGCATGCAACAAATTCGGAATATCTTCGACATTGTTCATGCGAAATTCGTGCGCCTCGATAAACGAGACAACGCCGTTAGCGCCCCATGTTTGGAGCGCTTGAATATCGGCCCGCAAGTGTTTTCGAGACACGCCGTTGGTCTGTTCTACTCGTACGCCTGGGCAGGCAACCAGTCCCAGACAGCCAACTGTTGCTGGTACCGAGATAGTATCTATTTTATTGGGTTCAGGCGCTCGCCCCATTCCTAGTACCATATTATTCCTGGCTCCCCCTAATTTTCAGCCGCTTTCCCATATTAACGTATCATTGCATGAGATTGCGATTGATGCCCAAAGTATTAAGTACCCTAACCAGTATTCTGCGAATGGCTTTACGCTTATTGAAACTGAAAAATCGCCATTTTGAGCAGAAAATAAAGGTGGTTACCATAGGTGTGGCTTCACAGCCGAACGCTTCTTTATAGCTGGGTGGTTCGGCCCGCATAAAATCATAATAACAACGACCTACGCCACGATTACGTTCCATTTCAGCCAGATGAGCAAACGTTAGCGGCATATACTTGTTGGCTGCTCGCTTCGAAAATCCACTTTGGTAGTAGTAACACGTATCGCTGTCATAAAAACAGTAGATCACAGCAAGCAAGCTATTTTTAAGTTTAAACTGATGAATATTAACACTACCGTGCTCAATGATAAGTTCAATCAGGGTTCGATGAAATTGATTAAATTTTTCTGACGCAAACACGCTTTTTCGCCGCTTGTGGGCCTGGCGTTCATGGTTCAATTCGGCCAGGTAGTGAAACGCTTTATTCAGCTCGGCCTCACTGGTCACTGAAATTTGTTCGAATCCACCATCTCTGTCGAGTGCGCGACGGCTACGCTCCATCCGCTTGATACGGCTTTTACTGATGTTTTCCAAGTGTGCCGCTTCATCAAGTTCAAGCGGGACGCGATATCGATTACCAATGCTGCGTTCTATAGTCATCAAGTCAGCGCGTGCCCGATAGGCTTGCACCAGCAATGCATCGTCGAGTAAACAGCGCAGTTCAACCGTACCCCATTTGTCACAACCGGACAGCCAACTGATCGCAGCTTCAGCCACGGTTTGCCGATGCTTAGGGTGAGAAATCAGGTCCAGATATTCAGTAGCAACTTCATCTTCAACAGCCTCGCCCGTTCCCAGAAACATCAAACGATGACTCAGCGCAAACCCCGGCCGACGCGAGTACATGGGTAGCAATCCCACCAGTTTGTCACCAAGCGTAAAACGGATAACATAAAGTCGGTCACCTGGCATTGCATAGACCTGCCACCACGTATAATGCCACTCCCAATTCATAAAGAAGCTGGTAGATGCTTGACTCGTCAGCGCCCGCCACTCGTCCGCCATACGGGCAAATGTGTCGGTATCGCTTACAATCGAGAGCTGTAATGGCGTCTGTTTGGCTAAATCATTCACAAAGGTGTATTCCCGGTCATGACCAACAAACTAGCAGCGCTGTTGCAAGAATCTCGTGTACTACTCGCCGATGGGGCGACAGGCACCAATCTGTTTGCTATGGGCTTGGAAACAGGCGATTCTCCAGAGCTTTGGAACACTGACCACCCCGATCGGATAACCAGGTTGCACCAGTCATTCATTGACGCCGGTTCGGATATCATTTTGACCAATTCTTTCGGTGGAACTCACTACCGATTGGCATTGCACAAGGCAGGCCATCGAGTCGAGGAAATAAACAAGCGGGCGGCCGAAATTGCCTATGAAGTGGCCTCAAAGGCGTCAAAAAATACGATAGTCGCAGGCTCAATAGGGCCAACCGGCGAAATTTTGGCACCCAATGGCCCGGTTTCGATCGATGATGCCGCTGCCGCCTTCCATGAACAGGCGATGGCGCTCAAGGCTGGCGGCGCTGACGTTATGTGGATAGAAACCATCTCTTCGGCTGAAGAGATCGAGGCTGCTGTTCGGGGCGTAGCTGATATCGGCTTGCCCATTGTGTTTACGGTAAGTATCGATACAAATGGACGTACCATGATGGGATTGACTGCTGCAGACGCTATTCGCATCAGCACCAGCCTCAATACACCCATAACGGCTGTGGGAACAAACTGCGGTATCGGCGCGAGCGAAGTGGTTGCAGCCGTAAAAAATCTCAGCACGGCCAGAACCGCACAAAGTGCAACTCCTGCACTGGTTGCCAAAGCCAATTGTGGTATTCCCGAATATGTTGACGGCAAAATAGTTTACAACGGGACACCGGAGCTCATGGCGCTATACACAACCATGGCCGCAAACGCTGGCGCGACCATTATTGGGGGCTGTTGCGGTACATCCCCTCAGCACGTAAAAGCAATGCGCAATGCGCTTGATGCCTGGACCCCTGCCCCAACACCGACGCTTGAGGAGATCACCAAAGAGCTTGGTGAGGTATCCCAGGGTGCACGAGCTCAACTAGACGGTGATTTAAGTGTGGCAGGAGGTTCTGCAAGTGGACGCGGGACACGTACCTCAAGACGTCGAAGAAAACCTTCGGATAAAGTGTGATAAATAGTAATAATCCACCTGACACAACGGCGGATAAAAAATTCGAATCACTCACTAGGTCTGCACCAATCCCGACACCAGCAATCGAGCTGATAACCGAGCAGCCATTGGCACACCACAGGACAAGCGCTAAAGTGCTAACGGTTGAACAAATGCAACAGTCTGCGTTTTGGGACTGGCAAAAAGTCACTGCCAACACCGTTAATGATGTCAACACACTCGCATTGTTGCTTGGCTTTGATGGCCAAACACTCGCTCATCTGGTTGAAGAAAACAACTTTGAGCTACGCGTACCTTTACCCTTTGTGTCACGCATGCGAACAGGAGACCTTAGCGACCCATTGCTATTGCAGGTGTTGCCATTAAAGCAGGAGCAACATGATGTTGCTGGTAATAGCACTGACCCGCTTGATGAAAAACGTTATAACGTGTGTCCCGGGCTCGTTCATAAGTATCATGGCCGCGTGCTGCTGACCGCAGCAATTAGTTGTCCAATCAATTGTCGATACTGTTTTCGCCGACATTTTGCGTATGAGACTAACCGGCTAACACCGAGCAATTGGGACACGGCGTTAAACTACATTCGAAACGATGAATCTATTACGGAGGTTATCTTAAGCGGTGGTGAACCACTGTTGTTAAACGATCGGTTGATCAGCCGCTTGCTCGATGAAATCGAATCCATTGAACATGTGCTGTATATTCGAATCCACAGCCGATACCCTATTGTCATTCCGCAGCGACTCACTAACACGCTGTGTGAGCGCCTGATAAATTCACGCTGCAATGTAGCATTGGTTTTGCATTGCAATCATCCAAATGAAATCGATGAGCATGTTGAACAGCATCTGCAGCCTTTGGTGAACAGCCAGGTAACGCTGCTCAATCAGAGTGTGCTGCTTAAAAATATCAACGACGACGTCGAGACGCTCGCGGGTTTAAGCGAAGCGCTCTATCGCGCAGGGGTACTCCCCTATTATTTACATGCTACCGATCCGGTTGTTGGAACAGCGCACTATCAGGTTAGTGATACACAAGCGCAGCATTTGAACCTTGAGCTAACACACCACTTGCCAGGCTATCTTGTGCCAACCCTGGTTAGAGAAGTCAGTGGTAAATGTGCAAAAACTCGTTTACCACTTGCCAGCCCCGAAATCAGCGCAGTGCCCAATCGCAACGAATGATGTCCGCCGCTTCACCATTGAGAGACCATATTGACCTGCTTTGTGCCGATGGCCGGCGACCACGATCAAACGGATACAAAAACACCCAAGCCTATATTGGTGATTTCATTGCATCTTGTGGTCATGTTGTAAAAACCCAGGAATTCTTTGCTCTGCCTTTTGGTCGCTGTAAAAATATTTACACAGAAGTTGGCGATGCTGATAAGACCGTTTCAAGAACCGTTGTTGGTGCTCACTACGACACGCTGGGCCGATCAGGCCCGGGGGCTGATGACAACGCATCTGCGGTAGCCGTGGTTCTGGACTTACTGTCGAAAACCACGGGGGATAAACCTATAACATTCGTGTTTTTCGACTATGAGGAAACGTTTGGATTTGGTGCAACCAAGGGTTCACGGGCATTTGTCAGTCAATACGATAAACCGATAGAAAAAGCGATCGTGCTGGATTTGGTTGGTGGCTCATTGATGCCAGGTTTTGATAATGTGTATTTTCAATTTGGTCCGTCATTGCCTCCATTGCAATCAAAGCTTGTGGAGTTTTTCCACCTACCCATGTTGTTTGTTGAACCTGTGGGCACCTGTGTTCCACGCAGCGACTACGGAAGATTCAGAGCGATGGGCATACCGTTTACCTTTATTTCCAGCGGCACACCCTGGTACTACCACACCGTCAATGATGTACCAGAGAACTTACACTTTGAGAAAATGACTGCGCTAAGCGACTGCTTGTTAGAGCAATTGAAAACACCTTCGCTATTGCAGTACGAACCAAACTGGAATCGATTCCAGGAGTTAGTGCAAATAATTTACTCGGTACCCGCATTTGACGACCCATTCTTTCATCGCCTTGCTCAACTGGAAAACGGCCCATCCCGATCAGCGATGTTAAAGATGTATTTCAAGGTGCTTCCTGCGCTGAAAAAGCTCGGTCCCGATTTATGGAGTTAAAGAGAGTAAACCATTGAACGCACCCGAAGATTAAACGCATTTTTTTACCCGATAAAATACTTCTAAGCCGTCAAACAGCGCTCTAAAACAATGAAATTCCACATAGATCAATTGCTTATCATGGTCCGACCCCCTATAATTTTTTTATGATTAAGAACATCGTACCTAATCTGGTTGCTCTGTTTATCATCGCGCTTAGCTTTCTGTTTAGCGGGCCGGTGAGTGCCATATTATTAAGCACGGGACTGTTCGCACTCTCCGGTGCACTGACTAATTGGTTGGCTGTTCATATGCTTTTTGAGCGTGTGCCGGGGCTGTATGGTTCCGGTGTTGTGGTTTTGCATTTCGAACAATTTAAATCCGGCATCTTAAGCATGGTGCACGATCATTTGTTTAATCAGGAACGCGTTGAAAAAGTATTTAGTGAGCCTGATGGTGAAATGAATATAGATTTAAAACCGGTTATCGCCGGTGTTGATCTCGATGTTGCTTACGATCAGCTGGTGGAGACAGTAATGGAATCATCGTTTGGCTCAATGCTCGGTATGCTCGGTGGCGAGACTGCACTCGATGGTATGCGTGAGCCGTTCAAACGACGTATGGGCAAGTTTCTGGAAGATGCAGCAGACTCTCCACGCTTCCAGAAAATCGTTAATAAACAGATTGCATCGGTTACCAGCAGCGAACAGTTTATGAAACGTCTGGACGCCGTTCTGCAGGCTCGCCTGGATGAGCTAACGCCTGAAATGGTCCGAGACATCATGAAGCAGATGATTCGAAAACATCTGGGCTGGCTGGTCGTTTGGGGTGGCGTGTTTGGCGGACTGATTGGGCTTATTGCTGGTATTGTTGCCCAGATTTAAAATCAGAGTGAACAGTGACTAATCTTGCTGGTGAGGGTGCTTGGCCCGAAGTGGTACACCTTCGAATTCTATTCCATCCCAGCCAGTTTCCATAAACTGCCGGATATTCGGATGACTATCTCCGTCGGGGTTCTTCAATACATCGGCACGATAGTATGCGCCAAAACAAGCCAATGTTTGCTCATCACTCAGGTCGTGCAGGCGCGCAAAAGCGAATAATTTACACGAACCGGCATTCTGTCCTGGTTCGTTGATCAAATCATGGTTGCGAAATCCTGTGGGCACATAGCTGTATAGCTGATTGATTAACGCAATCACATCTGGAAATTCAACGCTCTCAGGTTGGGTTTCCAGCCGGTTCAGAAAAAAATTGAGTTCCATACGCAATCTGATGTTTTTTTAATTGATCAATTAGGATGTTAGCAGTACCACGACAATTTTGGTGGCAAGCTTTCGCAATCACATGATGAAAATGTGGCAAACCTGATCAGTCAGTCAGACCGGCAAACTTCGCCTGACGCCGCTGTTGAGCGTCGGCGCTACGCATTTTAAAGTCAATTGCATCTACCGCAGCAATGGCGCATAGATTAACAATGCCGCGCACCGTAGTGGATTCAGTCACTACGTGAGCTGGTCGTCGCAGGCCCATCAGAATGGGACCGACAGGTAAGCCGTCACCCACTGTTTTGACAAAATTATAGGCAATATTCGCCGCGTCTAAATTTGGCATAACCAGCAGATTGGCAGCTCCACTGAAACTGGCATTAGGAAAAATACGGTTACGAGTATCCTCCGACAATGCTGCGTCTGCATGCATTTCACCCTCAACTTCCAGGTTCGGATGCTGTTTGGAAATAATACGGCGAGCCCTGCGCATTTTTTGTGCGGCTTCATTGTTCCGGCTGCCAAAATTGGAGTGTGATAACAATCCAATTTTTGGCACCAGACCAAAGCGGGTAACGATATTGGCCGCCATTACAGCGGTTTCGGCAATTTCTTCAGCGCTCGGGTCTACGGTTACGTGAGTATCGGTCAGGAATACGGTACCCGACCCCAGAATCATCAGGATGACTGCAGAAATATCAGACACATCATCGCGGATGCCGATGATGTCGCACAGATACCGCAAGTGGCGAGCGTAAGCACCTTGAGTACCACACACCATTGCATCTGCCTCAAAATTATCCACCATCAACGCACCAAGCGCTGTGTTACGCGATCGAATAACGTTTGCGGCATACTCTGGCGAAACTCCTTGTCGTTGCATCTTGCGATGATAAAGATCGACATGCCGGTCAAAGTCCGGATTGTTACCTGGATCAAGCACTTCAAAACCTTCGCCTATGCGCAATCGCAAACCAAGTTCGCTGATGCGTTTTTCAATTATGGTTTGGCGCCCAATGAGCAATGGTCTGCAAATTTCATCATCAACCAGAATTTGTACCGCGTTAAGCACGCGCAAAGACTCGCCCTCAGCCAATACAACTTTCTGTATGTTGGCCTGAGCCTGTTCAAACACCGGTTTCATCACCAAACCAGAGCGAAACACAAAATCACGTAACCTGCGATGGTAAGCATCAAAATCCTCAATGGGACGAGTAGATACACCACTATCCATCGCAGCCTTTGCAACTCGAGGCGGTATCTCGGTCATGAGCCTTGGGTCAAATGGTTTGGGAATAAGGTATTCGCGCCCGAATCGAAAAGGCTGACCACCGTAGGCTGCCGACACAACATCAGATGCCTCTTTGGTTGCTATATCGGCGATGGCTTCGACACAGGCCGCTTGCATTTCAGCGTTGATTTCAGTGGCACCGACATCGAGTGCGCCACGGAACAGAAACGGAAAGCACAAAACGTTGTTTACCTGGTTTGGAAAGTCCGAACGACCGGTTGCTATCACAGCGTCATCACGCACCTTAGCTACCTCATCGGGACTGATTTCAGGGTCCGGATTTGCCAGGGCAAGGATAAAGGGATTCGGCGCCATGCGCGCAACCTGCGCGCCAGATAAAACGTTTGGTGCAGATAAACCCAGAAATATGTCAGCATCATCAATGACATCATCAAGTTTACGCGCATCTGTTTTTCGCGCGTATACTGCCTGATATTTATCGATAGTGCCGGCGCGGTCCGCATGTATCACACCGTCGATATCACAAACAGTCACGTTGTCTTTTTTTAATCCCATAAACACAAGCAGATTCAAACACGCAAGCGCTGCGGCACCCGCACCCGAGCAAACCAACCGCACATCACTCAACTCTTTTCCAACCAATCGCAAACCATTGCGGATAGCTGCCGCAACAACAATAGCGGTTCCATGTTGATCGTCATGAAATACCGGAATGTTCATTCGTTCACGCAGTTTCTCTTCAATCTCGAAACATTCAGGCGCTTTGATATCTTCAAGGTTGATACCACCAAATGTTGGCTCCATTAAGGAGACTGCATCAACAAAGCGATCGACATCTGTGGTGTCCAACTCCAGATCAAACACATCAACGTTGGCGAATTTTTTGAACAAAACCGCCTTACCCTCCATAACAGGCTTGGATGCCAAAGCGCCTATAGGCCCTAAACCAAGAACCGCTGTACCATTAGTAATTACCGCAACCAGATTGGCACGAGCGGTTAGCTCGCAGACTTCCATAGGGTCAGAAACGATGGCGCGACAGGCGGCCGCAACGCCAGGCGAATAGGCTAACGCCAGGTCGCGCTGATTTACCATGTTTGTGGTGGCGCTTATCTCAAGTTTTCCGGGCACCGGATAGCGGTGATAGTTGAGCGCGGCTTTGTCGAATTCTTTACTCATTTGACCAGACTTTCCTTATTATTTTTCTGACGCCATTACATACAATTGAATGACCGTCGATACCACATGATCGTTGTGCAGGGGTGATCACATTATTAAATTAACGAGATTAGCGAGTTCGCCCTGCACATCAGATCGCACTATGTAACAGATGGCTTTAACAGAGAATCGTTCACCGCCCGGTTAAATGCACTACAAACAGCAATAAGTGATGCAGATACAATATTGCTATTCAAGGCAGCGCCATAACGTGTTTCACCTTTGCCAACTTGTATCTCGAAATAGCAAGCGCTTTGCGCATCCGCGCCGGCACCGGTTGCATGCTGATGATAGTCAACAATGCGAAAATCAACACCAAACTCAACAGTGATTGCCTGTACAAAAGCATCTACCGGACCATTTCCCTGACCAGTGATTTGCATCTCCTTACCGTTATAGATAATTGACGCGGTCAGGCTTCTAAGCGAATCATCATTTGCATCTTCAGCGCTGGTGTGTTTGATGAAGCTTAACGGCTCAGTGGCGTTGATAAACGCGGTATCAAAGGCCGCTCGGATTGATTCAGAATCAACTTCTTTGCCAGTCTGCTCACTTATCGTCTGCACCACTTTACTGAATTCAATTTGCATACGACGCGGTAGTTCGAGACCGTGATCGCGTTCCATAATAAACGCCACTCCACCCTTGCCCGATTGGCTGTTGACTCTTATAACGGCCTCGTAGGTACGGCCAAGATCAACCGGATCGATGGGTAAGTAAGGCACCTCCCAGGTCAGCGAATTGCTATCACGCATGGCGGCAAAACCCTTTTTTATCGCATCTTGATGCGAACCGGAAAAAGCCGTAAAAACCAATTCACCAGCATACGGATGACGCGGATGCACCGGTAACTGAGTACAGTATTCAGCCGTACGCATAACATCATAAATATCCGAGAAATCCAGATTGGGTTGCACACCTTGAGTGAACAGATTTAAAGCCAGCGTAACAATATCCACATTGCCGGTACGCTCGCCATTACCAAACAAGGTGCCTTCAACCCGGTCGCCACCGGCCATCAGGGCAAGCTCGGTTGCAGCAACTGCACAACCGCGGTCATTGTGTGGGTGTAAGCTGATGGAGACACAATCGCGGCGATCAATGTGCCGACAAAACCATTCAATCTGATCGGCGTGAATATTTGGCGTAGACATCTCCACCGTTGCCGGTAAATTCAAAATGGTTTTATTTTCAGGTGTTGGTTTCCAGACTGCATTGACCGCGTCACAGACTTCAACGGCATAGTCGAGTTCAGTGCCCGTGAAGCTTTCTGGTGAATACTGGAATTGCCATTTAATGTCCGGATAGCTCGCAGCACATTCAGCTACTATCTTTGCACCATCCACAGCAATCTTTTTTATACCTTCTTTGTCTTGATTGAATACCACTCGCCTTTGCAACGTTGATGTAGAGTTGTACAAATGCATGATGGCGCTCTTCGCACCAACCAGCGACTCAAACGAGCGCTCAATGAGTTCGCGACGAGACTGCGTCAACACTTGCAGAGTTACATCATCGGGAACCAGATCGTTGTCTATCAGGTGACGAACAAAATCGAAGTCGGTTTGCGACGCAGCCGGAAACCCAACTTCAATTTCCTTAAAACCGATAGCCACTAGCAATTTGAACAGGCGTAATTTACGTTCACTGCCCATTGGCTCGATAAGCGCTTGATTACCATCGCGTAAATCCACACTGCACCACTGAGGCGGGCTGGTTATGGTTTTTGAAGGCCAGGTTCTATCGGCCAAATCAACGGGCTCGTACGGCGGGTATTTACTACTGGGATCGATTTTCATAGATTATTACTCTGCATAGGTTAAACGGTCGTTGGTTGCGTTGAAGTGGCTGTTAACCGAACACACGCATATGCTCGGTAGCCAGATAAGTCGACTCTTATGAAAATGTAATAGCTGGAAATGTAACAGCTGGAAATGCAATAGCTGAACGAAGTTTAAAAGCTTAAACAGGTGTAATAGCTTGAATTGGAACTGCGTAAACATGCTGATCTCACGATATTGCCAGTACGCGTACTGGACTTTGACGACTGAACCCGAGTATTTCGCGGGCGTGGCTAGGGTCGAACTCCCGGCGCTCTCAAAGAGGCCGGGCGCATAAGCAGCAGTCGTGTCGCGCGATTAGTCATGGTTAGAGGTTAACCATCCAATGGCGTCTGGTCAAGGTGCTTTGTCGTCAGAATGTGGAGATATCTGGGTTTGTTCGGGCTCTTCGTCCTCATCATCGTCCCCATCCTCAGACTCAGTCGACGGCACAGCTTCGAGTAGCGGTCTGATGAGTTTCTCGAGGCCGTTAGCCTTGATCTCATAGATTAATGCCATTTGCTGGCCCAACCGACCCTTCGGATAGCCTTGTTGTTTGAACCAGACCACATAAGGTTCGGGCAGATCGATCAGACGTGTACCTTCAAATTTGCCGAAAGGCATACGAAGCCTGGCGGCGCTAAGCACTTCTTCAGAAAGGAGTTCAATATCGATGCTCATGCTTCAAATCGCGTCGTTTTTGCTGTTTTTTGATTCCAGATCTGATTCCTGGTTTTGTGCATCCGATTCGACCGGTGCTGCCTGTGGCCCACCGGTTACACGCAAGTTCCGCGTACGTAGCACCGGTTGCGTCACTGATGCTACCAGCTCACGCCATATAAACAACAAACCGGATATCACGATAACCATTGCGCCCAATACAACATTACGATCAATTGAGTCATTAAATATCAGCACTCCGTAGAGGATGGCCCATAGCATTTGGCTGTACTGCATGGGTGCAATATATTGCGCCTCACAACTTCGATAGGCATTGATCATAAGCATTTGCGCAACCACACTGAGAAGCCCTATGGCGCACATCTTTAGCAGCGCAATTCCAGGCATGGGCACATAAACCAGACAGACCAATGCGCCACTGACCACAACATTGGTCAGCATCGGGTACAACAGCAACGTCACCGAGTGCTCCCTTGAACCAATTTTTCTGGTGACAACTGATGCACTGGCAACACAAACAGCAGCGACCAAAGCCGCCAAATGGCCGAAGGAAAGCGCTACCACCCCCGGGCGTAATACGATAAGAATGCCAGTCATACCCAACAGGATAGCAATCCAGCGAATCAACTTAACCCGCTCGCCCAATATGGGTATGGACAAGAGCGTTATCAGCACCGGTGCCGAGAACAATAGCGAATACACTTGTGTCAGTGGCAGCGTGTTGAATGCGTAAAACGCGCAAATCAGTGAGCCTAAACCAAACAGACACCGCAAACTGACCAATCCAGGATGATTCGGTCGAAGCGAAATGGCTTTGCCGCTAAACGCGAGCATAAACACAAACGGCACAAAGCTAAACAGCACTACAAAAAACACAATCTGAAAAACCGGCACGCCAGTAATGCTTTTTATCAGGGCATCATGCAGGCTGAATAGACAGTATCCGGCCAGCGAGAAGCCGATACCGCGAAATATCCGGCCGGTGGATGATTCAGTTGTCATACCCTGATGAGCTTAATTCGTTATAGTGGGTGTATCGCTGCACGGCAGCATTGTACCGATGATGGGTATTCAAGGTGATATTTAAGGTGAGTATATGCTGCGACTAATCATACCGCTTGTTTTTGGCCTGTTTGGCGCGCTAATTGGCGTGGTCATTTGCAGACTTTTCGTACGCAGTTGGCTCGCCTACCCTGCCGCAGCCATTATTGGAGCGCTCAGTGCCTTTGCCGGATTAATTCTCAGGGATGCGCTTGATGCCACACTCGTGTCATCCAGTCCGCTGATCGATTCGTTGTTTGCGGCCTTAGCAATGTCGCTGGTGGTCAGCGTTGTTGCCAATATTGTGACCAGCCTGGTTTCACAGAGGGAAAAACCAGACAGCACGCCTGACTAATTTAGTCAAAGAAGATTAAGCCATATCCCAGCTATATAAATGGAGCTGGTGTATCGGTTACCAAGTCAATTATTCGCCGAGTAACTCATCGAGTCGGCCATCAAGATAGCTTATGCTTATCGGCTTCTGCAAGCATTCGGTGCGATCAAACTGCGAACACCATTGTTGCAGCATATCGATGTTCTTGTCGGTAACCAAAAACATCGCCGGCGCTCGGTCACGAAATTGCTCCTCAATCGCATAGATAAGCTGCTGACCATCAAGTTTCTCTAAACCGCTATCTACTATCAGGGCATCGAAATGGGATTCACGTATTATGGTCAGAGCCATATCTGCACTCATCGCTGTTTCAACTTCATAACCACTTCGATCAAGTGTCGACTTCATCACTCGCAGCACATGGGCCTGATTGTCTACAAGTAAAATTCGCTTATTCATACGGCCAGAAGATAAACAAGCAACTGCTGCATCCTGGTCATGATTGGAGGTATGAATGGGCGAAAGTTGGGATTGCGCTGTCATGCTATGCTCGTGTGACTCGTGTCTCTATTGGACACGTTACCCCATTAACGGTAGTGCGAACAACCAACTAAAACCCCGTGTCACAGGTATTAATAACTCTGTAGTGAAAAATAGGCGTAACTGTGCTGCAATTAACATATAAAAATAGTTATGCGATGAACTGCGAAAAATCAATTCGACACAATAAAACTCAATGCTGTTCTTTATCGCTGTCAAGCGACCAACGGTGCTGTACGACGGCAATTTTTCAATGCTTTTTAATTGGTTCTTTAAAAAAATGACAAACGTATATCTCATTAGACATGGTCAGGCATCCGCCGGAACGAGCAATTACGACAGACTCTCAAAAATAGGCATTGAGCAAGCACGCCTGCTTGGTGTTTATTGGAAACAGTCCGGCTTTCACGTCGACGCCGCCTTTAATGGCTCATTACAACGACAGCAACATACAGCTGAGCTTGCACTTGCCGGTATTGAGCATACTCGACCGATCGAAACGCTCGAGGCGCTAAACGAATACGATCATCACGCCGTCGATAAACACTATGGTGAAGGTGTTGTCAGTGATGGCGGCACTGATCTGCAATTCAGTCAATATGTAGAAATTATGGCCCGCTGGCGAGACTCACAGGCTAACGATGAGTTGCAAAGCTGGGGGAGTTTTTCTATGCAAGCCTGGCACGCCATTCAGGCAGCAGTAAATGCCCACACAGAAATTAAAAAGCACCGCTCAGAAAAACATGCAAACCTGGCCTTTTTCACTTCCGGTGGCGTTATTGCGACGGTCTTGCAGCAACTGCTGTCACTCGAGTTTACGTCGACATTGCAAGCTGTATGGCATACCCGCAACGCATCGGTGACCACGTTATTGTTCAATAAAGACGGCATCAGTCTGGTGGATTACAACACTGTGCCACATCTGCAGATCCAACACGATAAAAGTTTGATAACACAAATTTGATTCGAAAGTTGGTGAAAGCCTTAACATTCGCTAGTACCAATAGAGAGAAAGAGACAATAAAATCTATGGTTAACAATATTGTCTCAATCTCATTTCTTAATCACCAGCAATGATAAATCTTGCAGTGCTAATCTGTGATAATTTAGAGATAATTCAGACTGAACTGCGTACGGCCCACATCTGAGAACCAGATTTGTCTTCTGAACAGGCTTCCAGACTAAGCACTTTAATCTGATTGGCATCACTTTTACCGGTGCGTGTATCTTCGGCAACGCTCACGCACATATCTGTTGCAGATGCTGGATAGTATGGCAATATAATTACAGCGAACAGCAAAATCAGCTTAAGCAACCGATTGTCGTCCAACATTCGTCAAACGCTCAAACGCCTGTCCATGCTCATCAAACACATGACAATCACCTTCGTTGACTTTAATTTCAACAGAGCTGCCACTTTGGGTTGCATCGAGCCCGGCACGTTGTACTACAAAGTTGTCCAGACCAGAACAACGACCATAAAGGTACGTACTACCGCCCAGACGCTCGGCAACATCGACCTGCATAGGTAACGACACTTTTCCATCCGCTCTATCGGTGTCACCAAGATCTTCAGGTCGCACACCCAATGTCACCATTGACCCGACAGTACCATTGGAAGCATTTACCTGAAGCCTTGCACTAACACCGTTTTCTAACTCAACATGCGCTAAGTCGGCAGTACACTCAATTAATTTTCCCTGCAATAAATTCATTCGCGGCGAGCCAATAAAACCTGCCACAAAAAGATTTTTTGGATGATGATAAAGTTCCAGTGGTGTACCAACCTGCTCAACTACGCCGTCGCGTAACACCACAATTTTATCGGCCATGGTCATTGCTTCTACCTGGTCGTGGGTTACGTAAATCATCGTTGCACCTAGTTGTTTGTGCAATCGAGCTATTTGCAAACGCATTTCAACACGTAACTCGGCGTCAAGATTCGACAAGGGCTCATCAAACAGAAATACATCCGGATCCCGGACTATTGCGCGACCGATAGCAACCCTTTGCCGTTGTCCACCAGACATGTTCTTGGGTTTACGATCAAGAAGTTGATCTAACTGCAATGTTTTGGCAGCTTCCATCACTTTCTCTTTTATTACATTTTTATCAACACCATTCATACGCAAACCAAAGCCCATGTTCTGAGCAACACTCATATGCGGATAGAGTGCGTATGACTGGAACACCATGGCTATACCGCGATCGACCGCCGATACATCGGTCATGTTTTTATCACCTATGTGAATCTCGCCCTCACTCAGCTCTTCCAGACCGGCGATCATTCGAAGCAAAGTTGATTTGCCACAGCCCGATGGCCCAACGAAAACAATAAATTCGCCTGAATCAAGCTTTAAATCAATGCCGTGAATAACCGTCAGATCACCAAACCGTTTTACTGCGTTCTTAAACTCAACATTTGCCATGGCTTTAATTCGTCCGAACTACTGATTATGTTAATTGATCTTCAACTACGAGCAAATCGTACAACCGTATCGCTCATACTTTATTACTGGCTATATTACTGGCTTGACTTCAGACTTGACTTCTGGCCTGAACAAGGGCTTTCTTTTTAGGTAATGCCGTACCTGAGCCTTGCTACCATTCTCGGTATCAGCCTTTTTATTGAATTGACACCCATTGTGCTCAGCTTCTATAATTTTGGAACATTGTTCCATTGTTTGTACTGCAGCGCAAACTAATGCGCAAGCTTTAAGGCCACCATTATACGGATGTCCAATACGCCCGCCTATTTTCGGCTTGACGGCGCTTCGTCGAGTCTCTTGCTGCAAACCCACGCCCACGCTCCCGCCATTGCCTGGTTTGGTGATCGACTCGAAACCGATATAGACGGTCCTATGCTGGCACATCACGAGGATGCGGCTCATGCGTTCGCCAATCTGGATGCACGAGCACCACTCGATCTTTTTCCACAACTCTCTACGGGTTACCTGGGCTCACCCGCTCTTATCGGACAGAGGCAAAATGCGGCTGTCGCGACCTGCTTTAACACCAGGCACATCGAGCATACCGGGCAAGTACTGAATGTGATCCTTGAAGATGTGAGAAGTGAACTTGAAATCACCCTGACAATTACGCTGGATAATACGAGTGATGTGGTCACACTTTCAACAAGCATGAAAAACGTTGGTTCAACAGACTACCGGGTTGACTGGCTCGCCAGCGCCACTGTGCCATTACCGGGCCATTTTTCTCAATGCACGAGCCAGCATGGTCGTTGGGGCTTGGAAAATCAAAGTGTCCAGCGCGCTATCGGACCCGGACGTTTGGATATCAGCAACCAGCACGGGCGAACAGGTCATGAACACGGACCAAATCTTATCTGTTCATCCGATGACATTTCTGTAGATCATGGCGATGCGCTGTTTGTGCATTTGGGGTGGAGTGGCAACTACAGCTTTCGTATTGAACGTTTGCAGGATGGAACCGCCTATTTGCAATGCGGTGTTTTGTTAAACCCAGGCGAGGAAGTGATCGCTGCGGGTGAAAACTTAGAATGCCCTAGTGCGTACTTTACTATCGGTCACGGCCTGAATCAGTGCACCCAACGGTTCCACAGGTTTGCGCGTCAGCATATTTTACCCAGCTGGACTCGTACACCCAGACCAATACATGCCAATAGTTGGGAGGCCATGTATTTCGATCTAAATGATGACGATCTCAAATCGCTGGTCGATTCGGCTGCAAAAATTGGCGCGGAGCGATTTGTACTTGACGATGGCTGGTTTCCTAACCGACGAGACGACACCGCTGGGCTGGGGGATTGGACCGTTGATAAAATCGTCTTTCCAAACGGGCTCACCCCGCTGGTTGAGCATGTTAGATCACACAATATGCAATTCGGTTTGTGGTTTGAACCTGAAATGGTAAATCCGGACAGCGAGCTTTTTCGCGAACATCCTGAATGGGTATTACACTATGCCGGTATCGACACTCCACTGGCCCGCGGTCAATTGGTGCTTGATGTAGCACGAGAAGATGTCAGTAACTATTTATTCAATTGCATCAGCTCATTAGTTAGCGAGTACAACATTGACTACATTAAATGGGACATGAATCGTGATCTGGTGCTGCCAGGTGACGGCACGCTACCACGCGCGAGCAAACAGCCGCATGCAGTTTATGCTCTTATGCAAAGGCTTTGTGTTGCTCACCCGGCTCTGGAGATAGAAAGTTGCTCATCGGGCGGTGCCCGCACCGATTTTGGCGTGCTCAAACAAACCGGGCGCGTCTGGACATCAGATAATATTGACCCGATTGCTCGCGGCACAATTCAACAGGGCTTTGTGCGATTCTTTCCACCAGAAATCATGGGGGCACACGTTGGCCACATGCAGGCACATCTGACAGGTCGCAGAACCACGCTACACACTCGCGCCATCGTGGCATTGCAGGGGCAGTTCGGCTTTGAACTGGATGCGCGTGTACTCAACGATGAAGATATAACAACATTGCACCACTATACCCAACTGTATAAACAACATCGAAGCTGGTTAAACAACGCAACCTACTGGCAGCTACCAACGAATGATAAGCTATTATTGGCAAACGGCCTGGTCTCAGAGTCGAGTGAAGACGCACTGTTCAGTATTTTGTTACTCGATAGTCTGACGAAGACCCGCCCCGGCTGCCAAAGATTGCGCGGCTTAAAGAAAAAACAGCGCTATCGCGTATCGATGGCCGGCAGCAATACCAATCAATTCACCCCATTCAATAAAATTATGCCTAGGTGGTGTACAAACAGCATCGTGACAACCGGCGAACTGTTAATGAACATCGGGTTGCCCTTACCTGTGATGCCGCCGCAATCAGCAATGCTTGTGCATTGTGCTGTTGAGGTGACTTAGTTTATGAGCGCGAATCTGCCTACGGCTTTCAATGTCGAGCGATTGCTCGAACGATTCAATCGAAAATTTGGCTCGAACGATAATGCCATTCAACAATTCTTTGCGCCGGGCCGAGTCAATCTGGTTGGTGACCATACAGACTATACCGGCGGTTTTGCATTTCCATGCGGTATCGACAGCGGCAGCCTGCTACTGATTCGGAGCACTAAAAACAACCAATTTCGACTGGCATCGACCAATTTCGATCTGTCGGTGCAACTATCCAAAGAAAACATTCGCAAACCCTGCAAAGATCATTGGATCAATTACCCACTTGGTGTTGTTGATCAGTTCGTCAAGCGCGGTTTCAACATTGATGGCTTCGATTGTCTGTTCTCCGGCAATGTGCCAAACGGCGCTGGCTTGAGTTCTTCTGCATCTATTGAAATAGTTACCGCGTTCGCCATAAATGACATTTTTCAGTGCAAACTTGAGTTGATGGATTTAATCAAAATGGCGCAAGCAGCTGAAAACGAATTTGTCGGGATGCAATGCGGCATTCTGGATCAATTCTCTGTTGCTATGGCACAAGACAACCACGCGATGTTGTTAAACTGCAAAACACTTGAACATCGTCAAATACCATTAGCACTCGACGACTTTGCCATCATTTTGGCAAACACCAATCAGCGCCGTGAACTGAACGAGTCAGCTTATAACGAACGTGTGGCTGAATGTGAACGTGCTCTGCAGTTGCTAACCGCAAGGTTACCCATTCAAGCCTTGGGTGAATTAAAAGAACAAGATTTAGAATCACATAAAGATGTGTTCGCAAAGGACAAGATCGCATACCAAAGAGCTAAACACGTAGCATCTGAAAATGCCCGCGTGCATGCAGCAGTGCTGGCACTGGAACAAGGTCGATTGAATGCATTCGGTCAAATCATGCACACATCACACGACTCCCTGCGAGACTTATATAACGTGTCAAGCCAGCCACTTGATCATTTGGTGAATGCTGCCCGAGCGCAACCCTTTGTGGCTGGTAGTCGCTTAACTGGAGCTGGATTCGGTGGATGCACAGTCAATTTGATTGAGAAAAAAACCAGTGAGCAATTTATAAAACAAGTTGGCCAAACCTATCATGAGCTTACCGGGCTCACAGCTGATTTCTACGCCATATCGCCAGGTGCAGGTGTCAGGCAGGTGAAGCCTTGAGCGGCAACATGAGCGGCAACTGGCAACGACGTTGGCAACCACTACTACAACAATGGGTCATCGTGGCCGCCACATCAGCAGATCGTCCCTGGTCTGGCGCTATCGAATCGGCACCCGATACACAGTCTCCCAGACATGACCCAAGCTGTTATCTATGCCCAGGGGTGACCCGCGCTACAGGCACCACCAATCCGAATTACAAAGGTGCTTATGCTTTTGACAATGATTTCCCTACATTGGCACCGCATGCACCGGTAGATGCGAATTCTGACGATGAACTTCACAGCTTTGCATCAGCGCAAGGCCGGTGTCGAGTATTGTGCTGGTCTGAGAATCACAACGACACGCTAGCATCATTGAGCGCCGAGAAAGTCATTAATGCATTTCAGCTATGTAAAAACGAGTATGCGAAATTGAGTGCTGAGAAAAACATAGCCCAGGTACTCATATTCGAAAACAAGGGCGTGGAGATTGGCGTATCCAATTTACACCCTCACGGCCAAATCTACGCAACCAGCTTTGTTACCGACACAGCGGTTCGTCTGCGCGACTCTCAGACCCAGTACGCAAAACGACATGGCGGGCAATGTTTGCTACAAGACATGCTTTTAGCGGACCATGTTCAATCACATTTGCTCATCGAGCAAAACCAGTATTGGTCTGTTATTGTTCCCTATGCGGCGCGCTTCTCCTATGAAACCTGGATTGCCCCCAACCGCAAGATAGCTTCCCTGGCTGACACAAGCGATGCTGAGATAGCCGAGCTTGCGTTGTGCTATCAACGTCAGGTGAGACGATACGACAAGCTGTTTCAGCGATCAGCGCCAAACATAACGGTATTTCACAACGCACCCTGTGACGAAAACCCTGATAACGAACACTGGTGTTTTCATTTGGCTTTTCATCCACCATTACGAGATTCGCAAAAACTAAAATTTCTGGCAGGTTTCGAATCTGGCAGTAATAATATCGTCAATCCCATGGTGCCGGAAAATGCAGCAACCATAATGAGAGAACTCGTCGAGACATCCACATGAAGATCGGCGTTTGCTACTACCCGGAACACTGGCCAGAATCAGGTTGGGAAAAAGACGCACAGCACATGAAAAATCTTGGCATTTCCATGGTGCGCGTTGGCGAGTTTGCATGGAGCCGCCTTGAACCCACAGCTGGCACTTATCAATTCGATTGGCTGCAACATGCTATCGATACTTTGCACAAGGCCGGACTAAAAGTCATCATCGGCACCCCAACCGCCACCCCACCGGCATGGTTAATCAAAAACAACCCCGACATGCTGGCTGTTGATGAGCATAGACAAGCGCGCGGTTTTGGTTCACGCCGACACTATTGCTTTTCATCCGAACCCTATCGCCGCGAATGCGAACGCATTGTTACAGCCCTGGCTAAGCACTTTGGCGAACATCCGGGCATTTGTGCCTGGCAAACCGACAATGAGTATGGTTGCCACAACACATCGATCAGTTATTCCGATGCTGCATTAAACGCATTCCAGCAATGGTGCAGTAAAAGATACAACGGTATTGATGCACTGAATCTGGCCTGGGGTAATGTGTTTTGGAGTATGGAATACGACTCGTTCGAACAGATTGGCGTACCGGTAGGAACTGTGACCGAAGCAAACCCAGCGCACAGGCTAGCCTACTGGCGGTTCTCGTCTGAACAAATTAAGTCGTTTAACAAGCTGCAAGTGGATATTCTCAGACAACACTCTCCTGGCCGCGACATCGTGCATAACTTTATGGGTAACTTTGTCGAGTTTGATCACTTTGAAGTAGCAGACGAGCTTGACGTGGCCAGCTGGGACAACTATCCACTTGGCTTTCTTACCCGCGATGGTACAGATGAGACTGATCGACAAACCTACCTTCGAACAGGTCACCCGGATTCATCGGCTTTCCATCACGATTTGTATCGATCGTGCGGCAAAGGACGACTGTGGTTAATGGAACAGCAACCCGGTCCGGTCAATTGGGCGCCGTTTAATCCGTCGCCGCTGCCCGGCATGGTACGACTGTGGGGATGGGAAGCATTCGCACACGGCGCCGAAGTAGTGAGTTACTTTCGTTATAGACAAGCACCTTTTGCACAAGAACAAATGCACGCAGGCTTATGTCTTCCCGATGGCACAGAAGATGATGCAGCATCAGAGGTAAAAAAACTGAGCGAAGAAATCAAACTGCTGGACGATCTACTTGGCGGCTTTGACAGTTCTGTTGACAGTAAAAACTTGCAGATGCAACAGGCACCAATCGCGTTACTGTTCGACTATGCCGGCGACCAGGCGGCGAGAATTCAACAACCGGGTGGTCAGAATTACGACCCGCTGGTTTTCACGCAAACGGTATATTCTGCATTGCGGCAATTAGGTGTAAACGTCGATGTGGTTTCCAGCTCAGCCGCACTCGACAACTACAAACTGATCATTCTTGCCAACTGCGCCCTATCAGACACAGCGCTGTGCGATAAGCTTGCAAAGACTGATGCACAGATAATCCTGTTCCCACGCACTGGTTCCAAAACAACAGAGTGCTCCATTCCTGATCAACTGCCACCGGGTGTTTTCCAAAATCTGATTAACATAAAAGTGACACGCGTGGAAACACTGCCGGGAAACATTCGAATGATCACCAATAACAAATCAACGGTACTTGATTGGCGCGAACGCATTGAAGCCGACTTTCCAGCAGAAGACCGATTCGAAGATGACTGGGGCTTTCATTACCGCACAAATCGCGTGCACTACATTAATGCATGTCCGGACCGACAAACATTGTTACAGCTGCTCGAGGCTCGTTTGGATGAATCCAGTATCCCACACGTGAATCTGGGGCCAGGACTGCGAGTGGCCATACGCGGCAAGCTTGCGATTGCGCTCAATTACGGACCAGACCCGGTAACCTTATCTGGGCAGGTGCTACAGCACTATGGATTCGAGGAAAACAGCGGATTCGCACTGGGGCAAAAAACGCTGCAGGTGGCCGATATTAGCGCCTGGTGCGCCAAATGAACGGCTTATTGCCCCTGATCCGCCTTTTTTACTTCCTTACGCAATTCAAGGCCATAATGCGGTCCAAACGATCTGGCCCAATTGGTACCAAAAAAGCCTCGTCCAGAACACTTTGACAACACCGATAAAGCATATCATCATGGGGTTCCTCGACTCGAACGCCTTGATAAGGACCATGGCCGGACTATAGCCCCACCATGGAAGGGTCAGGGCGATGGCAGCAGCCTGAAGATTTACTGCCAGGCCGCGCACGTATGCGAACATTCAAATATGTAGCAATCGTGCATGTAATAGTCACGCATGTAATAATCGCGTATGTAATAAAGCGTATGTAATAAATTTGTGTAGTAACGTACAGTAAAGCGGCATCTTCACTATTAAATAAACAACTCCATCGGAGAAAACGTACTATGTTAAAACATATAAGAAAAACGGTTGCAGCAGCTGCTGTTACCACCCTGCTTAGCACGCAAGCTTTAGCAGGCGAGTTGGTCATCAACTACGACGGCTCAGATCCAGCGCCTAAAGAAGCCTTTCAAATGGTTATTGAAAAATTCAGTGCTGAGAACCCAGACATCGATGTCAAGTGGAATCTGTTCGATCACGAAGGGTACAAAACGTCAATCCGAAACTTTCTGACCGCCGATGCACCAGATGTTGCTGCCTGGTATGCGGGTAATCGTATGGCACCGTTCGTCAACGCTGGTTTGTTTGAAGATGTATCTGATGTCTGGGCGGATAATGGTCTTGACGAAGCAATGGCATCTACTGCACCTTCAATGACAATCGATGGTAAGAAATGGGGTGTTCCATACACTTACTACCAATGGGGCATCTACTATCGCAAAGATATCTTTGCTGACAACGGCATTGAAGTGCCAACTAACTGGGAAGACTTCCTGGCAGCCTGTGCAACGTTGAAAGAAGCTGGCATTACACCCATTACCATCGGTACAAAGTTTCTTTGGACAGCGGCGGGCGTATTTGACTACCTGAACCTTCGCACCAATGGATACGAAGTACACAACGATCTGACTGCTGGCAAAATCCCTTACACAGACGAGCGCATTGTTGCCGTATTCGAAAAGTGGGCTGAACTCGTTGAGCCTGGCTACTTTATCGAAGATCACGCAGCATTCAGCTGGCAGGAAGCACTTGCACCTATGGTTCAGGGCGAAGCTGCCATGTACGTTATGGGTAACTTTGCTGTGGCGCCACTGCGAGAAGCTGGATTAACAGATGATCAGTTAGGTTTTATGCAGTTCCCTGAAATCACACCCGGCATCCCAATGGCAGAAGAAGCACCAACGGATACTTTTCATATCCCTGCAAACGCCAAGAACAAAGAAGACGCCAAAAAGTTCCTGGCTTTCCTGGCTTCTGCTGAGGTTCAAACTGAAGTGAACAAGATTCTTGGTCAGCTCCCAGCTAACAAGAACTCTGAAGTTGATGCCGACGACCCGTTCATAAGCGCCGGGTTCGACCTACTTTCAAATGCGGCTGGACTTGCGCAGTTCTATGACCGTGACGCACCTGCAGAAATGGCCAAAGCGGGTATGGAAGGTTTTCAGGAGTTCATGATCAAGCCTGAACGTCGCGATGAAATTCTTGAGCGTCTCGACAAAGTTCAAGAAAAAGTATACGCAGAGTAAGTAATACTTATCAGTCAGCACAAGGACGTGCTGAGTTTTCGCTAAGTTTTCTAATTGATAAGATTTCCAAGTAGTTACCGATTTATAAGGCTTCAGGCATGAGCGTGGACTCAACCATAGAACAAAGCTACTGGAAAAAAAATAAACTCCGCATTGCGCCCTGGCTTTTTCTCTCGCCCGCTCTGCTGATGTTTTTGCTCTATGTCATTGGCCCAATTTTCCAATCTATCTGGGTCAGCTTTTATGAATGGGATGGTCTGAGCCCAAAGACCTATATCGGCATTGCCAACTATGAAGAGCTCATAGAAGATCGCGATTTCTATCGTTCACTAAAAAACAACGTTATCTGGCTGGTGCTATACATGCTGGCCGTACCAATCGGACTCTTTATTGCCCTATTTCTGAACCAGAATGTATGGGGCATACGCATATACAAATCTTTATTCTTCTTCCCATTTGTTATTAGTCAGGTGGTTGTTGGTCTGGTATTCGCTTGGTTCTACGACCCGTCCAACGGCATCCTTGCTCTTATCTTTAGTATTTGGGGAGGCAGACCACCAGCCATTTTGGCCGATGAAAAATACGTCACCTACGGCATCATAGCGGCAGGTCTTTGGCCACAAATTGCCTACTGCATGATACTGTTTTTAACCGGCCTCAACAACGTCTCTCCCGACCAGGTTGAAGCTGGCAGACTCGATGGTGCTAAAGGTTGGCGCATGTTGTGGCATGTCATCTTGCCGCAATTGCGCCCCGCTACCTTTATTGCCGTGGTTGTTACCATTATTGGCGCACTGCGATCATTCGACCTGGTATCCATCATGACACAAGGCGGACCCTATGGTTCTTCGCGCGTACTTGCCTATTATATGTACGAAACGGCACTGTCAGAATATGGCTATCGCATGGGTTATGGTGCAGCTATCGCGGTGGTTCTATTTCTGATTATGATGGTCTACATATCGTTCTTCTTATGGCGTATGTACCGTCAGGAAAAGTCAGGAGGCTAAAGGGTGTTTCCAAAAGCGATAGAAAAATCGGGTGCAGGCGTTCAGCGCAGTTATAAAATTGCGCTACCCATAGCGTTACTGATCTGGTTACTGCCCTTGATCGCAGTTCTGCTAACATCGATTCGTTCGGCTGGTGATATTAACTCAGGAAATTTTTGGGGGATGCCAACCAGTTTTAACATGATAGAAAACTACACAGCCGTGTTCACCAACACAGAGATTGGTAAATATATCTGGAATTCATTTCGTGTCACAGTGCCCACCGTTGTTCTAACCTTATTCTTAAGTTGCTTATCTGGCTACGCACTAGCAATCTATCGATTTAAAGCCAGCATGTGGTTATTCTTTTTGTTCGTCGCTGGCAACTTTGTACCGTTTCAAATTTTAATGGTACCGGTGCGTGATTTTTCGGTACAAACCGGCCTGTACGATACCGTCACCGGGCTGGTGCTGTTTCATGCCGCGTTCCAAGCCGGGTTTTGCACCTTGTTTATGCGAAACTTTATTAAAGCTTTACCGTTTGAACTTATTGAGTCAGCGCGAGTTGAAGGTGTTGGTGAGTTCAAGATTTTCTGGCATATTGTTATGCCACTCATGCGACCGGCCATTGCAGCACTTGCTGTGTTGATCTTTACGTTTATCTGGAACGACTATTTCTGGGCCACAGTGCTGGTTCAGGGTGATCACGCATTGCCAATTACTGCCGGGCTAAAAACCCTGAACGGCCAATGGATATCACAATGGCATCTGGTTTCAGCTGGAGCCATCATGGCAGCCTTGCCCCCTGTACTCATGTTTTTCGCCATGCAAAAACACTTTATCGCCGGGTTAACCCTGGGTGCGACTAAAGGCTAACCAAGTTCGTCAGACCCACGCGTTCGAGTGCAATGCTGTAAACCAGTCCAATTCCCTCCCATTGGCCAAGCAATCTAAATAACTGCTCGATTGTATGATCGGCTAACCTGAACCCTTGTTTTCGACCAGACGTACAAAACGGAAGCACGTTGGCCTTCACTTTTTGAGGCAAATCAGATAGTGTCAAAGTTCCTTTAAACCACAGTGTCACATAGAGCAAACACTATTCGTATCAAATTCAACATGCACACTAATCCGAGGAGAACTACGCATGGACAAGAATGAAGAACTTTCGTTTGACGATTACGATGAGCTGATCAACCCAAAACCTGAAGAAAACGATTTCGATCGCATACTCGAAGTCGCACTCACCCGTAGAGGCCTACTTAAAGGCGTTATGGCTGTAGGCAGTCTGGCTGCCTTGGGTTCCGCTGCAACCCTTGCCCCAAAACAAGCCATCGCCGCAACGAATCGCTTCGCCTTCGATGCTATTGATGCGAACACGCTCGACGATATCACGGTGCCAAACGGATATACGGCGCAAGTGGTCACACGCTGGGGCGACCCACTTTGGTCCGATAGTATCGAGTTTAATCACACCACACGCGGTACTGCTGAGAGTCAGGCCAGAACGTTTGGTGACAACATTGATGGTATGGAAGTATTCGCACATGGCGACAAAACACTGATGGTAGTAAATAACGAATACACCAACCGTGCAATCATCTGGGGCAATCGGCCCGAGGGTAAGTTTGAATCTGACGACGATGTTCTCAAAGGCAAGATGGCACATGGCCTCACGGTTGTGGAAATTGCACAATCCGATGATGGCGAATGGGGTGTCGTCAAAGATAGCCCGTACAATCGCCGCGTAACGCCAGACACGGAAATGCAAATGACCGGCCCTGCAGCAGGACATGATCTACTCAAAACCGATGCAGACCCAGACGGCACTACCCCTCTCGGTACTTACAACAATTGTGGTAATGGCTCAACGCCATGGGGTACCTACCTGGCCTGTGAAGAAAACTTCAATGGCTACTTTTCGGCTGCCGATGAAGAACATGAAGTCTCGCCAGAGCTGCAACGCTATGGTGTTTCCGCTAGCGACTGGGGATACGGCTGGGCTACTATCGACGACCGCTTTGAGGTATCTAAAAGCCCCAATGAACCCAACCGGCATGGCTATGTAGTAGAAATAGACCCGCGTACCCCCGATGCTGCGCCTAGGAAACTCAGCGCATTGGGCCGGTTCAAACATGAAAATGCCGAGCTGGTTGTCAATAATGACGGACGCATCGTGGTTTACATGGGCGACGATGAACGAGGTGAGTTTCTGTACCGTTACGTATCGAACGGTGTGTTTGCACCCGGTGCCGAAACTGACTCATTGCTTGAAGATGGCAAGCTGTATGCCGCAAAATTTAGCGACACAGGTGAAGGTGAATGGATGGAACTGAACCCTGAAACCAGTGGTATGGCGTCCATGGCAGAGGTTTGCATACATGCGCGTATCGCCGCCTCTACTGTCGGTGCAACTACCATGGACCGACCCGAGTGGGTAACAGCTAATCCAAATGCGCCTGAATTGTATTGCGCTCTAACCAATAATAAGAACCGTGGCATCAAGCCTAATGCCGGAGGCGATGAGACACCCGTTGGTGGCCCTAACCCGCGTGAAGGAAATTTGTACGGCCAGGTGGTTCGCTGGCGTCCCAGTGGTGGCGATCATACCAGCAACGAATTCTCCTGGGATTTGTATGTTATGGCCGGTAATCCAAAGCTGCACAGTGATGCAAACGCTGGTTCCGACAACGTTACTGAATCCAACATGTTCAACTCACCTGATGGCATAAAGTTCGACTCCAACGGTGTGTTATGGATTCAAACAGACGGTAACTACACGAATGCGGAAGACTTCGAAGGACATGGCAATAATCAGATGCTGGCCGGCGACCCGAGTACCGGAGAAATTCGTCGTTTTCTGGTTGGACCAAACGAATGCGAAGTGACTGGTCTCACCTGGAGTCCTGACAAGCGCACCATGTTTATCGGCATTCAGCACCCCGGTGAAAAAGGCAATAGCCATTGGCCAGAAGGTGGTGATGCAGTGCCTCGATCGGCGGTTGTTGCTATTAAACGTGATGACGGTGGATTGGTCGGCTAGAGAACCCAACTTAATAAGTCTATCTTTGTAGGAAAAAAGCTGTTGTGCCCGAAAATTTTTCGGGCACAACAGCCTGCTCTTTATCTCAGTTCTGCAGTCATCGTCCGATACTGAACAATCCTATTAAAATAACTATAACCGCAGCTGCCTCCATTGGCACCAGAGAAACGGCCACACGTCCGCGTGAGCCGAGCAAGTAATCTATTTTTTGTCTTGTGGGCAAACCCAAACAGGGGCATTATTTTTTAGCTTAGCGGATGGGTCGCTCATCAATTGCTGGCGACACAATTCAGACAGATGCATAATAAGTGAGCTACACACTATTAACCACTCGAAATCAAGGCTTGCAGATTGACTACAAATATAACAGCACTAGACACAAACACACGCAAACAATGGGAGTCCCTTTTTGATCAATATGCGCATTTCTACAAGGTAACACCGCCCGCGAATTTCAAAGACCAGGTCTGGGATTGGATTTTTGATACTGAAGAACCATTTTGGTGCGATCTTGCTTTTAACCAACAAGACCAGGTCATCGGCTTTGTTCAATATCAATTAATGCATCGCTCATTAAGCGGCTCTAAGGTGTGCTACCTAAGCGACCTATTTGTTATTCCAGAGCATCGCAAATCCGGCACCGGACGCGCCTTGATAGATCATGTTTTGGGTTTCGCCAAACACCAAGGTATTGACAACGTCAGATGGTTAACACAAGACAGCAACGTTACCGCCAAAAGTCTCTATGAAACCTATGTTGCTCAGTCAGAATTTGTTTTGTATTCTGTTCCTGTGAAGCCAGAATAAACATCGCAAACACAAATACAGATTGAAATCGACACTATGAAATTCGAAGCCTTAACACCCATTTTAAATGTGTCCGACATCAAAGACACGTTTGCCTGGTTTGAAAAACTGGGTTGGAAAATCGGCTTTGAATGGGGTGAGCCTGTCGGTTTTGGCTCCGTCTGTTCGGGGGAATGCGAAATATTTTTGTGCCAGGATGCACAAGGTGGTCGCGGCAAAGGCACACAAACCCACACATTCAGTGAATCGCCAACTGGAACACCTGACCAGGGTGTCTGGATGTCACTGTGGGTAGACGACGTTGACGAAGTACATCAACACTGTATCGATACCGGCATCGAGGTAACCTTCCCACCCACCGATCTGCCATGGAAAGTCAGGGAAATGCACATTCGCCACCCGGATGGACATATTTTCAGAGTTGGTAAAGGAATTGCAGCTAACAACTGAACCAGGAGTTTTATGGTTTGTCTAGTGGTCCATCCACTTGATAAAGCCAACAATATTTCATTATGACCGCAATCCTGTTTGCTCAAGTCGTGCTTGGCTTCGTTCTACTGGTAGCCGGCGCCGAAATCATGGTGCGAGGCGCGGCCGAATTAGCCAGTCGCTTCGGCATCCCGCCTGTTGTCATCGGACTGACGGTTGTGGCTTTTGGCACAAGCGCACCTGAACTGGCAGTAGCAATTCAATCTGCATTGGCAGGTCAGGCTGATATCGCACTGGGTAATGTCGTCGGCAGTAATATTTTGAATATACTGCTTATACTCGGGCTGGCCGGTATGATCACTCCGCTGATTGTTGGCAGCCGCATCGTACGCGCCGATGTCCCTATTCTTGTTGGTGTGTCACTGTTACTGTTTTTGTTTGCCTTCGACGGTCGAATAAGCCCACTCGATGGCGCCATTCTTTTTACCGGCAGCATTGCGTATACGATTTACGCCATCTATAGTGCGCGTCGCGAATCCGCTGCTACAGACACCGGCGACAACGCCATCACCGACAACAACGATTTACCTGAACAACGTCACCCTGCCCTTTCTTTTCTGTTAGTACTGGCGGGGCTGGCCATGCTGGTGATCGGTGCAGACTTTCTGGTGGCAAGTGCTGTTGCAATTGCAAGGTGGCTAGGCGTCAGTGAGCTACTTATTGGACTAACCGTTATTTCCATTGGCACATCACTACCCGAAATTGCCACTACTGTGGTGGCCGCCTTTCGTGGTTTGCGCGATATGGCGGTGGGCAATGTGGTTGGCAGCTGTCTGTTCAATATTATGTTGGTTACAGGCGCGGCAGCGGTATTTGCACCAACAGGTCTAAGCGTTGACCCTGCGTTAATTCGATTTGACTTGCCGGTCATGCTGGCAGCAACCATTGCGTGTTTACCTATTTTTGCAACGGGACATCTCATTGCCCGTTGGGAAGGCTTTCTGTTTTTCGTGTATTACATCGCCTACACCACTTATCTAATCATGGCATCACACAGCCAGGAATCTATCGAACTGATGCACTTGGCCATGCTGAGCTTTGTCATTCCTCTTACGTTTATAACGCTTTGCTTATTGTGGCTAAGAGAAATTCGTAGAAAGCGCAAGTCTGAGGTGTGGCAATGAGTATTGTTGCTAAACTATACTAACCAGAAATTATTGTTGGATTTGATAAAATCCACCCCTAGAATCAGCTGTACGTAAAACTCAAATTTATCTTCTGAAATGCCTGCAAACACCCCTACCGATATCGTTAAGGAAGCATTTGATATTGTGCAGCAAAACGCGCTGTTCAAATCAAACGTAAATTGGGATATCCAAAAGGATAGGCTAGTCAACAGCATGCAGAATCCGACACTATCGATTGACGATGCCCATACCATTGTCAGGGAGCTTTTGTCAGACATCGGCGATGGCCATAGCCACCTTGACACCTACCAAGACAAAAACGCTAGAGCGGGAAAAAAAACGCTATACCCTGAATCTTACGTGGTTCATCAAAACGAAAAAAAATTTGGCTATATACAAGTGCCTGCATTTCTTGCAAGTGAACATTACACTGAACGTCAATTTGCAACCGACATTTCCAGTCGGCTGGAGTTAATGGATGCCGAAAACTTGTCCGGTTGGGTGGTCGATCTGCAAAAAAACTATGGTGGCAATATGTGGCCTATGCTGGCAGGCTTGGCACCCTTATTAAACGTACCCGTAGCCGGGTATTTTCGTGATAGCGACGGTGTGGACACGCCCTGGACAATTGGCTCTTCTCATGTCGGCATTGCCGACTCAGTTGTACTTGACATGGAACAGGCTATAACGCCTGTGCAGCAAATCGATCTACCCATAGCTATTCTGACCAGCAACAGCACTTGTAGCTCAGGTGAAGCACTGGTGGTCGCCTTCCGGGGCTCTCAAACAAGCAGGCAATTTGGGGAGCCCACTTTCGGACTATCAACAGCAAATGACAATTTTGAGTTATCAGACGGCTCAACAATTTGGCTTACCATATCAACGTTCGTTGATACAGCAAATAGAGAGTATGGTTCAAGAATATTCCCCGACGAGAACACGAACCAGTATCAAAACAAAACAGCGATGGACTTGGCTGTTGATTGGATGAACTCGGTATAACTATCTTAAAAATAGCTATGAAAAAAGGCTACTCGGAAACCTGACAACAAGCCTAACACCCTACTTACGTATCCAGATTTCAACACGCCGATTGATGGCTCTGCCGATACCAGCTGTGTTGCACACAGATGGTGACAACTCTGAAAATGCGCGTGTATCGACTTGCACATCTATTGCGCTGTTTACTGCAACTGTTTTAATTGCATCGGCAACGGTTTGCGCGCGCACCTGTGATAGACGCAGATTGGCATCAAATGGACCGATATCATCTGCAAAGCCAACCGCCGCAATTTGTGTACCTGCAGGTAGCTCACTTAGTGCGCTGACAAGTCTGTCAATATCATTTCGCTCTTTCTTACCTAACCTGAAAGAGCCAGACCGGAAACGCACTGTGGTCGACAGTCTGTCCCAAGAGCTCAGATCATCTCTCAACTGATTGGCCAGCAGTGCAATCGATGGCACAACAAGGTCCTCATATTGTTCGTCATAACGTGAAGGACTCAGCGTCGCTCTTTCAACGGCAAAGTTGACAAACCTAGACTGCGCGATCGCTTCATCAGCTTCTGGTGACAAAATATAGTCTAGAAAGTTTGTCGCCTCAGCCGGTGTATTGTCTTGCCGGTTATACAGATAGAGACGACGACCGAGTGGGTATTCCTCAGTCTTCACAGCGAACGGTGTGGCCTTGTGGATGATGCCACAAGTGCTAGTCAGATCAAGACGGTTCAGACCTTCAGAAAAAGCAAACCCGACATAGCCGATTGCCAGAGGGTCGCCTTTAACCCAGGCGGCTATTTCAGGATTATCGCCACCCGGATAGGTAACTCGCTCTGCCAGCTGAGGTTCCCCCCCGTCGAAAACAGCATTTTCAAACACGCCTCGAGTGCTGGAACCATCGTCTCGCGAAAGTACTGTGATTGGCGCATCGATTCCACCCACCTGCGACCAATTATCGATCTGGCCAAGATATATGGCACCCAGCTCTGCCAGGCTAAGTTCCTTTACCGGGTTGGAGGGATGTGTGATGACTGCAAGGCTATCGACGGCTATAACAGTTTCGTTGTCGGTGTTTCGCAAGTCGCGTGATCCTGCAGCTATCATGCGACTCACTTCTTCATCTTTAATCCGCCGCGACATCATACCAAAAACGGCAGCTTTTGTTTCAAGAGCATCTGTTGCATCGCCAGACCCAGTCGAGTTAACGTAAATGCTGTTTAACTCGGTTTCGTTGGGCCCGACATATCGCACAAACGTTTCAGTGTCGGAGATGACTTCAGTTTGTGCAGTCGCATTAATACTATCGGCATAATCATCCAGCAGAAATGGTAACAAACCAAGACCAACGGTATCGGACCCGGCAAAGCTGACGCGTGCGTTTTCAGGACCACTTGACTGCGTTTGTGCAACCGCAACCGGCTCACTCTCAGCTTCAACCGCACCAGTCGGCGTTTCGGGTTCGGTCTCAGCTTCCGCCACACTAGCTGAAGTCTCGGGTTTGGTCTCTGCTTCTACCACACTAGGTGGAGTCTCGGGCTTG
>CAYTJF010000004.1:46110-50872 GCA_964437945.1 uncultured Granulosicoccaceae bacterium
ACCGTGACAACCGGGGACTCGGGAGCGGTTTCAGCTTCAACTTCTGAGGCAGGCGCCTCGGTAACACTCTCAGCAGAGTCATCTGCAAAGCGCAGAGCCGTTGGACATCCCGGACCAGAACAGTCGACCACATCTGTGCCGATTTGCACGCTTCCCATAACGGCGTTGTCCACCAAATAGTGGCCATCAACAATATCAGTGATGTTACCAGTTACATTTACAGTGCCATCGCTAGAGACCAGCTTTACTAAAGCACCACGTTCAAAGACCGGTACAACCAGGGGACATGCGGCACCAGTACAAGTCACTGCATTCACATCCATAGTGATAACACCGGCAATGGTGTCCAGTTGGTATTTTCCGTCCGCAGCTTCGATGAGTTCGCCCGAAACCGCCACGCTCTTGTCGAGCGACTGAAGCAATACCATGTTGGCGGTTTGCGCCGAGGCGAAAGGGACGAATACCCACAGTAAAACGACAGCCCAATACCTGCCCAAACGACGTGATGCTAATGCTGACATACTGAATCCCTTTTACTCCATTCCATTTCAAATACGGGCGGCTTGCGATAATGAAAAATGCCCTCCGGAGAGTATATATAATTATTGCTGGATAGATATAAACATTGGCAAGAGCAAATGTGTGCGCCAGGTCCAGCTCAGCAATCAATTAATTGAATTCTCTCGGTTTTTCGTGAAAGCGTTTTTGAAACTGGCTGAGTTTCTTTCAAATCCGGAGAGCTGACCAAATGCAAACAACCACAACATTAACCACGCGAGTTTTACCAGAGTAAACCTGCCCAAGCCACACTGACCAGGCAAATCAACACACCAATAATGATTTACTATTATCAATCACATCTTCCTTGCATAACCGAGTTCCAGTTTCGCAGCAAGGCTACTCGCAACTGATGCTGGCTTGGCTATAAAAAACTTGATGATTAAACCAGCAGGCTCAGCCCACACATCGGTATATATGCCTATAAGCAGAGCCTGATCCAAGGTGCTCAGCGTTTTGTCGCAACCGACTCATTGTTATCAATTTTAAACTGCCTTTCTTTTTTTCTGCGCTGGTTGTACTCTCCCACCTCAATCCAATTCCAGCGTTCCACATCAAGTTGCTGACACGTACGATGCGCCTTGCAGTGATGAATAAGGAAATCATAAACACCGAGGGCATCATGATTATGTCATTTACAACTACTATGCGAAAAGTCAGAAAGGCCATGTACCTATTTGGCTGCTCGGCAATGCTTTTTGCAACTGGGCTATCTGCTCAGGAACAGGATATCTCAGTTGGACACTTGACTTACCATACTGGTGAATACGGTGGCTTTGGTCCGTTTTTCGACGGCGTGGCAGATTTCTCCCTGGCCGTCATCAACGACGACCCGCCATTGGGTCGCAAACTGACAGTCATTCACGAGGACATTGGTACCGTTGGAGAAGAGAAAGCCGCACGTAAATTGATCTCAAATCATAACGTTGATGTTCTGCTCAATGCTGCTCACGGGTATCTCACCTATCGCGATTTTGCACTCCAGACTGTGTCCGATCGCGGTCTTCCTCTGATGCCTTCCGTGCATGGGGGCGGTATAGAGTCAAAGTATGGTGGCAACGCAGATGAACCTATTTTTCGGGGTTCACCAATGGATACCGGACAAGGAATAGCAGCACTTTTACATGCCAGGAACAGCGGTAAAAAAAGTGTTGTACTTGTTGCCACTCAAGCTGCCGGATCGCAACTTCAAATTGAGTTGGCCGCAAATGTTGCACGCGAATACGGGCTTGAAGTGCGCGGTACCATCGACATGTACCCTAACCTGAATGATTATTCTCCAGTAGTTGACGTGATCAGCTATCTCAATGCAGAAGCTGTTGTCTTTTTCTCTGCTCCTGCTGATGGTGGGGCCATTGTAAAAGAAGCCGCAGAAAACGGAGAGCAATGGTTTATTGTTGGTTCCAGCGAATGGCAGGAAGAGAGCTTTTATGAAGCAGCGACGCAGCAAGCACTTGAGCAACATCAGGAAGTGACGCTGGCCGCATTTTCTTACGAGGATAACCCGGCATGGGCTTACTACAATGCCGCTGCCCAGGCATCACCACAAGCCAAGGTAATCGGCGATCCGTCTAACTCTTACGCTTTACAATACTATGACCTGCTTGTTGCCACAGCACTAGCCATTGAACATGCCGGAGATGTAAACACGCAAAGCTGGTCGGAATCGATGTTTGAAGTTACCGGCGGTGCTGGCAAGACGGTATACACCTACGAGGACGGCATCGCAGCAATACGAGCTGGTGAAAATATAAACTACGACGGTGTCACAGGCTCGATGGAATACTCCGGTACAGGCGTAGTCTCTGGTATTTTTGGTATTTTCAAATGGAACTCAGACAAGTCACTTGAGAAAGTAGAAGAAGTTGACGGCGAGGAAGTGCTTCAATTTAGCCGGTAAGTGTAGGCGATCAGCTCAGCCATCAAGCGAAGCCCTTTTACCTTATAGACGGGTCCTCGCTATTACTCAGGTAGAAAATCGCCGCTGCCACCCCAGTCCTCGGGCATGTCTTTCAATTTTGGTAAACCATCTTGGATAGGAAGTACGGCATTTTCGTAATTGATATGCACGGTTGGATTGAAATCCAGATCAGATAGGAGACCAGCAAAAATATCGAATAAATCCGGCTCGGGCAAATAAGCCCCAACTAGCCCGTTGCAAATGCTACATGAAAAAACGCCACCTTCAAGGTGTCCACTTTTCGAATAGCGTTTCAGTTTGTCCTCGCCAGAAGTAAAGCGAACGTTTGCCCTTGGCCATAGAACTGGTGCATTTACTGGACTACCAGTAAGACTCCTACAAGATTTGCAATGACAGTAACACTGAACAATTGGTTCACCCTCCGCCTCCAATTGCACCGCTCCGCAAGAACACTCCGCATGATAGGTCATATTGCTTCTTTCCGTCGCTATAGAGACAGTGAAATAGTAGCATAGGTACAATCTTCGCAAACGTCATAACTCAAGCAAGTATTCGCTTTTTTAGATTAAGCAATTTCATTTTCTAGCTTGAGTTTTACTTCTGCTTTTCGCCATTAGCCGCTATAACCAAACGAATTTAAACACTGGCATCAAACGTGAAATGAAAGCGCTCTTCACTTTGCAACCATAAAATATATTGCGGCGCTGTTCAATAGTACCAGCTAGCACTGACCATATACTCCAGTTTTTTCACAATCCGCTCACTGCCAATAAAACTGTAAATCTACCGACAGCACTGTCATCCCAACGAAGCGTGCAACGCTCAATGGCGCAGGCCCCATCACCCATGAGACAGCAAGGCGTATAACCTGTGATTGCAGTCTTTCAATACACAAAACACAGAACGGGAGCCGATTGATATTGGTCGTAAATCCAGAGTATAGCCAACTGTCATGGGGCGAGCTATCACCAACTCGGTACCGGTTCCGCATTATTGACGCACAGGGAAAGGATATTCTAGAACAGTCAAACACGTGTTTCGACGATGCGCAAAACAGGATAGGCTATCAGTCGCATTACTCCTGTGCCCAGAATGGGTATATAGCTAACGGCAAGTAAATTTAGTCACTCGCTAAATATTCATTCCAAGCACATTGGAGCCCAATTCATTTTAAGCGGTTATTTTTTCAAATGGCTTTCTGAGATATGCAAAGCGATCATAGAGAAGAGCTGGCTTTCAACATCTGAGAAAGAGGCTTAAGTGCCCTTCTCAGACCGTCAATATATTTCTATGAGCGTCCGTTTTGTAGAAGAGATTGATGGAGTAGTGCTTACACAGGTTTACGATCGAGAGCAAGATAGGTGGCAAATCCAATTAACAATAGTCCAGATAACTTCTTGATATATCCCCCAACTGAAAATTGTTTCTTGGTTAACGTCGATGACAATCGACTGGCCAAAATCACTATTGTAAGATTAACTAAAACCCCAATGACTATGAGAATGCCTCCAAGCAATAACATCTGTGCCCAAACTGCACCGTGCTCGACGGATACAAACTGAGGTACAAAAGATAAATTGAACAATATTGCCTTTGGATTTATTAAGTTAGTAAAAACGCCTTGTCGGTAAATTTGCATCATATTTCGACGGCCTGCTATAGCGACGTTATTGGTTTTTGACTCACTAGTTAAAAACTGAAACCCAATCCAGGCTAAGTATCCAGCACCTAACAAACGAATTACGTCGTACGCAAACTCTGAGGCTATAACTATTGCGGAAATTCCAAATGCGGCGGTGATGAAATGAATAAATGCACCACTGGCGATACCTAGAGCGGAAACGAATCCAGCTTTCTTTCCGTCGGATACCGAATTAGCCACAATTAGAAGCATGTCAGCTCCTGGTGCTATCATAATTAAAAAAGCACTTACTAAGAAAAACAGCAGAACTGAAGGATCAGTCACCATTTGTTTTGCACCGTTCTAAGCTATTAACAAAATGGGAGGTACTACCATCCACACAATCGGAAACCGTGTGAAACGTCCGCTAGAACTTTTGTTAGGTGAGTTCACAATATTGCTTACTAATGGCATTGCTTTGAACTAACGGCCCACACTAAACTCACGAACCACAAGTATGATTCTCTTTGAACTCATGATTAGTCTGTAGATCACATTCGCATGTATCATAGTTAAAACTACCACCTCGATCTAAACACGAATGAATATCCGATTTAAAACAGCCATACAGGGCCGTACAAAATAACATTACCACCACTAGT
>CAYTJF010000005.1:0-50778 GCA_964437945.1 uncultured Granulosicoccaceae bacterium
GGCCGCCTCTGAATCCTAATTTATCTGGTGGACGGACTACTAGTTAGACTCGGCTGTTTCGCCAAACACAGATACTTTTTCTGGCTCGAGTAATACGCGTGCTCGCGAATAGATTTTATCGCTTTCCAACCTGAAAATAGCGCTGCCAGGGTTGCTAACATCAACACTGAGTGGATCGGCGAAGTCAGCTGTGGTTGATACCTGAATCTCAAAGTCCAATGCGGTTTCAGGTGGGTCGATTACCTTTACACGAAATTCATTACCAGCACGTGATATCGCTGTATCAACCGGGTCTATCGATTCGTCTATTGCCGCAATAGTGAGTTTGGTAGGAGACTTAATGCCCTTGAGTCCGAGATTATCGATACCGCGAACATTAAAGAAATATTCGCCAGCATCAATGTCATCAATAGACAATATGCTTTGTGTTTCGTTGTAGTTAGCAACAACTTGCTGGCCGCTTGCATCAGTAGAAATGTTTACCAGGTATTGCTCGACATCGGCTAGCGCAAACCAGGACACTTGATCGCCTTTTGCTGCGCGAGCCGGAATGTGACGGTAGACAGGTGCTGGTAATAAAGCGACCGGGTCAATAGGAGGGGTGTTGGCTCCGACAACGGTGCCAAAACCCTGTTCCATAGGCAGCGAATTGTCCGCCCCAGACTCCAGAACAACTTCACCCTCGGTCACGCCAAGCAGTATGTCTGTACTAACAGCATTAATCTCGAACACAGTGCCTCGTACTGCTGCAGATGCGTAAGGCGTATTAATGGTAAATTCGGTTGGTTGTCCATCTCGACGCTGTACGTCTGATGACACTTCACCTTGTGCCGAATGCAGCATGATTAAACAGCTGTCATCAGTTTCCAGACAATTCAGCTTTTCAAGTTTTGCGTGTGTTAGTGGCTGCAGGTTTATCACTGAGCCAGACGCAAACTGTAAGCTGGCAAAGCCATCCCTGCCAGTTTTGACCAACTCATTAAGATAAACCTTATCATCGCGTTTCAAAGGTTCAGCGTTCTTGCTTACGGTACCTTTTGTGAATATAACGGTGGCAAACTGCCGCTCTACTGGTGTGAAAAGCGGGATTCGGATAACCTGACCGACTGAGACAGGATCAGATTCGTTCATGGAATTGAAGTTCGCCAACATGGCGGATAGTCCGGACTTGCCAAACTCACGCCTTGCGATTGAGCGCAGCGTATCGCCTTCCTCGACAATGACATTGCGAGTGATTATCGAGTCGGTATTGGACTGAGCCAACGCAGTTGTATTTGGCATCAGCGTTAGTGGGGCCGCTAACAACAGCAACACAGCGCCAAAAAGGCTAGTGCTTCGCATTTTTGTTACAACATACTTTGTTGCGAAATACTCTTGTTTATGCGATCGTCTGAAACACAGCCGATTTGATTGCGTATTTTTCATAGGTGAACTTTAACTCGGCAGCGAGATAGTTGCTACCAGCAACGCCGCGATGTCGCTTTATGCTCCGCAATCTATTGTAAAGGATTGTGAACTGGTTTGTCAGTGATCGCCGATTTAACCTTTATTAAAAGTCTTTAAGCATTAAAGCTCTACGAATTAAAGCTGCGTCCAAAGCTCTTTGACCTAAAGCTCGTCGATCTGTCGATCTAAAGTTCCTTGAGTCGAGTGAGCCTGAGCATGTTGGTTGTTCCGGTTCTGCCGAATGGCATGCCAGCGGTAATTGCTATAATTTCACCCATTTCACCAAAGCCTTCCTGCAGCGTGGTGTTTATCGCATTTGCGACCATTTCGTCAACGTTAGACATTTCGGCAGAAAGTACTGCATGTACTCCCCAAACCAAAGCGAGCTTACGCGCTGTTTCCTGATACGGGGTACAACCAATCACCGGCGCTTCTGGCCTTTCTCGTGCAGCTCTGAAACTGCTGAACCCGGATTCTGTGTAGGTAAAGGTGGCGGCTAAGGGCAGCACGTTAGAGATGTGGTGCAGTGATGAACTGATAGCATCTGCAACCGTATCACCTGGGGCAGGCAGGCTCGCATCAATCGATTTTCGGTAATACACATCGCGCTCAACCTCGATAACGATACGGTTCATGGCAGTAGCCGCTTCAATAGGGTATTCACCAGCCGCGGTTTCGGCTGATAGCATTACTGCATCTGAGCCGTCGTATACAGCAGTTGCAACGTCAGAGCTTTCCGCCCGTGTAGGTACTGGTGAGCTGATCATTGATTCGAGCATTTGCGTGGCAATGACCACAGGTTTGCCTTCGCGACGGGCAGCGCGCACAATCTGGCGTTGAATAACAGGTACTTTTTCCTGTGGCATTTCCACGCCCAAATCGCCTCGAGCCACCATAACGCTATCGCTGAGTGAGACGATATCCTTGAGATGCTTGATAGCGGTCGGTTTTTCCAGCTTGGCCATAATGGCTGCTCGTTGTTTAACCAGCCCTCGCATTTCAGTGAGATCTTCGGGTCTTTGAACAAATGACATGGCAACCCAATCAACGCCCAAGGAGAGCGCAAACTCCAGATCAACACGATCTTTGTCGGTTAATGGTGAGATGGGTAACACGACATCGGGTACGTTGACCCCCTTGTTGTTGCTGATGGTGCCGCCCACCACCACTTCGGTGATCGCATGTTGGTTATCAATCTCGATCACTTTCAGGCGTATCTTGCCGTCATTCACCAATAGCTGAGAACCCAGTTCAAGGGCGGCGAAAATCTCCGGGTGAGGCAAGCAAACGCGTGTTTTATCGCCTGGATTGGTGAGCATATCGAGGGTGAAATGTTGTCCGATCTCGAGCTCTTCTGAATTGTTTTTAAACTGACCCACCCGTAATTTAGGACCCTGCAGATCTGCCAGGATACCGATAGGACGCTCACGTGATAGTTCCACTTGCCTAATGAAACCATGCGTTCTGGCATGATCATCGTGCGCTCCGTGACTAAAATTAAGACGGAAAACATCGATACCTGCATCGAATAGTTCGCCTATTTTTTCCAGTGTGTTACTCGCAGGGCCCAGGGTTGCGATAATTTTTGCGTCTCTACGCCTTCTCATACAATTTTCTTGTTCTGTCTAGTCGAAAAAGGAAACGGGTAATTCAGCTACATCACTGAATGTCATTTACCCTCAGGATGGGTTGATTCGGTTCACATGGCGGTAACCAGACATTTTAGCCTACTTTGACCAACAAACGCAGGCGATTGTTGCTTTACGCAATTGCGCACTGATAGCGTGCAAACGTTACACATGACCAGCCAATTGGTAGCAATTTTACCAAGTGCATTTAAGGTACGCTATTGTTGGTCATCTGCCGTTTAAATTAGAGTGAACACAATATGTCGTCAAATGCTGTGCAGCCCCAACCGACTTCCGGGATATCCGGGTCAGATTTGTCTGCCAAACGTCGACAATTTTCCCAGGATTTGTCAGCGTATTTACCAGAGTCGTGCATTTTGAGTAGTCCTGAGCAACTCCGACCATACGAGTCTGATGGTCTGACCGTGTTTAAAAAAAGCCCCTTGCTTGTTGTGTTACCCGAGACGGTTGAACAAGTTCAATCGGTGCTTCGCTGGGCACATCGCACCCAGGTCCCGGTTGTCGCGCGAGGTGCGGGTACCGGGCTTTCTGGCGGGGCGCTACCACACGAAGACGGCATATTACTGGGGTTGGCTAAATTCAACCGGATACTCGAACTCAATACTGAGCGTGGATTTGCGCGTGTACAACCAGGCGTGCGTAATTTGGCCATCTCCGATGCAGCCCGTCCGCATGGGTTGTACTACGCTCCGGACCCATCGTCGCAAATTGCTTGCACGATTGGCGGCAATGTCGCGGAAAATTCAGGTGGTGTGCACTGCTTAAAATACGGACTAACGGTTCATAATGTGATGGCGGTAACCGTAGTCACTATCGATGGTGAACTGCTGGAAATCGGATCCAACGCGCCTGATAGCGCTGGTTACGATTTACTGGCATTGCTCAACGGATCAGAAGGCATGTTGGCGGTCGTTGTGGAAGTGCTTGTCAAACTGCTGCCAACACCACCAACGGCCAAGCTGGTTATGGCGGCTTTTAACAGTGTGGAAGATGCCGGTAACGCGGTGGGCGAGGTCATTGCCGCTGGCATCATCCCTGCCGGACTGGAGTTAATGGACAAGCCCGCCATGCAGGCCGCTGAAGCTTTCGCTCATTGCGGTTACCCGACAGAGTCGGCAGCACTTTTATTGTGCGAACTGGATGGACTTGACGAGGAAGTCACAGCACAAATTGATAAAGTTACGCGCGTGTTTAAATCGTGCAATGTTGCGGACTTGCGTGTGGCTGAATCAGAAGAAGAGCGTCTGCTTTTGTGGAAGGGACGCAAGTCCGCTTTTCCAGCAGTGGGTCGGCTCGCCCCAGACTACTATTGCATTGATGGGACAATTCCGCGCGGTCAATTGCCGTATGTACTGCGGCGCATGGAACAGTTGTCGGCTGAATTTGAACTGCCTATTGCGAATGTATTTCATGCAGGTGATGGCAATCTACATCCTTTGATTTTATTCGATGCAAACGTGCCCGGCGAAACTGAACGTACCGAAGCATTGGGTAGCCGAATATTGTTGCTGTGTGTGGAGGTAGGTGGCACAGTAACCGGTGAACACGGTGTTGGTGTTGAAAAGATAAACGAGATGTGTGTGCAATTTGATAAAGATTCGTTGCAGCAGTTTCATGCCATCAAAGCCGCATTCGACCCCGATGGGTTATTGAACCCGGGTAAGGCGGTGCCAACCCTGCAGCGATGCGCAGAATTTGGTGCGATGCATGTTCACAACGGCAAGATTCCGTTTCCCGAACTGGAAAGGTTCTAATTGTGCTGAATCAGGACAGAACAGACCAGTTGGTTGATCATGTGCGCGATGCACTTTCAACAAAAACGCCAATCAATATAGTTGGTGGGAACAGCAAACACTTTTTGGGCAGAAGCCAACCGGCTGACAGCTTAAGCACGATCGAACACAGCGGTATAGTCAGCTACGAGCCGACAGAACTGGTAGTGACGGTGCGCTCAGGAACATCAATGCAGTCACTGAATGCACTGCTTCGTGATAATGGTCAGATGTTGCCATTTGAACCCCCTGTTCTGGATACAGGGACCATAGGTGGTGTATTGGCGTGCGCACTGTCTGGCCCAGCACGGCCATTTGCGGGCGCAGCCCGCGACTATGTTTTAGGGATGCGGGTGATCAACGGTCAGGCTCAGGCCTTGCGATTTGGTGGTGAAGTCATGAAGAACGTGGCCGGTTATGATGCAGCGCGTTTGCAAGTGGGTGCTTACGGAACACTGGGGGTGCTGTTGGAAACGTCAATGAAAGTCTTACCGTTACCCGAAGCGCAAATCACCGTGCAACAAGAATTATCACAGGCAAACGATACGACAGCCATCGTTGAGTTTATGCGTCAACCTCTGCCTATCAGTGCGGCAGCGATTATCAACAAGACGCTGTACATCCGCCTCAGCGGCAGCGAGTCTGCAGTGAATGCGGCGGCTAAAACCATAGGTGGAAACCGGCTCGATGAGGATGTTCTTTTTTGGCAAAGCCTGCGTGAACAGTCACACGCTTTTTTCAAAGATACGCGCCCATTGTGGCGAATCAGCGTGCCGGAATTTACCGGTACACTGGATATAGAAGGCGATTGGCTGCTGGACTGGGCTGGCTCCCAACGCTATTTGAAAAGTGATGTGTCAGCAGCAGAAATTTACGCCGTTGCCCTCGATGCATCCGGTCATGCGACTTGTTATTCACCTGAGTTGCTGCCCGCAGATACACCGTTGTTTCAGCCACTGAATGGCGCCATGCAACGCATACAAGCCAGAGTAAGAGATAGTTTTGATGCCAATCGATTATTTAACCGAGGGCGCTTTCATCCGGAACTCGATATTGATTTAGCTACGGGCGCCGATTTGGGTGCTGAATTACCCGCTGTAGCCACAACAGAAACTTAAGACACTGTATGCAAACATCGATTGCTCCTGAATTGGCTGAAGACAAACGCGTTATTGAAGCTGAAAAAACGCTTAGAAAATGTGTGCATTGCGGGTTTTGTCTGGCAACATGCCCCACGTACAACTTGCTTGGTGATGAACTCGATAGCCCGCGTGGCCGAATATATTTGATCAAACAGGTTGTCGAAGGTAATAAACCCACTGTTGAAACACTGACCCATCTTGATCGGTGTTTAACTTGTCGAAATTGTGAAACCACTTGTCCATCGGGTGTGGAATACGGGCACTTGCTCGACAATGGACGTTCCCTGGTTGAAGAGCAGGTTGGCAGAACAGCAAAACACCGATTATTACGTAGTGCCATTCTGAAATTTTTGCCTTACCCAAAGCGCGTTGCTCCATTGGTAAAAATCGGGCAAATGGTGCGATCAATACTGCCGGCTGCGCTTGGTTCTTCCGTGCCGCTAAAGCAGCAAGCCGGTCAATGGCCCTCGACAGAACATCAAAGAAGCATGCTTGTGTTAGACGGCTGTGTGCAGCCCTCAATGGCACCAGCGACCAATGCGGCCACTGCAAGAGTGTTAAACGCCTTAGGCGTCAAGTTGATCAATGCGAAGGCAGCAGGATGTTGCGGAGCTGTACATTTTCATTTGAATGAGCAGCACGATGCACTGGATTTCATGCGGCGCAACATCGATGCCTGGTGGCCTCACATAGAAGCGGGTGCGGAATCAATAATCACCACTGCCAGCGGATGCGGTGTGATGGTTAAAGAATATGGTCACGTACTCAAAGATGATGTGCAGTATGCCGACAAAGCGGCTCGGATTAGCGGTCTTTGTAAAGATATTGTCGAGGTTCTGCAATCAGAGGACTTATCACAGTTCAAGGCACGGGCTGGAGAGTTTGGCCCCATCGCTTTTCATCCACCGTGCACACTGCAGCATGGCCAAAAACTGCCAATGGTTACAGAGAGTCTATTGACAACATTGGGATTTAATTTGGTACCGGTGGCCGATTCACATACGTGTTGTGGTTCGGCTGGAACTTACTCCATTTTCCAACCTGAACTGAGTCAGCAGTTACGTGAAAATAAAGTTTCAGCTCTGAAAGCGAACAACCCCGAAATAATTGCTACCGCCAACATAGGCTGCCAGCTGCAATTGCAGTCAGGCACAGGCAAAGCAGTAATACATTGGGTTGAGCTGCTTGATCAAATTCTTGATTAAATGTCTTCTTGGATGAATTTCCAGTCGGGTGAATATATTCGTGAGCTGGTTTGCTTTATTTAGTGATGCGGTTCTCTATGGATATTGGAAATGGCCGCAGTTCTGCGCATTAGTCTAACTACTGCTGCCAGTAAACGGTAGTTTGCTTTACAAAAAAGACCGCAGGCCGACATCTGATTAGTGTAAGTGCTAAACAGGTGAAGACCCAGTGCAACAGTCAGGCCGTCAAACAGTCTTTAAATCGATCTCTACCCAGTTGCTAAATGTGATAATTGGATTGGGGTGCTTAAGCGTAATCACGGCCTGCGGTAGTGGGGGTGGGGATGGTTCGGGTTCTGCGCCACTGCCCGTGCAGCTTGGTGCAGCCCTGCCTGCTGAAGGTGACTTCATTGCCATCGCTCAAAAATCAATCAGCCTTTCTGAAGCCAGTCGAATTGGTACTGTGGCCGTATCGCGTAACGGAACAACAAGTGGTGACAGCTCAGTTCAATATCGTTTCGTTTCTGGGTCGGCTGACTTGGATACAGACTTTCGCGGTGTCACAGGCACATTGAGTTGGCCGGATGGTGACAGCGCAGATCGTACCATCGAATTTTTGGTAGAGTCCGATGCATTATCAGAGGGTGAAGAAACCTTTAGCATTGAGCTATTTGGTGCTGTTGGTAGCAATGAGCTTGGCATTAATGACAGCGTGAACGTAACGATCACAGATTCACTCTGTAACGCAACCATACCCGCCACCATGGGAGGCAATACCGTATTGTCTGCTCCGTGCTATCGATTAAATGGAGCGACCACTTTCGGACCGAGTGGACAGCTGACAATCAATCCTGGAACAACCGTCATTGCAGCTGCTGGAAGTGCGATAACGCTAAACGGTACAGCTTCGCTAAATTCTGAAGGCACAGCATCCTTACCCGTTGTCATCAAAAGTGCCAACAACGGTGATGGTGTTTGGAGTGGTCTGGAGTTGCATAGTACCAGTGCGCTGCACCGCATCAGGCATACTGAAATTCGTGCCGCCCAAAATGCTGTTCAATTACGTGCTGGAGGTTTCGCTGAATTTAACTATAACGTATTGCGCGATACATCTGGAGCTGGATTAGTTTTACCTATAGTGCAGGCAGATTCGCTGCAGACACAAAATTCGTTTATTAACACCCCCCTCGGCATTGAAATAATCGGCAGCGATATCGATGCAGGGCAGAGTGTGTCGTTACCGGCTCAGTCAACGTACTATGTTTTGTCTAATGGCATGATCGTCAACGGCACGTTATCGCTTGCCGCTGGTACCAACCTACGCATGGGTGCTGACGTTCCGATACTGGTGCTGGGCGATGGCGCTATAAGTGCTGTGGGCACCGCTGAAAAACCCATCAATATAAGTGGTGTTGAAGCACGGGCCGGATACTGGAATGGTATTCAATACGTATCTGCTGTCAGTACTACCAACCGTTTTGAACACACCACAATAGCGCATGGTGGTGGCGACCCGGCCAGAGCAGGCAATATCATCGTAGATGGGCTTGGCACCACAATAACAATGCAAAATAGCGCACTGAATGATAGCGCTGGCTACGGAATAGTGTACGATTCCCAGTCGTTTCAGCTAGATATTTCAGGCGTATCATTTAACGGAAATCTATTGGGCGATCAAAGTATGTGAGCTAATTCCGACTAGATCGAGTCATTGTTCAGAATTTTGTAAAAGCAAGGCTTCACTTTAGAATCAACTGGGCAACTCTGCGAACCAAGTAGCTTTGTCTACTTTGGGTGCATGATACTTTTCGCTCCGACGTTATCGGAATTGGCCGGTAATATAATTTGATTGTCTGGAGCTGCCGCGATGAAGCGCACCTTTGATTTTATCGGTTTGAATTCAGTGATATCTGAATCGTTTAAACCACTACATCACGTTACCTCGTCGTCGGCCCGTAAAGCGGGTATGGATGCGGGAATGAAGGGAACCACTCCTTCGAACTGTCACCACTCGTATTTTGCGACCACCGAACTCGAAAAAGAGTGGTACCGAGGCTACCGCCTTGGTAAGCAAAACCGGGAATAATCGTTACCGTCGGTTGAGAGTGAACAACTGAAAGCTCAGAATACTATTCATTCATGGCTTTGCCATGTAAAATTGCTGGATGAGCTGCCTAGAACTTGATGACGACGATATCTTGAAAGTAGCTAATCCCATGATGGATGACATCATGCGGGGATTGGCTCGTCGAGACTACAACCTTCATAGCTGCCATTTTTCAGTCAGTCTGAAAAGTTATGGCGGCCCTGAAGCCTTTCTGGAAATGTGCAATCAGCACGAGTCGGCCTGGGGTAGCCCAGGGCAACGCGCGCTGGTTGCTATTTTCCGCAAACCCAAGAGCTTCTCGCTGGTCTGGAACCAGGAATACTCTAAAGCTGATGGCCAGGTCATGGCCGTTTTGACTATTGCCTTGAAAGGCGGTCGCTACTTCGTCGACTATTTATTGCTGCACTGACAATCCGTTTAACTCAATTGTAACGATAGCCTTAACGGCTAGTCTGTCTAATGATGTTCCGATAGCGTTGGCTGTGTATGCCGGCTCCCTTGTGTGTGTAGGCTTGGCAATGGCAGACAATGCTGAGGCAGAGGACGCATAGGCAGACTATAATAGGTTCTTTGAACTCTATTGTTGGCAGTAAGCGATGAACGACAATTTGACATGGCACGCTCCGCCATCAATTAGCCGATGGATATGGTTATTCGTGTTCATTGCGATCGCAGCTTTGCTGGGATACGGCTACTACTTGCAGTACGTCAAATACCTGGATCCCTGTCCGCTGTGTATGACCCAACGCTTTTTTTACTACTGTCTGGGTATCTGTGCACTCATTGGTATTTTCACTTTCCGGTCTTGGGTAGGGCAGCGCACAGTAGCTGTGCTGGCATTTGCATCGACTGTCGGAGGCATGATTACCGCTGGGCGTCAAGTTTGGTTACAGCACTTACCGGCCGATGAAGTACCCGCCTGCGGACCTGGTTTGGTTTACTGGATGGAGAATATGCCCTGGCTAAGAACCCTCGAATTGTTGTTTAAAGGGGATGGTAACTGTGCTGAGGTTAACTGGCGATTTTTGGGCTTAAGTATTGCCGAGTGGTCGCTTGTCTGGTTTGTGTTGTTTGCATTAATGACTTTGCGAGTGTTGTTTACTCGCAAGCGTAGTAAAGCCTCCGCTGCGTAGGTCTTAGTCTCTTCAATGGATTCACTGAAGTGGCTGGTTATTTCCTGTCCGTATTGTGGTGAGAGACAGGATGTGTCTGTAGATTGTTCCGTCGACTATCAACAGTACATTGAGGACTGTCAGGTATGTTGTCGACCGATGGTACTATCAGTCACTGTTGACGAGCACAATGAAGCGCAAATCAGTGTTCGCCACGAAGACGATTAGTTCTCGCTAAGGCGTTGCTGCACTGCCGAATAAGCGGGTTTAACCTGGTACTCTCTGTCAAGGTACAAAGGGTTATAGCTGCGGCGCCATGAATACTGGTCTGTAAAGCCCCAGGTTTGCATACCCTTGCAACGAGGCTGTCTTAGGCAGATATCCAGTACACGTCGGTAAACTTCTGCTTGTTGTACTTCTGTTTGCCCTTCATTCATGGAAACATCCAGTTCAGTGATGTATACGTCCAGGTCCAGGTCGGCAGCTTTTTGAAAGTTTGCTTCCACTTCATCAAAAAGATTAAAGTCTGCGAAGATATGCATTTGAAAACCCACACCGTCCAGCGGGACTTCACGATCTTTCAGCGATTGCAACATGGTGAACATAGCGCTTGATTTTGGTCCATTCCAGGCAACGTCATAGTCGTTATAAAGCAGGCGAGCGTTGGGTGCCGATGCATGAGCCTGGCGAAACGCGATCTCGATATACTGCTCCTGCATACCTTCGTACCACACACTGTTACGAAATTCGCCATTGTCTTCAAAAACCTCGTTGACTACATCCCAGATTGTTACTCGGTCTGAGTAGCGATTGAGCATGCGATCAATAAACTCACGCATGTGTGTTTCGCGATCTTCAACCTCGGAGAATTTAATCCAGTTTGGCAGTTGTCTGTGCCAGACCAGGGTATGACCGTGCACTTCCATGCCATTAGCGCGACCAAAGCTGACTAAATTATCTGCGGCTGCCCATCGATACCGACCCGGCAGTGGATTAATAAAACTCCATTTAAACGAATTTTCAGGTGTAACTGAGTTGAATTCTTGAGCCGCAGTGCGCGCATATAACGCACCGTCAGGCCGATAGTAAAAATCTTTAACTGACGCGTAGCCCAAGCGAAAATTACGTGCAGTTGCCAAAGACAGTAGTGATGTACCTTCGCGTATAAAGTCGCTCGCAGGCCGTACATCAATGTTTAGGGTAGCTTTTCCGGTGCTGGTTGGGTCTATCGCATCGCGAGCAATAACGTCGATGCTGACCACACCAGCCGTGCTGGGAATGAACCTGAGCACACTGATATCCGGCTCGGAGTGGTGCGGAATAAAGGTTGCACCTGGAGGTTGATTTACTACTTCCAGAGTAGGCACAGTACCGTTAGGATCGACACCTTTTATTTGCAATACAACCGGATCGTTGACTTGAACGGTGTGCTCTCTTATGGCGTTTACGGTGGGTGGAAAGTTCTCAATACCAGACTGATCGGCCGGCAGCAGAACGCGAATACGGATGGTGTGTTGCGAACGATACTCACCATCTTCCGCGTCTACCGCAGTGACGGTGAAATCCCGAATACCAACATCGGGTTGCAGCGGGCGCCATTTCATTGTTTTCGTGCCATCAAGGTTATCTATGTACTGCGCGCCCACGGGTAAACTCTCAGGGAACATGCCGGGAAGGTTGCCATTAGTGTCAACCGGTTTCAATAGAACCTCGAGCTCTTCTCCGGCAAATACGGTCTGGTTGTCCAGACCTTCGAAATAGGGTGGGGTATTCGTTGTTATATCAATGTTGTTCGGATTAATGATGATCGGTGGTAGTGGTCCCAAATCATAGTCTGCGTCGGTTAGCTCGCCTGCAGTGTCCTCTGGTAATTTGCCATCAGGGTCTCTGACCAGAAAATACTCGGTTACGGTGCTGACCGGACCTGAAATAGGAATGGGTTCGTCGGCAGCGCCAGGTGCTGGACTCAAAGATGGCTGCGGTAGTGCAGACAGCACTATCGGTTCATAGTCCAGTAACGCATTGGTGTTGGTTGATGTGGAGCCTGAGTTTTGGCCAGTATTACCGTTTGAATCCGGTGCGTTTGTGTCAGCTGAGCTGTCGATCAAACTGCCACCGGCATCGGCCACAGCATTGTCGCTGTTTGAGTCAGAATTTGAACTGCTGCATGCACTTATCGACAAAATACTACTCGTCAGAAGGAAAACTGCCATGCTGTGCTTTGTTATTGGCATAGTGGTGTTGCTGAACACCATTTCATTACCAGTTGCCTGTCGAATATAGCTTTGTTTCACTTAAATCTTCCCGGATGCTAACAGCGTGGACTTGTGTCCGTGTCATAGGTGAGTTTACCTACGCTTCAAACATGTCCATTTAACAAGTAATCAACCCACTAAGTATATAGCTAACTCTAACCAAGCTCGGCAGTCTCAATTGTTAAAACCGCTATACGTTTGCAATCTGCGCCATGTGCAAAGGTGGAATTTTGTGAACACCAGCAAACCGCGACGCAGGTACTTATGCGTATGATGGTTTGCATTGAAATCCTTTGTTTTCTCAACAGCTAACCAGGTTAATTCATTATGGGCGATGTTCATCAAATAGGTACCAGTAAGGCTTCACATGCAAGGCTGTTAGAACAATGGATTGTAGAATCAATTTCGCAACACCCGAACAAAGCTGTGGCTGAGCGCTGGGCACAAATGGCCAGAGAAACCGCCACTAAATTTCCCGGGCCACCACCGCCAAGCCAGACCGAAATAAACTTGAATAACCTGCATTCTCTGTCGCCAAACGATAAAGAAGTTGTATTAAACGAGCTGGAACGTTTTATAGGTAGTTATTTTGATGATGTGCGGCAACAATTAATGCAGGTGCATGGTGAGCTGCTTGCGTTGCAAAAAACGGTTGCTGAATTGGAAGTTGGTCAGAGTTGAATTTCACCTTCCCAAATAGGTGAAGCGGCGCAGCAGCAATTCCATTGGGCCTTGTTTAAAACGTGTTCGCCAAAAACTGGCGAACGCAATGGTAAACACACCAACGCAGAATGCCAACGCAATACAAGCAAGTGCGCTGAGCTGTCCGAAATACCCTAGCCCATAGCCTGCGAATATTAACGACAATATGAGCGATTGCAGAAGGTAGGCCGTGAGCGAAGCAGTACCACCCCGTGCAAGAAATACTTTTGTCTTGCTCATGGGGCCTTGCGACCATTTGGCGATTAAGCCTATATATCCCATGGATGAAAATGGTGCGGCCAGAACCAGAATGGCATAAGCAAGCAGTGTGGTTGAGGAGAGTGGGCTTACACTCAACATATATATAACAGCACCTACCATACTCAGCAGCACACCTGTTGGCAGGTAAAACTTTCGTGATTTAGCCCAGAGTGGAGCAGATGCGTCGGAAAGCACACCGGCTCGCACGGCAGCCAAACCAAGCAGAAAGAAGCCAAAAACGCCTGGCCCCTGAAGTGGGAATACAAACAGCAGCATACCTAACCAATCAACCCAGCGGCGCGCGGCTATGTCTAAAAAGTTGCCATGAGCGTTCACTGTGAAGGCTGTCTCCGTGTTTTGTTGAATGTCTGCGGCCATGATTATCATTTGATCTGGCGCGTATGTCTCTCCCAGGTAAAGACTAAGTGCAAACCCCAGTCCAACCAGCACCTGCACGATCACCAGGATAATCCCCGTTATAACTAATTTTTTTTGACTAGCTTCGCGGAAGAAATAGAGCAAGGCACCAAGAACGCCGTAGAAGATTAAGATGTCTCCCTGAAAGGCCAGAGTTACGTGCAGTATTCCTAGTACAACTAAGCTAAGCATGCGACGAAAATAAGCAGGCTTGAAAGCAGCACCGCGCCGTTCAGCGGAGATCATCTGGTATGCCAGACCAACACCAAACATGAACGAAAACAAGGTGTATGATTTAAATAGAAATAGCGCGTTAACCCCGAAATAGGCGGCTGAGTCTAACGCAGTATGCAAACCGCCTGCGTGATAAGTGACTTCCCCTGGAAAAGCAAAGTAAGCTACGTTAACGAAAACTATGCCGAGAAGTGCAAACGCCCGTACCAGGTCAGGCAGTAGAATTCTGCCGGAACGTTCGTTGTCTTCAAGGTAGCTCATGCACAAACCTATTGATTAGGAGTTTGAGCCTAGCCTGGTCGTAGCGCCAGAATGGCATCGATATCCAATTGATTAGGGTACAAACTGAATTCCGGGTTGCGTTGTTGCATCGCGTATATAGACATGCGATCTGCAAGTTCATTACCCTCAACGCCAACGTGACCATTGACATGCAGAACCTTGACTTGATCCTTGATTGACTGGTGCAGAGCAAACATACTTTTAATTATTTCAAGATTTTTAATTTCACCGCCGCTTTTAGTCCAACCCTTCTTCTGCCAGTTTACGGCCCATTGTGTTACGCACTGAATAGAGTACTTGGAGTCACAAAGAATACTGACGCTGCGTTTATTCTTAATCTCATTTTTTGCAATAATCAGGGCCTGATGCAGCGCATTCAACTCGGCTGTGTTGTTAGTGCCGTTTGGGTTGTACAGCCCGTACCATAGCTCATCAATACTTCCGTCACGGTAGATTGCCATACCCGAACCGGCTTCGCCCGGGTTCGGTTCGCATCCACCGTCGGTGTAAATGAGCGTGTCGTCAGTAAGCGTAGCAATAGCATCTGCGCTCCAGGTATTCACAGAGTTTGGATTGCTCGATCTTTTTTTGGAATGTGTTGCAACTTGGCCTGATGATGGTTTTGCAGCTCCGGACTTGCCGCTGGACTTATTGGTTCCTCTCAGGTTATTGGCAGTGGCTGGCTTTGCGGATGGCCCATTTTTGAACGCGATTTCGGCTTCTTCTTTGGTGGCAAACGATTTGTATTTTGCACCAGCGGCACCCAAAACTTGCTTACTGCAGGTTGCCCAATCTGTGAATATGCCGGTTTGGTGTCCTGCCCATACAACATAAAACTTACTTTTAGCCACGGAAAGTACTCGAATCGGATAAATTAGAAAAAGTAGCCAAACTCCAATTGTATGAAGTCTTCTTGCTCAAATTGATTCAGTATGAAATCGTTATCAGTATTTGCCCAAATTTGTGTCTCGATTTCAAGCTTGAAGCTGTCGCCGATTCTTCGGCTCGCTTCTGCTGAAAATACATCGCCGCCACCATCAAGATCAGTGATAACACCTATTAATGCTTCTGACGATTGCTCATCGTTTAGCGCGAACCGTAAACCTATCAGTACGTCATTTTGAAATACCGTATCGGCTTGATCGGTTCGATCATCGTACAGCCATTCTGCCACAATCCCAATGTCAATATCTGACTCCGCAACACTGTAAAAGCTGTATTCAAAACCACTAACCAATTGAACATGATCTGTTATCTCGGCTCCTGATTTATGCACCGCTTCTGTTTTTAAAAGCCAGCTTTCCAGTGTGGCTTGTACATCAATGCCTATTTGAGTCAATTGATAATAGAACGGTGTTAAGTTCGAACTCTGCGGGGTACTCATAGTCAGTAATGGTTCTCTGGCCGTTCCACGAAAAGCATGAAACCCTAAATCCCATTCATTAAAGGCTCCGCTGATACGGCCAGCTACATCAATATGATTTTGCTTGCTGTCAGACTCAAAAAGCGGGTTGTCCGTATCAATTGGAAAAGCACCGCGTGGTCTACCATCTTCGCTTGCAAAAGTTCGCTCCCGAAAGCCTGGGAGTATGAACAAACTGACTTCGCCCCAATCTTTGAGTAACAACAGGTTGATCATTGGTTGGCCAAGCTTGTGTTCAGGGCTGGTACCTTCGACGGCATCTTTTTGATTGATGATATCGACGATATTGTTTGATTCGGTCACACCCCAAAATACCTTACCTAGGCCTGCATTCACCTCCCAAGTGTCACCGCTATGTCGATAGATAAACTCTCGTAAATCCACATGAGTGCGATCATCATCATGCTGGTCGACACGAATGAACGGACTGATGGTCAAGTTACCGTTTTCACCGATCTGACGATTAAATTCAGCGTTACCTGAGGCAGACAGGTTCGAAGATTGCGTTGCTGTGTGCAGAGCGTTTTCAGTAAACGCCTGAACTTGAATCTTTAGATCACCTCGTTTGGTCCATTCGGCATTGGCAGAGCCTGTCACCAATGCCAGGGTAGTTAGGGTGATTAGCAGATTCAACGTTTTCATTGTGATCAGCCCTAGCGAAGCTTTTTCAATGCATTGCTGCTGAAGTCTTTATCACTCATACCAGTGGCGAACTTATAATCAGCAAATTCCAGTATGGTGCTTTTCTTGGTTTGGGCGTTAATCATTTCCATTCGGCCTGGGCGCCAGTTCTTGCCGTCATGATGTACGTAATCTGATAGGGTTAAGGTTTTCAATAAAGCGTCTTTTCGATCATAAAATTCTGTTTTTAAGCTCACCAGTCTTTCCTGGTCTATATAGCTGATAAGGCGTGTGTATCCGGAGTACTTATATGTTGGATAGGCCTCTATTTTATGTACAGTAATACCGTCTAGCTGCTCTTCTGATAGATACTTGTAAGTGTATTTCTCGACTTCCTGAGAACCGATGTCTTCGAAAGCAAATTCACTGCCCATAAAAGCACCGGTTTTATTTTTTGACGAGATACGCTTTACACGCTTTAGCGCTGGTAAATACAACCACTGCTCATCCGCTTCGGCGGTATGGGAGTAGGTCAGTGTTGCAGTGCCTTTAACGTCTGCAGGCTCGTCAAAAATAGTCATGCTTTTATCGCCATCGTTGGCAACTTCCAGGGTCCGGGCGCGCATACGCCGAACACTTTTTTTACCAGATCGATTAATCAGAGTCATTGTCATGGATGCCGTTGAATCCTGGAATCCATCGAGCTGATCACTGACTTGCTGGGAAATTTCCAGTCCACGCTCTTCAGCTGTTTGCGCATAAGTAGTGGGCACAATACCAATTAGCAGTGCAAGCGTTATCGGGATGAGTTGTTGGGCTTTCATCATAGTCTCCTAAATTTGAAATTGATTCATGCTGGTTGCGGCGTGGATTTCAGCGTGTCAGAATCTTGAGCCGGTGTTTCTGATTTGTCTTTATCCACCAACATTAGAAAAGCGGGTAGAAAAGTAAAATCTACGATCAGTGCTATAACGATGGTGATGGCTGTCAGCAGTCCCATTTGGGAGTTAAGCAGGAAATTCGATTGGGCTAAAACCATAAATCCACATGCCAGCACAATTGTGGTTACCACCAATGCTACTCCTACGGTGTTGAAAGCATAGCGAACCGCTGCCTCTGGTGTCATGCCTCGTTCCCTTCGGGCACGCAGGTACTTGCTCAAATAGTGAATTGTGTCGTCCACAACAATACCTAAGGTCATTGCTACAACTACCGACACTGCAAGGCTAACTTCACCAACCAGTAAAGCCCAGACCCCAAAGCCCATGAGCGCTGGAACAATGTTTGGTATTAGACTTATTATTCCGAACTTAAATGATCGCAGTGCGAAAAGTAATATAAGACTGATGAGTACCAGGGCAATGCTGGTTCCACTTAGCATGCTGATGATGTTCCGCATACTAATGTGCGTGAACATGCTGGTTGCCCCTGTTGTTGGTGCCGCAATCGCTGGAGTATTATCTTGCATCCATTTCATGGTCTGTGCTTCAAATTCCAGTACTTGCTGAGTAGAACGTGTTTCCATGGTCACGGCCATGCGGGTTTTGGACTTGTCTTGATTAATCTGATTGGTTAAGTCCAGCCCTTGCGGTAAGGACATTTCGTAGAACAGCAGGTATTGCGCTGACATTGGGCGATCATCAGGTAATTTATAGAAGTTATCGTCGTCACCGTTCATGCTGCGATTAAGTCGTCGCATGGTCTCGGTAATTGAGCTTACGTGTTGTACCCCATCAAGTGTTTCAACGTATCGTTCGAATTTTTCGACATCTCTGAGAAATTCTGGATTACTCACGCCACCTTCTTCGCCAGAATCCAAATCAAACTCCAGGATGTACAAACCTGATAATTTGTCTGTAACGTCATCAGTGGCTACGCGAAACGGTACCGATCGATCAAAGTAATTCACAAAGATGTCGTTAAGTTGATTTTTCGGGGCCATTAAAGAAAACCCAATCATGACGACGGCCATACCCCACAACAGAATTTTTTGTTTGGCGATAACAAAATTGGCAAATTTTTCCATCCAGGTGGTTTTATCGCTTGTTTGAATAGACGCCTTGACTGGTAAAACTGACATCAAAGCAGGCAGGAAGAATACCGATAGCAGGAACGCGTAACATACGCCCATGGCAACGATATTACCCAGATCGTGAAATGGGGGAGAGTCGCTGAAGTTCATGCTTAAAAAACCAATAGCGGTAGTAATTGATGTGAGAAAAATGGGTGTGAAGTTGACCCGTAAACTCTCAACTATCGCATCGTTTTTCGGCATTTTATTGCGCATGTTCTGCAACATCGTGACCAGAAAGTGCACGCAATCAGCTACTGCCAATGTGAGTATAACCGTTGGGGCAGACGCCGCCGGAGGCGTTAACATTATGCCCAACCAACCGGCAGAACCCATGGCAAGCAGAATAGAAAAGAGTACAACGAGCACGGTTCCAACCATGCTCCAAATATTTCGCAGAAATAACAGCACACCAACAATGACAACCAAAAATGCCATGGGCAGCAATGTTTTTGCATCTGCTTCGATGGCTTCGGGAAAAGCCTGGTTCATTGCCACAATGCCAGTGGTTTGGAAGCTTATTTCTGGATAGTCAGCTTCAATAACAGTAACCATTTCTCTGGTGAAATCCATGGCTGTTGCTAAAGCGATATTAGGGTCGATCAGATCGCGCTCTTCTTTTGAAAGTAGTTTTGATTCCTCAGTTAGTGGAGCTGGTAGTTCTACTGTTATGTTTATACCGGTGACTTGACCATTGCTGGAGACCAGCTTATGCAACAGTTGTGGTTGTTCCAGTGCGACAGCCTTAATGTTTTCGATCTCTGCAGCCTCAAGTAATTCAGGCTCTTCGATAAGGTCTTGCACAAAAACATCATCGCCTTCGGAAACAGTATGTTGATAGTTGCTGATGGAGTCGACACGAATAGAGTAGGGTACTTGCCAGGCGCGATCTGTTATGTCGACGATGGCCTCCATGGTAGCCGTATCGAAAACGGTGCCGCTTTTCGGCTCCAACATGATGAATAAATTGTCGCTTTTGGTGTAGGTTTCCTGCAGTTTGTCAAAGGCGATTAACTGTGGATTGTCGGGTCCAAAAAATACCCGGTAATCGTTGGTGAATACCAGAAAACGACCACCTGATGCTAACCCTAATGTGACAAGAACTGACAAAACAATGGCCACCCATCGATATTTGAGCAGCGTTTTTGCATAGCTTGTAACCATTATGCTTACCTCAATTGTTTTTAAGTTGTTCTGTTAATCCGACACTGATAACGCATGGTGGATAGGCGATTAAATCAAGCGCTGGATTTACTGCTTGTCGTTTTCAGAAATCTGATTGTACTCATCAGCAAACAAATCCGAGTTGAATTTCTTAATTAGTTTTTTAAACTGCGTTTCGTTGTGCAATGGTTGCCAATGAAGACCGTCAAGTGCCACATTAACCATTTTTAGCAATGACATATCAGCGTTTGAGACGCCAAAATCCTCTAACGGTAAATCGGATTGCTGAAGTACCTGGCCGCCGGAATTTAATGCCCAGAATCCAAACACTATTTCTGCAGGCTGCATGTGTTTGTGCTTCGGTAGTTCACCGTTATCGATGGCCTGTTGGACTATACGATTTACCAACCCAACCAGATTTTGTTCAAGTTCATCATGTTGTTCCAAACTACGCTCGGTCACTTTTTCGCGCACACCGTGCATAGATAGGTGCATGATCATGTCGGTTCGGTTATTGCCAATGCGTGACCATAGTTGGTGCGCATAGAAAACGGCGATTATTCGGTCGCGTTGGCAGCCGTCGAACTCAGCAGCTTTCACGAATAATGAATTGAGTTGTGTCATGCATTTGATGCAAAGCTGGATAAGAATTTCTTCTTTGCAGGTGAAATGCTGATACACCGTACCCTTAGAGTATTCAGCAACCTCGGCAATACGTTCCATCGATAACAGATGGAAGCCTTCTTCAGCCAGAATGTTCTCGGCAATCTCGAGAAACAATGCATGCCTGTTGGCTATTTCACGTTGTTTGCGTGACAAGGTCATGCAACTATTTTAGACGATGCGTCAGAAAATGACAATCAGTATGTCAAAATTTGACTTTCCGTCAAAAAATAGACTGACCTTGGTCATTTATGGATTATGGCAATGCGGATGTTAGCGTTTAAAGACTAGTGGTTGGACCACTAGAAGTCTGATTCATCGAAATATTTGTAGTCAGAAAATCCGATGCGACCTACTGCGGGCATTTTTATTGCGGGTGGCCACAAATCTATCCCGGCGGTCAGTCCGAGCAGGTTGATTTCAATACCCTCTTCAGCACCGACTAGAAGCGATGCATAGCCTTTTAAAGAAATTTGACCACCCAAACCAGAGGGGCTCTTGCTCAGGCTGTGGTGCCATGGCATGTAATCTTTACCAATGGCGGTGGAAGGCAGTTCAAGTTGCAGCTCCGGGACTGCACGAGCCAGGTGAGCCGTAAAAGTATTGCTGTTTGGACCTGGCCACACGCTATACACATCGTTGTAAGGATAAGACTCGGCTTTGGCATGTAATCGATCAATCAACGCGTCCACGGCATCGCCGCCACGTACATCTCTAAGTAATGTGGGTCTGTTGCCAAACCAGTAGCCGTCGGGCGTACCTCGGCGTATTCTCACTGCATCGCGCCCCCATGAAACCGCATAGCCGATCACCTCCATTCTGGTGTAATGAGTCTCATTTGAGCGTTTTGTAGCAATCCAGGTGTGCACACCAAGAGAGCCTTTCCAACGCGCAGCGCGTGCCGAGTACACTTGAATGATGGCTTGGTCTGAGTGCTCGGCTGCTGGTGCCTGTTCGCTACTGTCGCGGCGTAACTCCCACCAGGACTGGTGTTGGTTAGAGACTTTGTGTTGGGCAAACATGCATCCGGCTGGAAGCAGGTAGAACAGGACGAAATACCCCAATATTCTCAGTACCCAGCGCATTAGCAGTCCTATCGATTGAATGTGCATAGTAGTACTGAGGTTTCTTGTCTGTAAAGCGGCGCTTGTGTATCGTAATGGGTTGTCATCGGTTTACTTAGAAAATCAGGAAATTAGTCCCATGAAATTACTACGATTTGGGCCAGTTGGTGCCGAAAAGCCAGGTGCATTGGATTCAGAAGGCGTTGTCAGAGACCTGTCTGGCCATGTTTCCGATATTGGATATGAACAGTTAGACGATAGTTCCCTTGATAAATTGCGTCAAATCGACCTTCAGAGCTGTCCTCAGGTTGATTCTTCGGTACGGCTTGGGCAACCTGTCTCAAATATACGCAAAGTCGTTTGTATTGGTTTGAACTATTCTGACCATGCCGAAGAATCGGGTATGGCAATACCAGCCGAACCGGTGATATTCATGAAGGCAGACACATCGCTAGCTGGGCCAAATGATGATGTTGTTATGCCCGGTGGTGAGTGCAAGCTCGATTGGGAAGTTGAGCTCGGTGTGGTCATTGGTAAGACTGCTCGCAACGTATCTATGGAAAATGCGTTGGATCACATTGCTGGGTACTGTGTGGTGAATGATGTTTCAGAGCGGGCAACTCAGCTTGAAGGCACTGGGCAATGGGTAAAAGGCAAAAGTCAGGATACGTTTTGTCCATTTGGTCCTGTATTATCTACACGAGATGAAGTGCCTGATGCGCAAGCCCTTGATTTGTGGCTGGATATTGATGGCGAGCGGGTCCAGACCGGCAATACTCGCACAATGATTTTTAATGTCGCACATATTATAAGTTACGTAAGCCATCATATGACGTTGCGGCCGGGTGACCTTATTCCAACGGGTACACCTCCCGGAGTAGGGCTGGGATTCAAACCACCGCGCTTTCTGGTAGTTGGCCAAAAAATGAGTCTTGGCATTGAAGGGCTTGGGCAAATATCACAAACCGTAGTCGCACACGCTTAACATCACAATGACAAAAAAATTACGTAGTACTGAGTGGTTCGGCCGACAGGACAAAGATGGCTTTGCGTATCGGAGTTGGATGAAGAACCAGGGTTTACCGCATCATCTGTTCGACGGTCGCCCGGTCATTGGCATCTGCAATACCTGGTCGGAACTAACACCGTGTAATGCTCACCTTCGTGGTATTGCTGAAAAAGTGAAGCGCGGTGTCTACGAGATGGGTGGTTTTCCTGTTGAATTTCCAGTCACCTCATTAGGTGAAACCTTAATGCGGCCAACCGCTATGTTGTTTCGAAATCTGGCCAGCATGGACGTGGAGGAAAGTATTCGAGCTAACCCGCTCGACGCCGTTGTGTTGTTGGTCGGTTGCGATAAAACAACACCTTCGTTGTTAATGGGCGCTGCCAGTTGCGATTTGCCAACGTTGGTTGTTTCTGGAGGCCCAATGTTAAATGGGCGGTTCCGGGGCGAGCGAATCGGTTCGGGTACCCATGTGTGGAAATTTGATGCGATGGTTAAAGCCGGAGAGCTAACTAAAGAAGAATTTATGGAATCGGAAGCGTGCATGTCACGCTCGGTAGGTCATTGCATGACTATGGGGACCGCTTCGACAATGGCTTGCATGGTTGAAGCGCTCGGAATGGGCATGCCTGGCAATGCGGCAATACCTGCCGCCGACTCACGACGACAGGTATTGGCGCATATGGCCGGTCGTCGCATTGTTGAAATGGTATCTGAAGATTTGAAGCCGTCGGACATATTAACCAGATCTGCATTTGAAAATGCGATACGTGCCAATGGTGCTATAGGTGGTTCAACCAATGCGGTTATTCATCTATTAGCTATAGCAGGGCGTGTGGGTGTAGAACACAGTCTTGATGACTGGGATGAGATTGGTCGCGATGTACCGTGTCTGGTTAACCTGATGCCATCTGGTGATTATTTAATGGAAGACTTTTACTATGCCGGTGGATTGCCGGTAGTTTTGAAACAGTTGGGTGATGCAGGTCTATTGCATAAAGATGCGATAACCGTAAATGGTCAATCCCAATGGGACAATGTACGCGATGCACAAATTTATGAAAAGGATGTTGTATACGAGGTTGATAAGCCGTTTAAAGAGCAGGGTGGGTTGGTCGTGTTACGTGGCAATCTTGCACCCGATGGTGCGATATTGAAACCTTCTGCTGCATCACCAGAGCTACTACAGCACACCGGACGGGCGGTGGTTTTCGAAGATATTGAGGACTATAAAGCTCGTATCGATCAAGACGATCTCGACATTGATGCCAGTTGTATTATGGTGTTAAAAAATTGCGGTCCGCGTGGTTATCCAGGTATGGCCGAAGTAGGCAACATGGCCTTACCGGCGAAACTATTGAAACAAGGTGTTACTGACATGGTGCGCATTTCAGATGCTCGCATGAGTGGCACAGCGTACGGCACTGTTGTTTTACACGCCGCTCCAGAGGCTGCTATTGGTGGCCCATTGGCGCTCGTGAAAACGGGTGATGAAATAACGCTAGATGTTGAACAGCGAAAGCTTAGCTTGAATGTTGACGAAGCGACACTGAAAGCAAGGCGAGAAGCGTGGCAACCTATACACCCACAATCGGAGCGAGGCTACGTCAAACTCTACCAGCAAACAGTGATGCAGGCCGACAAAGGTGCCGATCTGGATTTTCTGCAAGGTGGCAGCGGCGCACCGGTGCCTCGAGACAGTCACTAGTGCAGAATAGTTACCAGTTCAAATTAGATTAATCACATTAACTTAAGCATAACGCGATTGCACATCGTATCCATCAAGGAGAAAAGTTTTGGCAAATGAATTATCACGAGTAGGCTTTATCGGTTTGGGAGCAATGGGTGTTGGTATGGCGGCCAATGTGTCCAAAGCCGGTTACCCGTTGGTGGTTATGGGCAACAAGCGGCGCGAGCCGGTCGAACGGTTGGTTGGCATGGGCGCTACCGAGGCATCTACTCCAGCTGAGCTGGTTGCACAGGTAGATGTGGTCATACTGTGTGTCACTACCTCAACAGTTGTTGAAGATATTGTTTACGGTGACAACGGTTTGTTAAAGGGTATGCAACATCCGTTTATGCTTATTGACTGCGGAACCTCTGAGCCAGAATCTACATTGAAAATAGGGGCAGCGCTTGAGTCACGTGGTTGCAGTATGTTGGACGTTCCGTTAGGGCGTTCTGCTGCCGCGGCAGAGTCTGGCACCCTGAACATGATGGCTGGTGGCAGCAAGGCGCATTTTGAGCAAGCCTCACCGCTATTGCAAACCATGTCTGAGAATTTATTCCATGTTGGCGACTTGGGTGTTGGGCACAAACTAAAGCTGATCAACAATGGCTTCTCAATGTCGGTGGCCTGTCTGATTGCCGAAGCGGTTGACACAGCCCAGAAGTCAGGTGTTGATTTAAAGTTACTTTATGACGTGATGGCTGCTGGTCCGAATCGCAGTGATTTTTTCGACTGGTTTATGGCAGGCCCTCTCACTGGCGATGAAACAAAATTGCAGTTTTCTCTGGCTAACGGTAACAAAGATATTGGTTATTTCAATAGTATGGCTAAAGCTTATGGTGCTTCGGGATTATTGCCAACGCGGGCGCAGACCATGATGCAAAAAGTGGTTGATGCTGGGCACGGCGAAGATTTTATTCCAAGTTTGGCCAGGCACTGGAAAGAACAGGACAACGCATGAGTGATGATGTCACACCCATAGTATGGATGAATGATGATGCAATCCGTAACCCAGCATTGCGATTATCTGGCGATGATAACGTTGGTGTGGCGCTTAGAACGCTAAAGGAGTCAGAAAAAGTCAATGACATTACCTGTAATCAGGTAATCCCCAAAGGCCATAAGTTGGCGCTTACACCGATATCGGCTGGTGGGCGAGTATTAAAATATGCGCAAACGATTGGTGTTGCCAGAACCGATATAGCTGCGGGGGATCATATACATACCCATAATCTGGATTTTCAGAATAACGATGCAGCCCATGAGTTTTGTAAAAATGTGCCTGAACTCGTCGTTAAACAGACCGACGAATTTCAAGGCTATCAGCGCGATGATGGCCGAACCGGTACGCGTAATTATATAGCCGTGCTTAGCAGCGTTAATTGTTCAGCAACGGCAGTACATCACATCGTTAGATCAATCAGTGATCAGGTGCTTGAGCAATTTCCAAACGTTGATGGTATCGCTGCTTTTACACATGGCACAGGTTGTGGTATGGCAACCCAGGGCGAAGGTTGGGATAATTTACAACGTGTGCTGGCCGGGTACGCAACTCATCCGAACATTGGCGGTGTGTTGTTTGTAGGGCTGGGTTGTGAGGCAAGTCAAATCCAGTCGACCTTGTCGGAGCATTCTTTATCGCGCGGTCCATTGCTCTGTACGATGAACATTCAAACTTCTGGTGGGCATAAGAAAACTGTTGAGCAAGGTCGGCAACATCTGCTTACGATGTTGCCTGAAGTGAATAAAATTACTCGGCGTTCGTGCCCTGTGTCTTCACTCATGCTGGCGTTGCAATGTGGTGGGTCAGATGCCTGGTCAGGTATTACGGCCAATCCAGCATTGGGCTATGCATCTGACTTACTGGTAGCACAAGGGGGTACGGCAGTGCTTGCAGAAACGCCAGAAATTTATGGCGCCGAACACCTGCTTACCCGTCGAGCGGTAAATAACGCTGTTGCGCAGGATTTGATGGAGCGCATTGCATGGTGGCAGGAGTACGTAGATCGAAACAACGGCAGCCTCGATAACAACCCATCACCTGGCAATAAGCTAGGTGGCTTGACAACCATTCTTGAAAAGTCGCTTGGTGCTGTAGCAAAGGGTGGAACAAGTCCACTTGCCGGAGTTTTCAAATACGCTCAAACGGTAGATTGCAGCGGCTTTGTGTTTATGGATTCCCCAGGTTACGACCCGGCATCGGTTACTGGTCAAGTGGCGGGTGGCTGTAATCTTGTGTCGTTCACAACCGGTAGAGGGTCCACTTTTGGATGCAAGCCGTCTCCCAGTTTAAAAATTGCGACAAACACCGATATGTACTCTCAACTCGAAGATGATATGGATATCAATGCCGGCAGTATAGTGAGTGACGGCAAATCAGTTGCCGATGTAGGGCAGCAAATCTACGACAAGTTGTTGCGTGTGGCATCAGGCGAAAAAACGCTCAGCGAACAGCACGGTCTTGGTGATAACGAGTTTGTACCATGGCAAGTTGGCGCGACAATGTAGGCCTTAGCAATTTGGCTGAAGGTAATTACAGAGCGAAATTGGGAAAACCCAAACAATGAATGACAAGGTAGATGCCATCATAATAGGTGCGGGTGTAATTGGTGCCTGTACAGCTTATGAACTGACTAAGCTCGGATATAAGACACTATCAATTGATAAATTACCTCAGGCTGGTTATGGCTCAACTTCCGGGTCTTGCGCAATTATTCGCACTTATTATTCCACCACTGAATCCTGTGCTTTGGCCTATGAAGGATGGCACTACTGGGGTAGTTGGGCAGAGTATCTTGGTAATTCGGCTAGTGAAACTGATTTGGTTGAATACCATAACACCGGGTGCCTGGTTGCAAAGACCAAGCTGAACAACCATTTGCAAAAAGTGTGTGCGGTTATGGATGGGCTTGGCTGCCCATACGAACACGTTAATAGTGATGACATCAATGGTTATTTACCAGGTGTTGATCAACGTCTTTTTTATCCAGCCAAAACCATCGACGACGATGCGTTTGGTGAACCCACTGGAGGTGAGCTTAGCGGCAGTGTGTTTTTCCCGTGTGGAGGCTATGTCAGTGACCCAATGCAATCAGCGGTTAATGTGCAGATAGCTGCTTCGAGCCTTGGCGCAAGATTCAAATTCAATTCAACCGTAAACAGAATTATCAAGCAACAGGGCAGAGTGGCGGGCGTTGAACTGTCAGATGGTAGTGTTGTAAACGCACCGGTAGTCATCAACGTTGGTGGTCCACACTCGTCGGTAATTAACAAGATGGCAGGTGTTAACGACAATATGCAGATGAGCACCCGAGCGCTGCGGCACGAAGTTGCACACGTTGATGCTCCTGCGTCTTTTGACAATGTGAAACGGGTAGTAACGTCCGATAGTGATGTACAGGTATACACTCGACCTTCCAGCGCACACGGCAAAGGCTTTTTAATAGGCTCTGAAGACCCTGAATGCGATGAGCGCGAGTGGGTGGACGATCCCGATCACTTTAATGCCGATTTCTCAGCCCAGTGGAAAACACTGGTTATGCGTTTGGCACAACGTATTCCAGAGCTAGGTGTACCCGATACCGCTCGTGGCGTTGTCGCACTATACGACGTAACCGAAGACTGGATGCCAATCTACGACAAAAGTGACTTGCCCGGGTTTTTTATGGCCTGCGGTACCAGTGGGAATCAATACAAGAATGCGCCAGTTGCCGGAAAAATAATGGCAAGCCTTGTGCAATCAGCAGATACCGGTCAAGACCATGACAAAGAACCAGTGCAGTTTTTATTAGAGAATATTAACTACACCGTTTCCCTGGATGCGTATTCACGTAATCGAAAGATCAATCAAAATTCGAGTTTTTCCGTCATTGGATAGACTCATTGGATAGAAAAAAATAGAATGGATTGGAAAGTTCACCTCGTTGAACTACCAAAACAGAGTGCGCTTCAACGAGTACACCAACAAGATATGGCTCTTGCATCGTGAATCAATTGATTAGATGCTATTTAACATAATGTAAAACGCGCACTTCATAATTTTCTTGGCTGGCCGGCAACTGGCACTAATCTTTGTACAATTGTTCGGCGACCGACTTCAGGCTGGTCACCGAGTAATGTTAACTACAAGACTTTACGGAAAACGATTTTGTCGTCGCCAGCATCATAGAAATCGCGAATACGGGCTTCAGTTTCATACCCGATTTGCTCATAAAATGATCTGGTTCTAACAAACTCATCTGTACTGGAAGTTTCAACAAGCAGCACGCGTATCCCCAATTTTTTTAAAATGGATTCAACGTGTGACATCAACAAACTTCCGTTTCCGTCACGCTGCCGATCTGGATGTACTGCTATCAACAACAAATTCCAGGTACCGTTGGTCATCGGCTCAGGCGCACAATATGCCACTGCCTGTACGCCGTTGTCATCATAGGTTAACCAGAATTCCTGACCTGCTTCAGAATTTGTATCCCCTGAGAACATATCGTTCAGGTATTCGGATGGGAACAGTTCGGTTGATACGACGAAAACGATCGATTTCAGGAAACCTGCGAAACGAGTCAGAGCAGCTCTGGACAGTTAACGTGAGATATAAAAATTAATTTATCAAGGGCTGTTTCGGGCACTGAAGAGTATATTATTCTCCTCCTAATTTCCAATTTTCTCAGATTCAACTAAATACCACATGGAGGACAACATGCTCTCATGCCTAGCTCTTTATTCGATGTTTTCACCGGCATTGAGATAGTCGCAATTGCTGGAATTTTGATGGCTCAGGTCTTAAATACCATTGACAACACTTACCTTAATTTCAAACTATAGCCATGCTAAACGCAGCCATGGCTATTGTAATCCAAAGCGCGATAATCAGCATGGCAACTGTCCAGTTCAATGGTGGCTTGGTCTGTGAATTTGCCTTTTGTCTAATGCTCGTCATTAAATCCTGTGGAATGAAACTGACGAATGGGGCTATCCCGGCTGGGACAAAGATTACATCGTCCAACCACTATTTAACATAATATAAAACGCGCAATTCATAATCCTGATGAGTGAAGATGTTGGTGCGGTTGGTAACGCGCTGGTCAAACTTTTGAGTTTAAACATCTTGTTACTGAGACGCTGAATAAGAATACGACTGGACAGTTGAAAATAGGCGACTATGCTTTGGTATGTGTCAAGAATCTATCCAACAGGACGCGATAGTGGCGGTTTGGGCAATGCACAGTGGAGTTAGCGGACAGTGACTACTTTAAGCGTAACGGATGCATCACGTAAGGCTGGTGTGTCGCGGCAAACTATCTATGAACAGATTGAACGCGGTGAAATAGTGCGCACATCGGCTGGTATTGAACTTACCGAACTGATGCGGGTGTATCCGAATATGGTCAACCCGTCTACAGTTAGTGCGGTTGCTGGAAACGACAATAAATTAGCTACATCATCTGAAGTGGCAGAGCAAACGGACCAGCATGAATTAACGATACGTACTCATAAGATAACACCTGACCTGGTGGAATTAACTTCCGATTCTGTGGATGCAGTTGATGCTTCGAATGAATTTATAGAGAAAACAGTTCAACAGGCTGGCACTGTTGAGTTGTTGGTACGCGAGCTTGAATGGAATAAAGAGCTACTTGAGCGAACCAATCAGATGATGGCTCGACAATTGGCAGAGCAGCGCTCGTTGATCGCCGATCAGGCTCGTAGACTGGATGAGAAGGACCGGTTTTGGGCAAGACAAGTCGAAATCGCCCAGTCACTACTACCGGCACCTACTCCGCGTAAGAAATTTCTTGGGCTGTTTTGAATTACAGCTACAGAAAGTGAGCTAATAGTGGCCTAAAAGTGGCCTAATTGAACTGCATGCCACACAGTGGTCTCGCGTTATACTGGCCAGATCAGCTATTTAAAATAAATAGCATTAGTTGCCAGAGAACGATTGTGTCCGAATACCTGACCACTAGCGAAGTAGCTGAATTGCTTCGGATAAAAGAACGCAAGGTTTACGATCTTGCCTCTTCTGGTGAATTGCCCTGCAACAAAGCTATAGGCAAGTTGTTGTTTCCCCGCGATCAAATTGATGCCTGGTTGGCGGCACATGCCGAGCACGTCATGGAACCATTAGCAGAATGTCCACCTGTTTTTCTTGGCAGCCATGACCCTTTGCTGGAATGGTCGCTACGCGAGTCTCAATCCGGTTTGGCCATGTTGTTCGATGGCAGTAATGATGGCTTACAACGCTTTAAGGCTCGTGAAGGCGTTGCGGCTGGTTTGCATATACTGGACGAAAAAACGCAGTCATGGAATGTCAATGCAATTGAGCAGCATTGCGCACATTGTTCTGTGGTGTTGATTGAATGGGCGGTAAGACAGCGCGGGTTAATAGTTTGTTCGAAGCTAAAAGGTAAAGTAGCATCACTTGATGACCTTGCCAGTTTTAAAGAGCTTGGCAATCTTAAGATAGTACCGAGGCAGCCCCAGGCCGGTGCTCAAGTTTTGTTTTCGCAGTTACTGACAAAGAGTCAAATTAATATTGACGATCTTACTTTCACGGATGCTGCCAGAACCGAAACCGATGTCGCGGTGGAGATAAGCTCAGGAGCGGCCGATGTGGGTTTTGGTTTGGCAAGTGTTGCCAGCAGCTACAATTTGCATTTTGTCCCGTTAGTAGAAGAGCGCTTCGACTTACTGGTTGATCGGCAACACTATTTTGAGGAACCGTTGCAGCGTTTGTGGGCGTTTTGCCAATCCGAACGTTTTGCACAATACCTGAAATCAACTGCCGGCTACGATGCGTCCAATCTGGGTAGTGTTCGATACAACAGCAGCGCACAAGCGCGTTAGCGTATTTTCTTACTTCGCATTAGGATAAAAAAGCTGCTCTCCATTGATAGCGAATGTAGCGATGTAATGCTGAGTGTTCTTTGATAAAAGCCAATCAATAAATTGTTGGGCACTTTGTTGGGAGACCGACGGGCATTTTTCCGGATTCACAAGCGTAACGCCATATTGGTTGAATAGTTGTGGATCACCTTGAAACTGAATCTTGAAACCGTTTTTGTTTTTAAAACTAATCCAGGTAGCACGATCGGTCAGCGTATAAGCGCCAAGACCGATGGCGGTGTTAATTGTCGCGCCCATGCCAGAACCGGTTGAGCGGTACCAGATTGGTTTGTCATATTCGGTGTTAACATCGATTGCATTCCACAACGATTGCTCTTTTTTGTGGGTGCCTGAGTTGTCGCCTCGGGAGGCGAACAACGCATTTACAGAGGAAATTTTCTTTAACGCTTGGTTTATGCTGGTTTGCTCTGACACATTGGCGGGATCGTCTCCAGGGCCAATGATGACAAAGTCGTTGTACATTAAATCAAAACGCTCCACCCCATAACCGTCAGCAACGAATTCATCCTCAGCCGCTTTTGCATGGACTAACAACACATCGGCATCACAGTTGCGCGCGTTGCGTATGGCCTGACCCGTACCCACAGCTACCACATTGACCTTAATGCCTGTTTGCGTTTCGAACAAAGGCAGTAGATATTTATAAAGGCCTGAATTAGCGGTAGAAGTAGTTGACTGCACAAGAATCTGATTGACATCAGCATAAGCTACCGAGCTAAATAAGGTAGCAATAAGTATTATCGAACTTGCACGGGTATAGATATTCATTTTTCTGTAACGAAACTATTGATGATGTAGTCGACCTTCAAGGTAGGCTGCGGCAGCTTGCGAGGAGGGTGCACTAAAAAACTGCTCTGTACTGGCGTAGTCGGTAACCCGCCCAGCGTCCATAAACACAATGTGATCTGCAATTCTTGCGGCTTGTGCCGCATCGTGGGTCACCATGATGATTTTAGTATCCGAGGCTGCTTCATCGGCGACTATTTTTTCGATTATAGCGCTTGATGCAGGGTCCAGACTAGCTGTGGCTTCATCGAGAAACACAATATCTGGATGGCACGCTAATGCTCGTGCCAGGGCGAGTCGTTGCTGTTCTCCGCCAGAGAGCAGGCGGGCAGGCTGTGATGCTTTGTTCGCCAGGCCAACTTTTATTAATAACGCGTTTCGGGCAGCTGGGTTGTGTGGCCCCCGTTGCTTTATAACGAAGTCAATATTGGCTTTTGCAGAGCGTCTTAGTAGTACCGGTTTTTGAAATACCATTGCTTGCGTTAAACGGTGCTCGGCATCACTGGGTTGTTGGTTCCATAGTACAGTGCCAGTTGACGGTTTTATTATTCCATGCATTACTTTGAGCAATATGCTTTTACCAGCGCCATTGAAACCCATGATGGCGGTAATGCCTTGCGGGGTTAGGTTTAGGTGAATGTTTTGCAAAATGTGCTTGCCATTCACGCTGTAGCTGATGTCTTTTAATTCAAGCTTTGTTCGTCGAGAAGGAGTAGCGACGGTGCGTAGCTGTCCAGAGCGCACCGATGGCTTGCGATCGTTAATGTCAATCACGTTATGCATAGGATTGGCGCCTGGCTGTGAAATTTAAGCTTGATAATAAAATATTGATGAGCAAGGCAAGAGATAGCAGTATCAGGCCCAAGGCTAAAGCCAAAGCTAAATCACCCTTGGAAGTTTCCAGTGCTATGGCCGTTGTCATCACCCTGGTTAAGTGCTCTATGTTTCCACCGACAATAATCACTGCCCCCACTTCAGACAATGCGCGACCAAATCCGGCCAGCGCAACGGTTGAGAGTGAGTACCGGGCATCCCATAGCAGGGCTTTAATTCGTTGTGATCGTGTGAGCTGCAATGACAGAAATTGCTCTCTGTATTCGTTATACAGATCTTCTATTATTTGTCTGGACAGGGCAGCAACCAGCGGTGTAATCAACATGGTCTGTGCGATTATCATAGCAGTGGGTGTGTAGAGCAATCCCAGCCAGCCCATTGGTCCTGAACGCGAAAGAGCCAGGTATACAAATAAGCCAACGACCACTGGAGGCATGCTCATCAACGCGTTGATCAAAACATTAATAATCTGGCGACCACGGAATTGGTCAGTCGCCAGGAAAGCACCCAGCGACAGTCCGAAAATCAGTGATAACAGAACTGAGCTCAAACTCACACGCAGCGATAAACCGATAATCTCGTAAAGATCGGGATTGGCGCTGATGATCAGCTGCGCCGCTAGTAGGATTGCAGATTCCTGCATAATTTACGAAATTTAGAAAAACCGAAAATAATGGCACTAGATTGCCGGAAACAGCCGGTTGAATCAAGTCAGTAAATCACAGCTTAAATGCGTAATAAAGAGATTAAAACAATACGTTGGAGCATTAGTGACTTATACGATGGGCTAATTGTGGCGTAAAACAGTACTTTATTTGTTTTTCGCTAAATCACAGACAAATCAACCAGCTGTTGCTGAAGCGCTGCGTTATTACTCAAATTGTGACTGTCTACTGTCTCTATATTTCATTGGCGGATTGGATAGGCTGAGAGTCAAAACAAAACGCCTCGGGACGATGAAGCCCCGAGCCGTTTTTCTGCCCTGATTACTGCACCGGAAAATGCAGATATTCCACATTATTGATACTGGGTATGGCTCGCAGGGCATCTAAGTCTTCTGCTGCAACAACGGCATCCACTTCAAGCAGGGCAATTGCACTTGGCTGGTCGCTGTGCCTGCCAAGGTGAAGGTTGGCAATATTAATGCCTTTGTCTCCGGCGGCGGTGCCAATCGCCCCGATAACCCCTGGCGTGTCATCGTTGGTGAAATAAAGCATATGCTCACCAAGCTCTGACTCCAATGAGATACCTTTTACATCGATAACACGCGGTTTATTGCCGATCAATGTGCCCGCCACGCTGCGTTGCATATTTTCTGTTTCAATCTCTACTGTGATACGACATTGGTATTCGTCTTTGCCATCTTTTGTGGCGTCGACCACAACGATGTTTCGATCTCGGGCAATGTCACGTGCGTTAACCGAATTCACTGTTGCACTGTGATGAATTAAAAGTGATTTCAATACCTCGGTGGACAGAGGTTCGGTATTGTAGGCGGTTACATCTCCTGCATACGTAATCGTCAACTTGTTAATTGGATCGTGGGTCAGTTGCCCAACAAAGGACCCTAGTTGTTCAGCAAGATTCAGATAAGGTTTTAGTTGACGAGCTTCTTCTGCGCTCAGGCTCGGAGCATTCAATGCATTTGTAATTGCACCGTTCAGTAGATAGTTGCTCATTTGTTCGGCGACTTGTACTGCAACTTTTTCTTGTGCTTCAGAGGTTGACGCGCCCAGATGCGGAGTGCAAATCACATTAGGCATTCCGAACAGAACATTCTCTTTAGCAGGCTCCAATTCAAATACATCAAGTGCCGCACCACGCACATGACCTGATTCAAGAGCGACTTTTAGCGCCAGTTCATCCACCAGGCCACCGCGAGCGCAATTAATCAGCAGGCTGCCTTTTTTCATTTTATTCAATGCGGATGCATTGATAATGTTGGCGGTATCGTCTGTTTTAGGAACGTGCAACGAAATAATGTCGCTGCGTTCGAGCAACTCATCCAATTCAAGTTTCGTAACACCAATCTGATCGGCACGTTCATTGGTTAAAAATGGATCGTATGCGAGCACATGCAGTCCGTATCCCAGCGCTTTTTGAGCCACAATCGAGCCAATGTTCCCGGCACCGATAATTCCTAAGTGTTTGCCGGTGAGTTCGATTCCCATAAATTTTGATTTCTCCCATTTACCTAAATGGGTCGATTGGCTTGCTTGCGGTATATGCCGTGCCAGCGAGAGCATCATCGCCATAGCATGTTCTGCTGTGGTTATCGCATTCCCAAAAGGCGTGTTCATCACCACCACACCGCTGGTTGTGCAGGCCCGAACATCTATATTGTCAACACCGATACCGGCACGGCCAACTACCTTGAGTCGTTTTGCTTTGGCGAGTAATTCGGGAGTTACATTGGTTGACGAGCGCATGGCCAGACCATCGAAATCACCGATGGTATCCAGTAATTCGTCAACAGAGAGTTTTGCTGACTGAACGACTTCAATACCGCGTTCATCGAATACGCCGGCAGCCAGTGAAGACATGGAATCAGAAATTAATACGCGCGGTTTATTCATGATGGTACCCCGGTGCTTAAGACAGTAGATTCAAATTGCTCGTAAGCCCAGTCAAGCCAGGCGGTGAGTGCTTGTATGTCGGACGCATTAACGGTAGCGCCGCCCCAAACGCGAAAGCCCGGAGGGGCTGATCGGTAGTTGGCGATATCAAAGGCCACACCTTCATCAGCTAACCAGCCAACCATGGTCTTTACTCCACTTTGTTGATCCTCATGGCTTAACGCCTGAAAAGCATCGGCGGTAATCGCCAGGCACATGGATGTGTTCGAGCGCGTATTGGCATCTTCTGCCAGCCAACTCACCCAGTCAGTGTTTGATACCCAGGTATCCATCGCCTTAAAATTTGCTTCAGAGCGTTCATGCAGGCTTTTTAATCCGCCGAGTTCGTCTGCCCAATCCAGTGCAGAATGCAGATCGGCAACTGTGAGCATGCTGGGCGTGTTAATCGTTGCACCAGTGAATATGCCTTCAATCAACGCGTGTTTTTTTGTCAACGAAAAGATCTTTGGCAAGGCTCTTGGTGCGGGTGTGTTTTCGAGTCGCTCTACCGCGCGTGGGCTTAATGCGAGCATGCCGTGTGCAGCTTCACCGCCGAGTGCTTTTTGCCATGACCAGGTCAGCACATCCACTTTACTGTAATCAATTGCCATGGCGTAGGCAGCCGAGGTGGCATCACACATGACCAGACCTTCTCTGCTATCAGAAATCCAATCAAGGTCGGGTACGCGCACACCGCTGGTGGTGCCGTTATACACAAACACTGTATCGTTTTGCGGTGACGCGACGTTTAGCGCTGGGAGTTTCCCGTAATCAGCCTCAAAGATGTTTAAGCCGGGCAGGTTGAGTGCTGCCAGGTCTTTGGCCCAGTCTGATGAAAAACTTTCCCAGACAAAGGCATCAACGGCCCTTGAACCAAGCATGGACCACATGGCCATTTCGAATGCGCCAGTGTCAGAGGCTGGCACAATGCCAAGGCGCCAGTCTGCAGGTAAGTCGAGAAGCGCTGCCGAGCGATCTATGGCTGACTTCAGGTGTGCTTTTGGGTTGGCTGCACGATGACTGCGACCAAGGTGATCAGTATTCAATGCCGCTATTGACCAGCCAGGATGTTTGCGACAGGGTCCTGAAGAAAAGCGTGGATCATCAGGGCGCACTGATGGGCGCGCAGGCGGGCGCTTGGTCGCGCCAGATGCGGTAACGTTCAACGGTATAACCTCTAGTTATGGGTGGTTTGCTCCACCAGGCGCCGCTAGGGTATACCGCGATGCGCTACGGTGCAAGCATCAGTAGAGAAAAAGCTGCCGTGACTGGCAGACACTAATTGCCAAGTCAGGTAAGGAATCGCATTCAGAATTAGTGTTAGTCAGACATTGTGTACTGCGGTAGGTCATCGGTGATTTCATAGTAATCGCCTTTGAAATCAGTAAAAATGTGACTGATGATTTTAAGTCCTGTAGGTGCTTCAAGCGAGCCTGCCATAACGGCTGTTGTATCGGTGTTATTGCGTTTCCAGAACAAAACTGAGCCACAGTTCTTACAGAATCCGCGTTTGGCATCGTCGCTTGCGGCAAACCAGGTTAAAAACTCCTCACCAATTAGCACAATACTGCCGTCTTCAATGCGAGTTGCAGCAACTTGATGCCCGGTTTGTTTGCGGCACTGCTGACAGTGGCATATAACAACATCCCGGATGAGCTGCGTTATTTCGAAGTTCACTTTGCCGCACAGACAGCTGCCGCTTACTGGATGATCTTTTTTCATGCGACTTAACTTCTGGGTTGTGTCAGGTTTCTTTGTATGGTGTTACCGCATTGCATGATTTTACTCTACACGCTCTGGTCGCTTGCCTTTGCCTTTGTTTTTGTTGTTCGCTTTTTTCTTTTTCTTAAGCTTTGCTTTGGCCGACTTCGCAGCGCCTGATTTGGGTTTCTTTTCCTTTTTAGGTTTTGGTTTTGCTGGCTTGTCTGATTTGAAAGCAGACCCTTTCTTATCGTTTAGCCGCGATATCTTCAGTGGTACACCGCAAACTCGGGTCTTTTTCAGGTCGGAAAAAATGGCTTTCGGCATGCCTTCTGGCAAGTCGATCAGGCTATGGTCGGCTTCGATACTAATTTGACCGATATACTGACTGTCTATACCAGCTTCATTGGCAATAGCACCAACGATATTGCCAGGTTTAACCCCGTTAACCGAACCGACTTCGAGTTTGAATCGCTCCATGCCTTTGTCAATTGGTCGCATCGACTGGCGGCGGGGTTTCTCGACGTTGTTCTGTTGAGGTGGCTGGTTAAATTCTTGCTGGAGGAAGTCGCTGTCTGTTGAAAATTGTGTGCGTTGTCGTTTAGATGCCTTCTCACTGCGATTAAAGTCTCTGTGCCCGGAGTCTTTAGCATTGGTGCCTTGTCTATTGCGATCAACGCTGCGCGAGTCGTGCTTGTTATGCGCTTTGCGCGGTGGTTTGCCCAGGAATAGAAAAGGTGTATCGCCTTGTACCAGCTGTGCAAGGGCAGCCGCAATTGCTGCGTGAGATACCCCGTGTTCCTGATGATAGGACTCAATCATTTCTTCGAAAAATGACAAATTGTCGGAGGCGAGGGTATCGGTTATGCGTTGTTTAAAGCGTGTGATGCGTCGTTCGTTTATCAGTTCGTTGGTTGGTAAATCCATTGGCTCAATGGTCTTGCCAGTGGCTTTCTCGATGGCATACTGCAAACGTCGCTCGCGCGGCGCTACAAAAAGAATGGCATCGCCGTGACGACCGGCACGACCGGTTCGACCAATACGGTGTATGTAGGCTTCAATGTCGGTTGGGATATCAAAGTTGATCACATGACTGATGCGTGATACGTCCAGTCCACGTGCGGCGACATCGGTTGCAACAATAATATCAATCTTGCCTTTTTTTAAGTGTTCAATTGTGCGTTCACGCTGGTTTTGGGCAATGTCGCCGTTCAACGCTGCGCAGGCATAGCCGCGAGCTTCAAGCTTTTCGGCCAATTCCATAGTAGACGTTTTGGTTCGAACAAATACCAGCATGGCATCGAACGCTTCCGCTTCAAGAATTCGCGTTAGTGCTTCGAGCTTGCGCGCACCACTGACGCTCCAGTAGCGTTGACGAATCGTACTGGCGGTACTGGTGGTGCTTTTAATGGTGATGTGTTCCGGACTGTTCAGGTATTTGGTGGCTATTCGTCTTATTTGAGCCGGCATGGTTGCAGAGAACAAAGCGATTTGTCTTTTCGCCGGTGTCTTGTCAAGAATCCATTCAACATCATCGATAAATCCCATACGCAGCATTTCGTCAGCTTCGTCAAGCACCAGTGTGGTTAATCCGTCGAGCTTTAACGTGCCACGACGCATATGGTCCATTACCCGGCCTGGTGTACCAACAACGACATTCACACCACGCTCAAGTGCACGCAACTGAGTGCGGTAATCCTGCCCGCCGTAGATGGGTAGAACGTGAAAGCCTTTCATGTTCTTAGCGTATTTTTGAAACGCTTCTGCAACTTGAATTGCCAGTTCTCGGGTGGGTGTCAGCACCAATATTTGTACTGGTTTAATGGATAAATTGAGCTTTGAAAGTAGCGGCAACGCAAAGGCCGCCGTTTTACCAGTACCGGTCTGTGCCTGGCCAACCATGTCCAGGCCATCAAGCATTATCGGTATGGTTTGCGCTTGTATCGGTGATGGCGTTTCGTAACCGACATCTGAGATTGCCTGAAATACGGGCGAACTCAACTTCAAATCACGAAAAGTTTTGGGGTCTTGTGTTGTCATGGGTGTCTTTTGGGCGTTAGCCCGTTATATCTGACAACCGGAACTCGGTTGGCAGTAAAGCAGCAGCACCCTAACGCATTGGCACTGTTTTGACCAGTATAAACGCGCTTGCCCGTGTTGCAGTAGTGATATTTCTTGCCAGTTTCCTGGTGTGGTTCAGTTCTTGCCAGTTTATACAGAGCTGACTCGGTAGCCTACTCGAGGAAAGTGGACTACAACGTCGCCGCACAGTTCGTCATGGCGAGAAAGAGCAATGCTGTCTCTGCAAAGCGCCAGCACCGTGCCTGTCACACCAGATTCTCCACTGTCGGTTAACGGTGCGACGCTTACGCTCATACCGGGCCGCAGGCCTTGAGGGTCGGCCGCGTCGGTCTTTTCAACTGTGGCGGGAGTCGCATCGTTGGCTATGCCAAGGGCCTGTTCGGGTGTCATATTATCGAATGTTCCATGGCCGATCGCATCCATTTTCACAGACCAAGCCAGCACGCTGGGGAATTCGGATAAAAGTTGAGCCGAATCACCGTAACGTCCTTTCACGAACCACACAACAGTCCAGACGAGCAGATCGCTCATACTGGGATTGCGACCGTGCAGATAGGGGCTGTTACCGATGAGCTGATCTTCTATCCAGCCAAGCTGCGCTCTTAATTGAGATAAGGTATGCGGAATATCTTTTGCCTCGAGAGCCATGTCGCCTGCGGGTCCGAAGTAGAGCCGGGTGCGATCAGCAATAAGCTCCGGTGGCAGGGAATCGGCAACTGGGGCAAACGCCACACGCACGCCAAGTTCAAAAAATGATGCATCAGTCCAGCGTGATAAACCGAAACTTAGACCACTATTGTTGTGAGGATGGAAGTTTGGATTGGGAAAGCGTCTTTCCAGCTCCCTGAAAATACACTGGGTGTCACAGTAAATGTCTGCTCCAATTTGCATCACCGGAATACGTCGATAGCCGCCGGTCATGGCGAATAGCTCAGGTCGATCAGGAAGGCGATTCTGCTCGACAGATTTCCAAGTCAGCTTTTTGAGCCCCATCGCCACACGGATTTTCTCTGATACAGGTGACGGTGGGTAGTGATGCAAAATGACATCTGACATTGAATTTGGCCTATTAACGCTTTTTTTTGTATTTGCGTAGTGTAAGCGATTATTATCTTAGGGTCTTTGAATGCCAACAGGAGCTTTAGCACAATGTCGTCGATTAATCCCACTTTTCTTGTCACAGGCGCCATGGGTTGTATTGGTGCGTGGGTGTTGCGTAATTTATTGGAAGATGGCGCTAATATCATTGCCACCGATATCGACACTACAGTCACCCGACCAGGACTTTTGTTAAACGATGCACAAATCGAGTCTATAAACTGGGAGAGGCTCGATGTTACCGATGCTGAAGCTGTAAACGCGATGTTTGTTAAGCACCAGCCATCGTATGTGGTACATCTGGCGGGGTTGCAAATACCGTTTTGCAAGGCTGACCCTTCAATGGGAGCCATGGTAAATGTAGTTGGTACTGCTAACATTTTTGAAGCGGCAAGACAAAATAGGGTTCGTGGACTAAGCTACGCCAGTTCTGTTGCGGTGCTGGGTTCAATTGAACATTACCCGAACCGCCCGCTTACAGAAGACGATTTACCACTGCCCAATAATTTATACGGCGTTTACAAAACCGCTAATGAGAACGCTGCAAAAATCTATTGGCAAGATTGGCAGGTTGGAAGCATCGGATTGCGTCCTTACACAGTCTATGGTGTTTGCCGTGATCAGGGCATGACGGCCGATATTGCTAAAGCCTGTTTGGCTGTAGCCGCCAATAAACCATTTCATATTCGGTTCGATGGACCTATTACGGTGCAACATGCAAACGATGTAGCGCGAATATTTATCGACAGTGCACTGGTTGAGTATCAAGGGGCAGATGTATTTAATCTGCGAAATGACGTGATTGGAGTCGCTGAATTTGTTGCCAGTTTGAAACAGCTTTTCCCTGAATCCCAAGTCACCTTTGAGCAGAACAAGCCACTGCCATTCCCATCAGATTTCGATGATGCCGGTATTCAGGGAGTTTTAGATTCGGTAGCTCACACGCCGCTAAAAAAGGCAATACTGTCAGATGTTGATCAGTTTGCTGCATTGCTTGAATCTGGCAAGCTTACGACTGACTCTTTACATACCTAAGAATACTGACGCGAGCTAAGCAAGCGGTGTCACAACTAATTTACTGGCAGTTGTGGGTGTTTGACCGGCAAGATTGAGAATCAGGACTGCTAATTTAACTGATAAGAATGGCGCGAAAGTCGTTTATATTGGTATGCGTTGCACCGGTAGTAATCAATCCGCCTGTGGCATTGAAAAATGACCAGGCATCATTATTGTCCAGATAGGTCGAGATAATCAACCCTTGTTCAGCAGCAGAGCGCGCTATGTCAGAACTCCAAATGACACCCGCATTGTTTTCTGTACCATCAATGCCGTCGGTATCAGCAGCCAATGCATATATATTGTTGTAGCCAGATACAGCCTCGCCAAAGCCCAGTAAAAATTCTGCATTTCGTCCGCCACGACCACTTTTGTTCTTGACTGTGACTGTTGTTTCGCCACCTGAAATGAGAAGCGCGGGTTTTTTAATAGGTTGATCGTATTGGTGTACCTGTTTTGCAATACCGGCCATAACCTTGCCTACTTCCCGGGCTTCACCTTCTATAGCATCGCCAAGAATCAAGGTGTGTATTCCGTTTTTTTGTGCCACTTCGGCAGCAGTTTCTAACGATTGTTGTGGTCGGCAAATGATGTGGGCAGTGGTTAAGGACATTACCGCGTCCTTTTCTGATGGCGTGTTTGCGTCCGAGCTCATCAGTAGCTTATGTACATTTTCAGGCAAACTGATGTTATAACGTTCAACTATATGCAGCGCCTGCTCACGTGTGGTGTTGTTCGGTACCGTTGGACCTGACGCAATCACCGACAGATCATCACCAGGTACATCCGAAATGGCCAGGGTAACCATTTGAGCCGGGTATGCAGCAGCGGCTAGTCGACCGCCTTTGATACCAGATAGATGCTTACGTACACAGTTCATTTCACCAATTGCAGCACCGCTTTTTAATAGTGCTGAATTAACTGCTTGCTTGTCGGCTAATGAAATACCGGTACCGGCCAAACTCAACAGTGAGGACCCCCCGCCAGATACCAAGCTCAACACCAGATCATCTTCGCCAAGTTCGCTAACCAGATTGAGCATACGTTTTGCGGCCGTTTCACTCGCAACATCAGGTACGGGATGACTAGCTTGTATTATCTCAATTTGTTCACAAACCGGGTGAGAACCATGCGGAACTACCACCAGTCCGGAAATGTCATACTTCAAACGAGACTCAACTGCCTGAGCCATTGCAGCAGATGCTTTTCCTGCTCCGATAACAACGGTGCGCCCTGTGGGTTTTTCCGGTAGATACGCTTCAATATGGTGCGCTGGTAGTGCTGCATGAACCGCAATATCGAAGAGATCGGTAAGTAATTTAATAGGGTTATTGGGCATTGATGTTGAGTGGATTTGGATGAATATGTGTCGTAATGACGCAATTATGACATGAGATATGCCAATCAAATTGCGATTGTACTGATGAGCAGGTACGATTCATAGAGTACCGGGCGGCTCGAGTGAGTTTAAAATGCCCGGTTTGCTTAGTCTTGCTCGGCTAATAACCGGCTAACCAGTGGTCCTTGGAGGAACGAATTAAATGAAAGCAGAAACTAATCGTCGTAAATTTTTAAAAGGTTCGGCGCTGGCGGCAACAGCCACAGCGGCGGGTACTATTGCTGCACCATCCATAGTGAAAGCAGCTCCCGTCACCATGAAAATGCAAGCAGCCTGGGGTGGCGGTATTTTCCTAGAGAACGCACAGTCGTACGTTAAGCGTGTAAATGACATGGCAGGCGATGCACTTCAGATTGAATTGTTGCCAGTTGATTCGGTAGTAAAAACCAGTCAAATGCAAGATGCTGTGCATCGCGGTGTCCTTGATGCGGCTCACTATGTACCAGCCTATTGGTACTCAAAATCGCCAGTAGCATCATTGTTTGGTACAGGTCCCTGTTTTGGCTGGTCTAGTCAGGAAGTATTAGGCTGGATTCATTATGGCGGTGGTCAGGAATTGTTCGATGAGCTCATCGGTAAGCTCGGCTTGGATTTGGTCAGTTTTTTCAACAGCCCAATGCCTGCACAACCACTTGGCTGGTTCAAAGAAGAAATTAAAGACGCAAGTCAAATGGAAGGCCTGAAGTATCGAACTGTAGGTCTTGCCGCCGATGTATTACTCGAAATGGGTATGTCGGTTGTACAGTTGCCAGGTGGTGAAATTCAGCCAGCAATGAAATCTGGTTTGATCGATGCTGCTGAGTACAACAACCCGACTGCTGATCGTGATTTTGGTATGCAGGATGTTTCCAAGCACTATCACCTTGCTAGTTTCCATCAGTCTCAGGAATTCTTCGAGTGTACTTTTAACAAGAAGAAGTACGATGCGCTGCCTGCTGAATTACAAGCTATTCTGAAGTATGCGTCAGAAGCGGAAAATTCAAATTTCTACTGGAACAATACCCGTCGTTACGCGGACGATCTTGTCGTACTGGCTGAAGAGCAGGAAGTGAATGTTTATCGTACTCCTGACAGCGTTATGCAAGGTCAGCTCGAAGCCTGGGATACAGTAGTTGAGCGTATTTCTGGTGAGGACGAGTTCTTCGCCAAGGTTATCGAATCTCAGAAGGCTTATGCTAAAAGCGTGATGAACTATCTGAACCTGAATCAGCCAGACTACAAATTGGCATACAAGCACTACTTCGGTTAAGCACATTTAGTTGTAGTTACTTGGACGGGAACCCAGCATTGGGTTCCCGTTTTGCCGTTGTAAATTCATCGGAGCGTTTATCGTGACAAAAATTGTTTATGCCATCGAGAGTTTAAGTATCTGGGTTGGGCGAAGCTTTGGTTGGTGCATACTGATTCTCACGCTGTCGGTGACATACGAAGTGTTCATGCGCTATGTGATGAACGATCCCACGCTTTGGGCGTTGGACATGATGATACAAATGTACGGCGCGCTGTTTTTAATGGCAGGCCCCTACGCGTTAGCACAAGACGGCCACGTTCGAGGTGATGTGCTATACCGACTTTTCCCAGTACGTATGCAGGCCTCGCTCGATTTTATTCTTTATCTGCTGTTTTTCTTCCCCGGTATGCTCGCTTTGTTCTGGTATGGGGCTGAGATTGCGGCGGACTCCTGGCGGTATAAAGAGGTGAGCTGGAACAGCCCGGCTCGCATACAAATCTATTTTTTCAAAACGCTAATCCCGCTTGCTGGACTCCTATTGATTTTGCAAGGTCTTGCTGAGCTCATTCGTTGCTGGAGGGCCATGCGAACCGGTGTTTGGATGGCGCGACTCGACGATGTGCGTGAAACTGAAGATGCGCTTGTTTCTGACGCCTCAATATTAAAATCTGAACAATAACCCTTACGAATTGTTGGCGTTCAAAATAAACCACTGAGTAGATTGCACCGTGACTAATCCACAAGTTGCCATTTTCATGCTATGCCTTTTCATCTTTCTGGTGATGCTTGGCTTTCCGATCGCGTTTACTTTGCTGGCAATGGGAGTCGGCTTTGGATACTACGCCTACTATCAAGCAGGTTCTGTTGAGACTCTGTCGGATGTATTTAACAATCAAATTTTCTATTTGTTAAATCAAAATACCTATTCGGTTATGGAGAACCCGACGCTGGTTGCCATTCCGTTGTTCCTTTTCATGGGATATATAGTTGAGCGTGCAAACATTGTAAACCGATTGTTTTCATCATTGAATCTTGCGGCCCGAAACCTGCCAGGGTCAATGGCTATAGCTGCATTGATAACGTGCGCCGTGTTCTCGACAGCGAGCGGAATTGTAGGTGCAGTTGTGACATTAATGGGCCTGCTGGCTTATCCTGCAATGGCCGACGCGCACTATCGTAAAGACTTTGCATCGGGCGTAATCTGTGCAGGCGGCACACTGGGTATTTTGATACCTCCGTCTATTATGTTAATAGTTTATGCCGCTATTGCAGAGCTATCAGTGCTTCGATTGTATGCTGCCGCGGTATTCCCAGGCTTGTTACTGGCGGGTATGTATATCGTCTATGTTGTTGTACGTGTGTTCTTCAATCCTTCAATTGCACCCAAACCAGTAGTCGATCCAAATGTTAAGCCAGGTCAGATCTATTGGTCTCTGCTTACCTCGTTTCTACCGTTAACGGCACTCATTATGGTGGTGCTTGGCAGTATTCTGGGTGGTCTTGCAACACCTGCAGAAGCTGCAGCTATGGGGGCGCTCGGAGGTATATTGCTTGCTGCTGCTTATCGATCGCTTAGCTGGAACAAATTAAAAGAGTCAGTTTATCTAACAGCAAAAGCCACGGCTATGGTGTGTTGGTTGTTTGTTGGTTCGTGGACTTTTGCTTCTATATTTTCGTATTTGGGCGGACACGACATCATTGAACACTGGGTTTTGGCAATGGATTTACAGCCGTGGCAATTCCTTGTGCTTGCGCAGCTCATCATATTTTTACTCGGTTGGCCACTGGAATGGTCAGAGATTCTGATTATCTTTGTACCTATATTTTTACCAATGCTTGACATCTTCGGTGTTAATCCGTACTTCTTTGCGATGTTGATTGCTTTGAATTTGCAAACCTCTTTCCTGACACCACCAATGGCGATGTCTGCTTACTATTTGAAAGGGGTGTTGAAAAATCAGATTGAACTGATGGACATTTTTAAAGGGATTATGCCGTACCTGGGTATTGTCATTTTCTGTATGGTGTTGATGTACATCTTTCCGGGCATTGCTCTGTGGTTGCCTGACGAGCTGTTTGGTCCGTACGTACCATAGAGTAGGTGATATGAATGCTGATAATAAAAAAATTGAAGCGAATACCGTACGTCAATGTGTTGAACACATTGCAACAGGAGCATTAACTTCAGAAGAACTGGTTAAGCATAGCTTCGATCTTATCGAAAAGAGCGAATCAGAAATTGGTGCTTGGGCAAGTGTTGATAAGCCACAAGCATTAGCGAATGCAAGTATGCTGGATGATGTGCGCAGGCGAGGACAACCACTTGGCGCATTGCATGGTATTCCGGTGGGTGTAAAGGATATCTACGACACCTCAGATTATCCAACTTCTTATGGGTCTGCCATTTATACAGACAGACAGCCAAACACTGATTGCAGGGTTGTGGAAAAGCTTAAGGAAGCTGGTGCTTTGATCATGGGTAAAAACGTGACTACTGAGTTTGCGTTTATGCATCCGTCGAGTACTTGTAATCCGCATAATACTAAATACAGTCCGGGTGGTTCTTCCAGTGGCTCTGCTGCAAGCGTTGCGGCTGGTCATGTGCCATTGTCCCTGGGTTCACAAACCAATGGCTCGGTAATCAGACCAGCCTCTTTTTGCGGTGTATATGGTTTTAAACCATCGGTCGGGATTGTTTCTCGAAACGGCGTTCTTGAAACATCGGCAACACTTGACCAAGTGGGTGTGTTTGGTCGCGATGTAGCCGATATTGCTTTGCTGGTTGATAATTTGGCTGGCTACGACAAAGAAGACAGTGCAAGTTATCTTGCTCCAAAGCCTGCGTTACTCAATGGCTATCTGTCGGATGTTCCAGTGCCACCAACACTGGCCTGGATTGACATGCCATACGCAGATCGTTTTACGTCGGATGCGGTTGAAGGTTTTGAAGAACTGATTGCTGAATTGGGTGGGACGGTAGAACGATTAAGCGCACCGCAATCGTTTAGTGCATTGTTGCCATGCCATAAAATTATTCATGAGTATGAACTGATTCGTGCTTTGGACGAGCAGATTACCAATCATTGGAACAGCCTTAGCGACACAATTAAACCGACATTGCTCGCAGCCAAAAATCATTCCGAAGAGCAATATCAGGAAGCGCTGGAGATTCGCTTAGCCGCAATAGAATGGTTTGCGGAATTTTTTAACGACTACGATGCTATTCTCACGCCATCGGCGGTCTCGGAAGCGCCATTAATGGGCAGTACTGGTGACCCAGTGTGTTGTACTATCTGGACTTTGTGTGGTTTACCGTGCTTGAGTATGCCGCTACTGGAAGGTGCTAACGGATTACCCATCGGTGTTCAATTAGTAGGCGCGTTACGCCAGGATGATAGATTATTTCGTACCACCCGATACGTGCTTGATCAATTGCACAAATAAAGCTTGAGGGCTAAAAATTATGGTATCTCGAACTCTGAATATAGTTGCTGCATTAATAGGCCTGGTATTGGTTGGCACTTTCGTTATTGGTTTGACACACAGTATCTCCAAGGGCTCTTCCGGATTTCTGAATTCTGGTGGGGGCGTGGTTATTGCCATTATTGTCGGCGCGGTTTTACTCTGTGTTGTTTATGATTTGTATGACTCGGCTGTTCGCAAGAAGAAATAAAAGAAGACGTAGCACATCTGAGTTACAAATATAATGAGCAAACCTCGATTATGGATAACCCGCAAATTATCTGATAACACCGAAGCACGTGCAATGCGTGACTATGATGTTGTTCTAAATCCAACAGATGACTTAAGTACCTCCGATGATATTGTACGTATGAGTGCAGAGGTCGACGCCATTCTCCCATGCCACTCAGAACACTTTGATGCGGCAACAGTAGCTCAGTTGAATCCTCGCGTAAAAATCATCGCTAATCATTCAGTTGGCGTTGATCATTGTGATTTGGACGCTTTGTCAAAACACGGTGTTTGTGTCACCAACACGCCAGATGTGCTCTCCGATGCAACAGCAGAAATAGCCATGCTTTTATTGCTCGGTGCTGCTCGCCGTGCAGCTGAGGGCGACGCTATGGTGCGTTCTGGTCAGTGGGATACCTGGAGCCCGTCGTTTATGGTAGGGATGCAAGTCAGTGGCAAGCGCTTAGGGATTATTGGTATGGGGCGAGTCGGGCAGGTGATGGCCAGGCGCGCTCGTGGTTTTGATATGCAGGTTCACTATTACAATCGTCACCGTTTGTCGCCTGACGATGAGCAGGGCGCTATTTATCACAATTCGATTGAGTCGCTGTTACCAGAATCGCAGTTCTTAAGCCTGCACTGTCCTGCAACACCAGAGACAACAGGTATGATCGATCACAAAGCCCTGTCATTGCTACCAGATGGTGCTGTGCTCGTTAATACGGCTCGCGGCGCATTGATCGATGAGACTGCATTGTTGGCAGCTATTGAGTCTGGCAAATTAGCGGCTGCCGGTCTGGATTGTTTTATAAGCGAGCCAGGCGGCAATCCGGCATTCTATTCGCATAGCAATATTATGATGCTGCCGCATATCGGCAGTGCAACGTTCGATACTCGCGACGCAATGGGGTTTCGGGCTTTGGATAATTTGGATGCATTTTTTGCTGGAAAAGAGCCTCAAGACAAGCTGGTTTGATCGCGCGCGTAGAAACAACTACAGAAACTGGTTGTTCGCTTTTTCTTTGCCAATCAGCCGTTCAACGATAATCTACAAGTTACTCGTTGCTCTTCGCCATGGCAGTCTATCGTTGGCGATTATGTTCAGTTGTGTGTTGATTGGTATGTTGAGTGGTATCGGTCATGGGAACGCCACTGCCACTGATTCGTCGCGCAGCGTTGCTCTGGAATCGGTCTACGAACACGCTGGCTTGCACGCGCATTTATCCTCGATTTACTCAACGGTTGTCGAAGAATCACAACTTGCCTGGCAAGCGTGCGAAAACGTTCAAGACCGATCTAGATTTGAGTCGATGCTTAAGGAAAATTTATCGATAACTGTATTACGCCAGGATTTTTTAAACGAATTGAATAAGCGTATTAACGACGAACACCTGGAGCAGATTGTTGGCTGGACACAAAGTGAAGCTGGTAAGAGTATCTATCAGGCAGAACTTGAATCACGCGATTTGGATGAACCGAAATTTGCTTCGCTATTACAAACATACCAGCAATCTGAGATTCATGGCGATGAACGCAATGTTCGCCTCAGACGAATGCTAGCGGATACCGGCGCAGCTTATTTCTTATCAGCTTTTAATACGGAGCTTTCTGCGCTTGTTTCAATGGCCAGTGTTTGTTCGAACAGTAAGGAAGCATTGTTGGCTGCGCAAAAGCAAATCAAGGAAGATCGTAGTTCAGAGGCCTTATATCGATCGTTTATGCGTCGGGAGCTGCTCATACCGTCTGCGGTGGTTTACCGAAATATTACTGATGCGCAGCTGGATGCGTTAAGCGTGTTCGCCGATTCAGATGCAGGCGACGCTTATTTCACAGCACTGATCAAAGGCGTGCGTAGTTTACTTGCGGGCAAGGTGGATCGTCTCAGCGAAACGCTTGAGACGATGCCCATAAATACTGATTAACAATCCAGCGATGTATCGCGTTCCCATTGGGTTAGATGATGTGCGTATTTGTCCCATTCCTTGTTTTTTAATTTGATATAAGCATCGCAAAAATCATTACCAATTGCCTGGCGAAAGGTTTTGTCTTTGGTTAATGCCCTTATGGCATCGAGTAAGTTCAATGGCAGTTGTTTTGCACCTTTGGCTTTATGGCTTTCAGTATACATATCGATATCCAGTCGTTTTCCCGGATCAGTTTTGTTGTCAATGCCATCAAGACCAGCGGCTAGCACAGCAGCCTGTAAAAGATACGGATTGGCTGCACCATCGGCCAGACGAAATTCAATTCGGCCTTCGTCTGGTATACGGACCATGTGTGTGCGGTTGTTACCACCATAGGTGATTGAACTGGGTGACCAGGTTGCACCAGAGAGCGTTGGTGGAGCATTAATTCGCTTGTATGAATTGACTGTTGGGTTGGTTATTGGTGCAAGCGCTTCGGCGTGTGTTATCAAGCCTCCGAGAAAATGATATCCCATTTCGGATATACCCATCTCATCCTTTTTGTTCTGGAATAAATTTTTCTTGCTGGTTTTGTTCCAAACAGAAATATGTACATGGCATCCGTTGCCTGTTAAATCAACAAAGGGTTTGGGCATAAACGTTGCGCGTAGTTCGTGTTTTTCGGCGATGGATTTAACCATGAATTTAAAAAATGCATGTTGATCTGCCGTGGTTAGCGCATCGTTAAAATCCCAGTTAATTTCGAATTGTCCGTTAGCGTCTTCATGGTCGTTCTGGTAAGGACCCCATCCTAGCTCGATCATGGTAGTGCAAATTTCAGCAATAACATCGTAACGACGCATGACAGCCGATTGGTCGTAGCAGGGTTTTTCTTGTGTATCGCGTTTGTCAGAAATTTTCTCGCCGTTTTGCGAGATCAGATGAAATTCGGGCTCCACGCCCGATTTCATTATCATGCCATTGTCGAGCGCTGCAGACATCAGGTTCTTCAAGACATTACGGGGTGCTTGTGCAACTGGCTCTCCATCTATCCATGGGTCTCCGGCAATCCAGGCGACTTCCGGTTTCCACGGTAGCTGAATAACGCTGTCTGCATCGGGAATGGCGAACATATCCGAGTCGGCTGGCGACATATCCAGCCACGCGGC